>JBLHMK010000026.1:0-22835 GCA_047621945.1 Flavobacteriaceae bacterium
GTAAACTACGTTATCCAATCTAGCTTCTAAAGCTTGTAACAAGTTTTCACCTGTAACACCTTCTTTTCTAGATGCTTTTTTAAAGGTAATTCTAAACTGACGTTCTAGTAGACCGTAAGTATATTTAGCTTTTTGCTTTTCTTTCAACTGAACACCGTAATCAGATACAGATTTTCTTCTTTTCGAAGATCCGTGCTGACCTGGAGAATATTTTCTTCTGTCGAAATACTTATCATCTCCGTAAATTGCTTCACCGAATTTTCTAGCTATTTTGGTTTTTGGACCGATATATCTTGCCATGATTCTTTATCTTGAATATTATTTATTAAACTCTTCTTCTTTTTGGAGGACGACAACCATTGTGAGGGATTGGGGTCACATCTCTAATAGTTGTAACTTCAATTCCACTGCTATATACTGTTCTGATAGCAGACTCTCTTCCTGATCCAGGACCTTTCACAAACACTTCAACTTTTCTAAGTCCAGCATCATGAGCAACTTTAGCGGCATCCGTTACAGCAATCTGCGCTGCGTAAGGCGTATTCTTTTTAGAACCTCTAAAACCTGCTTTACCAGCAGATCCCCATGAAATTGTTTGTCCTTGATTGTTCGTAAAAGTTACGATGATGTTATTGAAAGTAGCTTTAATGAAAACCTTACCTTCAGCATCAACTTTTACAACTCTTTTTTTAGCTTTTCCAGCCTTTTTACTTGTAGCCATAATTCTATGCTCCTTTAATTATTATTTAGTTGCTTTCTTCTTGTTAGCGACTGTCTTTCTTTTACCTTTTCTTGTTCTAGAGTTATTCTTCGTACGTTGACCTCTTAAAGGCAAACCCTTACGATGACGAATTCCTCTGTAGCATCCGATATCTTGCAAACGTTTAATGCTTAATTGCACCTCTGAACGCAACTCACCTTCAACTTTGATATTGTCTCCAATATGTTTGTTGAGCTCAGCTACTTCATCGTCTGACCATTCTTCAACTTTCTTGCTCTCATCAATTTTTAGCGTCGCTAAAATTTCTGAAGCTCTTGTTCTTCCTACTCCGAAAATATAAGTTAAGCCTACTACGCCGCGCTTATTTCTTGGTAAATCTGTTCCTGCTATTCTTGCCATTGCTAAAAATTTATCCCTGTCTTTGTTTAAATCTTGGATTCTTCTTGTTGATGATATATAGACGCCCTTTACGACGAACTACTTTACAATCAACGCTTCTTTTTTTGATAGATGCTCTAACTTTCATAATACTCTATTTATATCTATACGTTATTCTTCCTTTATCTAAATCATATGGGGACATTTCAATAGCAACCTTATCGCCTGGTAAGATTTTAATGTAGTGCATTCTCATTTTTCCACTAATGTGCGCTACGACCTCATGTCCGTTTTCTAGTTTAACTCTAAACATTGCATTTGATAATGCTTCTGTTATGATGCCATCTAGTTTAATTAAATCTTGTTTTGCCATATATTGTTCTATGCTACAATTTCTTGAAGCTCTTTGTTATTTTTTATTGCATTATCGATAATTTCGAAATCCGTTAAGATGTCTGCTTTATCTTTTTTTACTACGATATCATGCTCATAGTGTGCACTTACTTTTCCATCTTTCGTCAATATTGTCCAACCATCTTTGTCAGAAACAACATCTCTAGTTCCAAGATTAATCATGGGTTCTATAGCTAAAACCATATTCTCCAATAGCTTAGATCCCTGGCCCTTTCTTCCGTAGTTCGGAACTTCAGGATCTTCATGTAAGGATTTCCCTAAACCATGTCCAACCAATTCTCTAACCACACCATAGCCATGTTCTTTTTCACAGTACTGTTGTATTGCATATCCGATATCACCTACTCGCTTACCAACTATGGCTTGCTCGATTCCTAGGCTTAAGGATTTTCGCGTTACTTGAAGAAGTTTTAGCACCTCAGCATTTATACCTGCCATTGCAAATGTAAAAGCTTGATCGCCATAAAACTCATTCATTATCGTACCACAATCAATTGACAACACATCATCCTCCTGGATTTCAGTCTTGTTTGGTATCCCGTGAACCACTGCGCTGTTCATTGAGAAACAAAGAGTATTAGGAAAATCTCCATATCCTTTGAATCCCGGCACTGCGCCATGATCTCTGATAAATTCCTCAGCCAACTTATCTAAAAACAATGGCGTAACACCAGGTTTTATATGATTAGCTAGTTCAGCTAAGGTCTTTGAAACAAGTAAAGAACTTTCTCGAATTAATTCGATTTCCTCGTCGGTTTTCACCATCTTCTTAAATAGAAGCCCCCACACTGTGTCTTCCTTTCATTTTACTTCCACCTTTCATCAAGCCATCATAATGACGCATCATTAAGTGACTTTCAATTTGTTGAAGCGTATCCAAAATAACACCCACCATAATTAACAACGATGTACCACCGAAGAAATAAGCAAAACCAGTATTCACTCCAGCCAACATAGCAAATGCAGGAAGGATGGCAATAATTCCTAAGAATATTGATCCTGGTAAGGTAATTCTCGATACAACCGTATCTACATATTCAGCTGTGCTTTTACCTGGCTTAATACCCGGGATAAAACCACCATCTTTTTTCAATTGATCAGCAATTTGAACTGGATTAACAACCATTGCTGTATAAAAATACGTGAATACTACAATTAGTAAAAACGTAAAGATATTGTAAGCCCAACTCGTCGGATCAGAGAAAGCTTGAACGAACCAGCTTGCTTGATTATCCGAAAAGAATTGATAAACCATAGAAGGTAGGAACATAATCGCTTGAGCGAAGATGATCGGCATCACACCTGATGCATTTACTTTTAATGGCAAGTATTGTCGATTACCACCAGCTTGCATAGTTTTAGCACCTTGCACTACGTTACGCTTAGCATATTGAATAGCTACTCGACGTGTTGCTTGAACTAAAGCGATAGAAGCAATAATAATTAAGAATAAGATTACTAGTTCAAATATAAAGATTACCAATCCTCCACCACTTGCACCAAAACGTGCTGCCAACTCGCTTGCAAAAGATCCAGGTAAGGCTGCAATAATTCCTACCATAATCAATAGTGAGATACCATTTCCTATACCGTTATCCGTAATTTTTTCACCGATCCACATTGCAAATAAAGTACCAGTTGAGAGTACAATCATTGCTGTAATCGTAAACAATGCTGGAGAGTAGCCTTCTACGATTTGAATCCCTTGAGAATTCAATAAAGTTAAGTAACCAGCACCCTGCACCATTGTTACTATAATAGTAAGGATTCTAGTTATTTGATTAATTTGACGACGACCACTTTCTCCTTCCTTCTGTAATTTTTGGAAGTAAGGCACGGCGATAGTTAATAGTTGAACTGCAATAGATGCAGATATATAAGGCATAATACCTAAGGCCATGATTGAAGCTCTACTAAAAGCACCACCCGCAAATATGTTCACCATTCCAAGAATACCTGAACCTGCTTTATCAGCAAGAGCACTTAAACTTGAAGGGTCAACACCAGGAAGGACTACATAAGAACCAATTCTATATACCAATACTAAAAGTAGGGTAAATAAGATTTTATCTCTCAATTCCTTAATGGACCAAATATTCTTTATCGTTTCAATAAACTTCACTATCCTACAAATTAAATTTTAGTAAAAGACCCGCCTGCCTGCTCAATCTGAGCTTGAGCAGTTGCACTAATTGCATGAGCTGACACTTTCACTTTTGATGTTAACTCACCATTAGCGAGAACCTTAACTATTTCAGAGTTCTTAATAATGTTGTTCTCTTTTAAGAAAGCCAAATCGATTTCTTTAACATTGAACTTCTCAGCATAATGTTGAATCATAGCAAGATTAAGTACAGCGTACTCTTTTCTATTTACATTCTTAAATCCTCTCTTAGGAATCCTTCTTTGCAATGGCATTTGACCACCTTCAAATCCGATCTTTCTAGAGTAACCAGAACGTGACTGAGCACCATTGTGACCCCTTGTTGAAGTTCCACCTTTTCCTGATCCTTGACCTCTACCAACTCTTTTCGAGTTGTGCGTAGAACCTTTAGCTGGTTTTAAACTACTTAAGTTCATAACTATATATCCTCAATTTTTATTAAATGCGACACCTTATTGATCATTCCATCAATTTGTGGTGAGCGTACAAAATCATTACTACGACCTATTTTTCTTAATCCTAAAGCAATCATTGTTGCTTTCTGATCTTTTGGTCTATCTATAACACTCTTAACCTGAGTAACTCTAACTTTTCCCATGATCTTATCCGTTAAAAACTTTCTTTAATGAAACTCTTCTATCTCTTGCTACAGTGTAAGGATCTCTCATTTTCATAAGTGCATCCACTGTTGCTCTAATCACATTTGCAGGATTATTTGAGCCTTTAGATTTCCCTAATACATTGTGAACACCAGCAGCTTCTAATACCGCTCTCATTCCACCACCGGCTATTACACCAGTACCTTCTGAAGCAGGACGCATTAACACTTTCGCTGCACCAAATTTCCCTAATTGCTCATGAGGGATAGTACCTTTCAAGATTGGAACTTTAACTAAGCTCTTCTTTGCATCATCAATAGCTTTTTGAATAGCTTCTGTCACCTCTCTGGCCTTACCCATTCCGTGACCTACTACTCCCTTACCATTACCTACTACAACTAAAGCGGAGAAACCAAAAGTTCTACCACCTTTCGTTACTTTAGCAACTCTACGGATGCTCACCACTTTTTCCTTTAAATCAAGCTCGGAGGCTCTTAACATGTTTCCTTTTGCTGACATTCTACTTAATTTATTTGACTAGAATTTTAATCCGTTTTCTCTTGCACCTTCTGCCAAAGCAGCGATACGTCCGTGAAATCTAAAACCGTTTCTATCGAAAACAACTGTTTCAATTTTTGCTGTCTTAGCACGATCTGCTAACATAGTACCTACTTTTTTAGATTGCTCTACTTTGTTTCCTCCGCTTATCGCAGAATCCTTAGATGTTGCAGATGCCAATGTTTGGCCTGTTACATCGTCAATTAGTTGAGCATAAATCGCTTTATTACTTCTAAAAACAGACAATCTAGGTCTTTGAGCAGTACCAGTAACTTTGTTACGAATACCTCTCTTAATTCTTTTTCTTCTCTTAATATTACTAAAAGCCATTTCTATTATTTTTTCGCTGATTTACCTTCTTTTCTTCTCAATACTTCACCGGCAAATTTGATACCCTTTCCTTTATATGGTTCTGGTTTTCTAACTGCTCTAATTCTAGCGGCAATCTGTCCAATTAATTGTTTATCAATACTGGTTAAGATTACTCTTGGTGGCTTCCCTTTCTCCATGATAGCTTCCACTTTCACCTCTTCAGGTAATAAGAATACTACTGGGTGAGAGAATCCTAAAGCCATTTCCAAAAGTTGACCTGTAGAAGAGGCACGAAACCCTACTCCTATCAATTCTAACTCTTTTTTATAACCTTCGGCAACACCTGTTACCATATTTGCGATCAATGAACGATATAAACCGTGAAGAGCTTTATGTCTCTTTTGTTCAGTTGGTCTTTGAACAGTTACTTGACCATTCTCAACTTTTACAGACATATCTTTATCGATAGCCTGTACCAACTCACCTTTTATACCTTTAACAGTAACTAAAGCGCCTTCCACTTTTATTTCTACACCCTCAGGGACTGCAACTGGTGCTTTTCCAATTCTAGACATGATTGATTCTTTTTCTTTTGTTAATATACTTCACACAAAATCTCACCACCTACATTCAGGTTACGAGCTTCTTTATCTGTCATCACTCCTTTCGATGTAGAGATAATTGCTACCCCTAAACCGTTCAATACGTGTGGAATCTCTTTCGAGTTCTTATACATACGCAAACCTGGTTTTGAAGCTCTAGTGATAGACTTCATTACAGGAATCATATTTCCATCGTATTTAAGGGCAATCATGATTTTACCTTGGCCTCCAAAAGCTTCATCTTCAAATTTATATTTGAGGATGTAACCTTTTTCATAAAGGATTTCAGTCATTCTTTTTTTCAAGTTAGACGCAGGAATCTCTACCATACGGTGTTGAGCCATTTGAGCGTTTCTAATTCTTGTCAAGTAATCTGCTATAGTATCGAAATACATTTCTTTCTTATTTTATTGTTACCAACTTGCTTTTGTTACACCAGGAATTTGTCCTGCAGAAGCTAATTCTCTAAATTTAACACGACTGATTCCAAAAAATCTTACGTATCCTTTCGGTCTACCGGTAAGTCCACATCTGTTTTTTAACCTAACAGGTGATGCGTTCTTAGGCAATTTATCTAATGCTTCGTAATCACCAGCCGCTTTTAGAGCTTTTCTCTTCTCTGCAAACTTGGCAACTATTCTTTCTCTCTTAGCTTGTCTTGCTACTACTGATTTTCTAGACATAGTTTATTTTTTAAATGGAAGGCCCATTAGTTTCAACAATTCCATTGCTTCTTGATCTGTTTTGGCTGTAGTAACAATTGTAATGTTAAAACCTCCAATTCTAGCTACTTTATCAATATCGATTTCAGGGAAGATAATTTGCTCCGTAATACCGAAGTTATAGTTACCTCTTCCGTCAAACCCTTTGTTATTAATTCCTTGGAAATCTCTAACTCTTGGTAAAGCAACAGAAACCAAACGATCCAAGAATTCATACATACGAACTCTTCTCAAAGTTACTTTTGCTCCAATCGGCATATCTTCTCTCAACTTAAAGTTTGAGATAGCCTTCTTTGAAAGTGTAGCTACTGCTTTTTGTCCAACAATTTCTGTCATCTCTTGCACAGCCACATCTACTAACTTCTTATCACTAGTAGCACCATTCACTCCTTGGTTCAATGCAATCTTAACGATTTTAGGCACTGACATAATAGATGAGTAGTTAAACTTCTCAGTCATAGCTGGAACTACTTCCTCATCATACTTCTTTTGTAATCGCGGTGTATAACTCATTATTCTATAATTTCTCCTGATTTCTTAGAAATTCTATTCCATCCCTTTTCACCTTTCTCTCTTCTAACTCTTGTTGCTTTTCCTGATTTAGGATCAATCAACGAAATATTAGAAACATGTATTGGTGCTTCCATTGGGATAATCCCACCGTCTGGATTCTTCGCATCTGGCTTAGTATGTTTCTTTACCATATTAACCTGCTCAACAATCACTTTCGATGTCTTTGGGTTTACAGTCAACACTTTGCCTGTTTTCCCTTTATCATTTCCAGTTAACACAATTACTGTATCACCTTTCTTGATATTAAATTTTGGTTCAAATCTATTCTTGCTCATCTTCTTAATATTATATAACCTCTGGAGCTAGTGAAACAATCTTCATATAATCTCTATCTCTCAATTCACGAGCCACAGGACCAAAAATACGAGTACCTCTCATCTCATCCTGAGGATTCAACAATACAACTGCATTGTCATCAAAACGGATATGAGAACCATCTTTTCTTTTAATAGCTTTCTTTGTACGTACAACAACAGCTTTGTGCACAGTACCTTTCTTAGCATTACCGTTAGGAAGAGCTTTCTTTACAGAAACTACCACCATATCTCCAATTGAAGCATATCTTCTTTTAGATCCACCTAGCACTTTAATTACTAGGATCTCTTTTGCTCCGCTGTTATCAGCTACGCCCGCTCTTGATTCTTGTTGTAACATCTTATTTAGCTCTTTCTAAAATTTCAACTAATCTCCATCTCTTGTTTTTACTTAGAGGTCGAGTTTCCATAATTCTTACCAAGTCACCTTCGTTGCAATCGTTCGTTTCATCATGCGCCGTGTACTTCTTAGTTTTTTTCAAAAACTTACCGTACATCGGGTGAATTACTTTACGTTCAACAGTAATAGTTATGGTCTTTTCCATTTTGCTACTGCTAACAACACCAGTTCTGGTTTTTCTTACTTTTCTTTCTACTGTTTCCATCGGACTATTAGTTTTCAGAATTATTCAATTCTCTGCTTCTCAATTCTGTTAACAACCTTGCGATATCTCTTCGCATTGCCTTAATCTGCAATGGATTTTCAATTGCAGAAATCGCGTGGTTAAATTCCAACTTTTTCAGTTGAACTTTCGTCTCGCGACCTTTCTCTAACAATTCTTCAGTTGTCAATTGTTTTATATCTTCTCTATTCAGTGTCATAGCTTTATTCTTTAAGCTTCTACGTAATCTCTTCTTGTTACTACTTTTGTCTGAACTGGCAATTTCTGTGCAGCAAGTCTTAACGCTTCTTTAGCTACTTCTGCAGGAACACCATCTACTTCAAACATAATTCTTCCGGGCTTAACAACAGCAACCCATCCTTCTGGAGCTCCTTTACCTTTACCCATTCTTACCTCTAACGGCTTACTTGTGTAAGGTTTGTCTGGAAAAATTCTAATCCACACTTTACCTTCTCTTTTCATATATCTGTTCACAGCAATCCTAGCAGCTTCAATCTGACGATTTGTAATCCACTTGGCATCTAAAGACTTCAATCCGAAAGAACCGAAAGATACTTCTGTACCTCTACCGGAATTTCCTTTCATCCTGCCTTTCTGCTGTTTTCTAAATTTTACTCTCTTAGGTAATAACATCTTCTTCTAATTATTTACGCTTAGCAAATTTCTTCTTCTGTTTCTTCGCATTTGGATCGCCTACGTTAGGAGATAAATCTCTTTTACCTAGAACTTCACCTTTACAAATCCAAACCTTAACTCCAATTTTACCATAAATTGTATTTGCTTCTACCAATGCATAATCGATATCTGCTCTTAAAGTTTGAAGTGGTGTTCTTCCTTGCTTATATTCTTCTGCTCTTGCCATCTCAGCACCACCCAGTCTTCCTGCGCAACGAATCTTGATACCTTGTGCACCCATTCTCATAGTTGAAGCGATAGCCATCTTCACAGCTCTTCTAAAATTAACACGACCTTCTAATTGCTTAGCAACACTTTCTCCTACAATTGCAGCATCAAGTTCAGGTCTTCTGATTTCAACGATGTTTATTTGAACATCCTTACCAGTTAACTTTTTAAGCTCTTCTTTAATTCTATCTACTTCAGAACCACCTCTACCAATAATGATACCTGGACGTGATGTATGAACCGTTACAGTAATTCTTTTAAGCGTTCTTTCTATGATAATCTTAGATAGGCCACCCTTATTAATACGAGCACGTAAATACTCGCGAATTTTAACATCTTCCACTAGCTTTTTGCCAGCGTCTTTGTCTGCGAACCAGTTTGAATCCCATCCTCTGATGATCCCTAGTCTATTCGATATTGGATTAATTTTTTGTCCCATTAATTTCGTTCTATTTTGAAACGCTTCTATAAAATTGGAGTGCAAATGTAAGGATTAAAATTGGAATTTTATTCCCTTCATTCATTTTTTTTGTATTTTTTTTATACACTTTCCGTTTCGATGTTGAAACCTATTTTTCATCAAAAAAAATGCTCACCAGTGGGTGAGCATTTCTTCTCTTCTTTCTCTTCTTATTCAGCTGTTACAGCCTCTTCTTTCACCGCTATTGGCGTTTTCGTATCCACTACCATGGTAATGTGATTAGAACGCTTACGGATCCTGTGAGCTCTACCTTGAGGAGCTGGTCTAAAACGCTTAAGCATTTTTCCACCATCAACCCAAACAGACTTCACGATCAAATCGTGATCTTCTGGTTGAGCATCATTTTTTTGTCCCCAGTTATTAATAGCTGATAACAACAGTTTCCCAATTTTAGGAGCTGATTCTTTACTTGTGAACTTCAACACATTCAATGCTTCATTCACTTCCATCCCTCTAATCAAATCAACTACCAAACGAGTTTTTCGAGTTGATGTAGGGTTATTTTTCAATTTTGCTACTGCTTCCATGTTTAAAATTTTCGAGTTTTAGACAATTCGATTTAACTTGAATTATCTAAGTCTTATTTAATTTTCTTTGATGAATGTCCTCTAAATGAACGAGTTGGAGAAAATTCACCCAACTTGTGACCTACCATATTTTCCGTTACATAAACAGGAATAAATTTATTACCGTTATGCACTGCGATTGTATGGCCAACCATATCAGGAATAATCATACTTGCTCTAGACCAAGTTTTAATTACTGTTTTTCTTTCAGTCTCATTCTGAACATCTACCTTCTTTAATAAGTGATGTGCGATGTAAGGACCTTTTTTTATTGAACGTGCCATATCTTATTTTTTACGCTTGCTAATGATTAAACGATTAGATGATTTCTTCTTGTCTCTAGTTTTAAAGCCTTTAGCATAAACGCCTGTTCTAGAACGTGGGTGACCACCAGAGTTACGGCCTTCACCACCACCCATTGGGTGATCTACAGGATTCATTACAACCCCTCTAGTACGTGGTCGAATTCCTAACCATCTTTTTCTTCCTGCTTTTCCTAAAACGGTAAGGTTATGATCAGAATTAGACACTGAGCCGATAATTGCTAAACAAGTCTTAAGAATCATTCTTGTTTCACCTGAAGGCATCTTCAAGATTGCATATTTACCTTCACGAGCAGTCAATTGTGCGTATGCACCTGCACTTCTTGCAATTTGCGCTCCTCTACCCGGTTGCATTTCAATATTATGAACTACAGAACCTAATGGAATGTTAGCTAAGAACATTGCATTACCTACTTCAGGTTTTGCATTTTCACCAGAAATAACTGATGAACCCACTTCTAAACCGTTTGGTGCAATGATATACCTTTTCTCTCCATCTTCATATTGCAATAAAGCAATACGAGCTGTTCTATTTGGATCGTACTCGACTGAAAGCACTTCTGCCTTCATGTCATGCTTATCTCTCTTAAAATCGATAATACGATACTTTCTTTTTGATCCCCCACCTCTATAACGAGTGGTGATTCTACCATTAGAATTTCGCCCGCCTTTTTTACTCAAAGGTAAAAGCAAAGATTTCTCTGGCTTATCCGTAGTTACTTCTGCAAAGTCACTACCGACTCTAAAACGTGTACCAGGTGTTACTGGTTTAAATTTTCTAATTCCCATCTTTTCTTATTTTGTGGATTCTTATTCCTATTAGATATTACTATAGAAATCAATTGTATCGCCGTCCACAAGACTCACAATTGCTTTTTTATAAGCTGGTTTTCTTCCTGAAGCCACTCCTGACTTCGTGAAACGAGTTTTTGCTTTCGCTGGAATTACGTGTGTCCATACTTTGTCTACACTAACTCCGTACATCGTTTCAATAGCCTTCTTGATTACTAATTTATTAGCATCTCTATCTACAACGAAAGTAAATCTGTTACTTTTCTCTTGCATAGCGTTGGACTTCTCTGTCACAACTGGCTTTAATAATACGTCTTCTATTACTCTCATGGCTTCAATTATTTATTAAAATACTCTAGGCTGCTTTCGCTAATGATTAGCTTTTGGCAATTTAAAATATCGTAAGTGTTTAAATTGTTAACCTCAGTAATTCTAGTTCCTTGAAAGTTTCTAGAAGATAATATGATATTCTTATCTGCATTCTGGTTAACGTATAATCCTTTTTTATCTGCTCCGATGTTTCCCATGAACGCGATAAAATCTTTTGTTTTAGGCACATCCATTTTCAAGTCTTCAACAACAACGATTGCTTTATCCTGTGCTCTGTAAGTTAATGCAGAGTGTCTAGCTAAAACTTTCACTTTCTTGTTCAATTTGAAGCTGTAGTCCCTTGGACGTGGACCGAATACTCGTCCTCCACCTCTAAAAATAGGACTCTTAATGCTACCAAAACGTGCTCCACCAGAACCTTTTTGCTTTCTGATCTTTCTTGTAGATCCTGCAATGTCAGCTCTTTCTTTTGCTTTATGCGTACCTTGACGTTGGTTAGCTAAATATTGCTTAACGTCTAAGTAAATAGCATGATCGTTAGGCTCAATTCCAAAAATATCTTTTGGTAATGTAACCTCTCTTCCAGTTTCTTTACCGGCTGTATTTAAAACTTTTACTTTCATTTTATTTACCCTCCACGATTATGTAAGCACCTTTATGGCCAGGAACACTTCCTTTTACAACCATTAAGTTTTCTTCCGCTATTAATTTAATAATTTTCAGGCCTTTAACTTTCACTCTATCAGTACCCATTCGACCACCCATACGTTGACCTTTCAACACTCTAGAAGGAGTAGATGCCATACCAATAGATCCTGGCGCTCTTCCTCTGTTGTGTTGACCGTGTGTTTGCATTCCAACACCTCTAAATCCGTGACGTTTTACAACACCTTGGAATCCTTTACCTTTTGAAGTTCCTACTACAGAGATTTCTTCACCTTCTTCGAATATATCGATAGTGATTTCATCACCTAAGTTCTTCTCAAAGTCAAAGTCTCTTATTTCGAATAACTTGTGTTGAGGATCAACACCAGCTTTCTTAAAGTGTCCTTTCATTGGATTAGGAGTGTTTTTGGCTTTCTTTTCATTGTAGCCTAACTGTACAGCATTATAACCGTCAGTTTCTTCTGTTTTGACCTGAGTAACGTAGCATGGTCCGATGCTCAATACCGTACAAGGCATTTTTGCACCATCTTCAGTGAAGACGCTCGTCATTCCAATCTTTTTTCCTAAAATTGCTTTCATCTGTCTTTTTGTTTTAAAAATTTGTTTCAGATGGAACGTATCCTCATTCCGATAAATCGAAACAAGCACATTGGTTTCCCGCTTAAACTTTAATTTCTACATCGACTCCACTCGGCAATTCTAGCTTCATTAAAGCGTCAATTGTTTTTGAGTTAGAGCTGTAGATGTCTAATAATCTTTTATAAGTCATTAATTGAAATTGTTCTTTCGAATCTGAATTCACGTGAGGTGAACGCAAAATGTTAAAGACTTTTCTTTTCGTTGGCAAAGGAATAGGACCACTAATAATAGCACCTGTATTCTTTACTGTTTTATAGATTTTTTCAGCTGACTTGTCAACTAAATTATAATCGTATGATTTCAACTTAATTCTAATTCTCTGTGTCATTTTCTTTACTATTAAGCGGTTACTTTACCCGTTGCTTTTTCAATTACTACTTTCGCGATACTTTCTGGAGCAGGCTCGTAACTATAGAATTCCATAGTTGACGTTGCTCTACCCGAAGTGATTGTTCTCAACTGCGTTACATATCCGAACATTTCAGATAATGGAACCTTAGCCTTAATAACTTGACCATTTCCTTTAACAGTCATACCTTCCATGATACCTCTTCTTCTATTCAAATCTCCTACTACATCACCTGTATTTTCTTCTGGAGTAATAACTTCCAGCTTCATGATCGGCTCCAAAATAATAGGCTTAGCTGTTTTTGCAGCATTTTTAAATCCAACTTTAGCCGCTAATTCAAAAGATAATGCATCTGAATCCACTTGGTGGAATGAACCATCATACAAAGTAACCTTCAAGCTATCGATTTCGTAACCTGCAAGTATGCCATTCTTCATAGCTTCTTTAAATCCTTTCTCTACTGAAGGGATAAATTCTCTTGGAATAGATCCACCAAAGATTTTATTCACGAATTCCAATCCTTGTTTAGTAGGATCTTCAACAGGTCCCATTTCAAACTTGATATCAGCAAATTTACCTCTACCACCAGATTGTTTCTTAAATGTTTCTCTATGCTCAACTGTTTCAGAAATCTGCTCTTTGTAATTTACTTGAGGAGCTCCTTGGTTACATTCAACCTTAAATTCTCTTCTTAAACGGTCAAGAATAACGTCCAAGTGAAGCTCACCCATTCCGCTTATAATTGTTTGACTTGTATTCTCATCAAAAGCAACTTTGAACGTAGGATCTTCTTCAGACAACTTTGATAATGCCATTCCTAACTTATCCACATCACTTTGAGTTTTTGGCTCAATTGCTAATCCAATTACTGGTTCTGGGAAGTCCATTGACTCCAATACAATTGGGAACTTTTCCGCACACAAAGTATCACCAGTTCTAATGTCTTTAAAACCAACTAGAGCTGCAATATCTCCTGCTTGTAATTGAGGAACTTGTTTTTGCGTGTTTGCGTGCATTTCAAATACACGTGAAATACGCTCTTTCTTACCTGTTCTTGTATTCAATACATAAGAACCTGATTCTAATACTCCAGAGTAAGCTCTAGTAAAACACAAACGACCTACGAAAGGATCTGTTGCAATTTTAAATGCTAATGCAGCAAAAGGCTCATTAACATTAGGCTTTCTTAATTCGACTTCCTCTGTATCCGGATTAGTACCCTTAATAGCCTCTACATCTAAAGGAGAAGGTAAAATTTCCATTACCATATCAAGCATAGCTTGAACACCTTTATTTTTAAACGCAGAACCACACATCATTGGAATAACTTTTCCAGCAATAGTCGCTTCTCTTAATGCATCTAGAATTTCTCTTTCAGTTAATGACTCAGGATCTTCGAAGTATTTCTCCATCAAAGTATCATTAAATTCTGCTACAGCTTCAAGCAATTGCTCTCTGTACATAACAGCTTCGTCATATATATCAGCAGGAATTTCAACTTCTTTAAAAGTCATTCCTTGATCTTCATCATTCCAAACGATTCCTTTAAAGTTGATTAAATCAACCGCTCCCTTAAAGTCATCTTCAGCGCCAATTGGAATTTGTAATGGTAAAGCGTGGCTACCTAACATTTCTTTAACTTGCTTACACACGTTTAAAAAGTCAGCACCTTGACGGTCCATTTTATTTACGAATCCAATTCTTGGTACATTATAGTTATCAGCTAAACGCCAGTTTGTTTCCGATTGAGGCTCAACACCATCAACAGCTGAAAACAAAAAAACTAAACCATCCAATACTCTTAACGAACGATTCACCTCTACAGTGAAATCCACGTGACCTGGAGTATCAATAATATTAACGTGATATTCTTTATCTCTGTAATCCCAGTGTACAGTTGTAGCTGCAGAAGTAATAGTAATGCCCCTTTCTTGCTCCTGTGCCATGTGATCCATCGTTGCCGCACCATCATGTACTTCACCTATTTGGTGAGTAACACCTGTATAAAACAGAATCCGCTCCGTTGTTGTAGTTTTACCTGCATCAATGTGCGCTGCGATTCCGATATTTCTCGTGTATTTTAAATCTCTAGCCATGACTATTCTTATTAAAACTTAAAGTGAGAGAATGCTTTATTTGCTTCAGCCATTCTTTGCGTATCTTCTCTCTTCTTAACAGATGCACCTTCACCTTTAGCTGCTGCCAGAATTTCGCTACCTAACTTTTCAGCCATAGACTTTCCATTCCGTGCACGAGAATACTTAATTAACCATTTCATACCAACAGAACGCTTTCTTGCTGGACGTACTTCTGAAGGAATTTGAAATGTTGCTCCACCGATTCTTCTACTCTTTACTTCAACTCCCGGAGATATTGCTACTAAAGCTTTTTTCCAAAGCTCGTAGCCATCTTCACTAGCTTTTTCAGTCGCATAATCTATTGCATCATAAAAAATTCTGTATGCAATAGTCTTCTTTCCATCTAACATTAAATTGTTAACAAAGAAAGTTACATTCTCATCACCAAATCTCGGATCTGGTTGATAATACCTTTTCTGCGGTTTTCTTTTTCTCATTATCTTTTATTTTTTCGGACGCTTAGCTCCGTATTTAGATCTTGATTGTAATCTACCTTCAACGCCAGATGTATCTAATGCACCTCTAACGATATGGTAACGTACACCAGGTAAATCCTTTACTCTTCCTCCTCTAATCAATACGATAGAGTGCTCTTGTAAGTTGTGACCTTCACCCGGGATATAAGCGATAACTTCTATTCCGTTGGTCAATCTTACCTTAGCTACTTTACGTAAAGCAGAGTTAGGTTTTTTAGGTGTAGTAGTATATACTCTGGTACATACTCCTCTCTTCTGAGGACAAGCGTCTAAAGCTCTAGACTTGCTTTTGCTTATAATCGCTTTCCTTCCTTTTCTTACTAATTGTTGAATTGTAGGCATAAATTGCTTAAAATTTTAGGACTGCAAAGGTATGGAAACATTTTTAATTAAAAAACGGAATTTTAATTTTTTTAGGACAATAATTAATTATTTTGGGTATAAGCCAATTAAAGCCCTGCTGTCACTGCCTTCCAGCTGTGTAATTTTCCCAGAATTTTCTGGAGCACAAAAGTAAGTAAAAACAGCATCAGTTGTGCCATCTCATTGAGAAAGAAAGTCAATTAATTTCAATATCCCTTCTCTCGTCTATTTTTACATTTCTTAATCCAGCTCTTTTTTCTTTTTTCTTGATAAAAAAGAAAGAGAAAATCAAGGCTATAAATTAAAATCATCACTGCCCTTCATTATACTTAACAGCGGCCGAGTGGTCTTTGAACATCCCGAAGCTTCGGAATCAGCTTCTCGGTCTTACTAAAGTCTAATTTTGAGCGTCTCAATATTAATTAAATGCCATTCGCTGCCCTAGTTAATCTTGTGTTTCAAGCTTAGCTTGAGTCAAAAAAAATAGATACATTTGTTATGCTTAATAAATAAGATGAAATTATGAGTAGATATGAACGCATGCCAGCTAGCTTTTTTAGCGGCAACCGAAAGGCTTTTATGAAGCAAATGAAAAAGAATTCTATGGCTATCTTCTTTTCGAATGATGTAATGCCAAGAAGTGCCGATGGACATCACCCATTTCGCCAGAACCCTGACTTCTTTTATCTGACGGGGATTGATCAAGAGGAATGTATCCTTATATTATACCCTGATGCTCCAAGTAAAGCACAACGGGAGATTCTATTTTTGAAAGAGACCAATGAAATGATCGCGGTTTGGGAAGGCGACAAAGTAAATAAAGAACAAGGGGAAGAAATTTCTGGAATTAAGTCTATCAAATGGAACGACACTTTTGATAGTGCACTTGGTCACTTAAGTAATATGGTGAAGACCTTCTATTTAAACTTGAATGAAAATGACAGAGCAGGTTCTGAAGTAGAAACGAAAGATATTCGCTTTGCAAAAGAAATGCGTCAAGCTTATCCATTGCACAAATTCAAACGTAGTGCTCCTATCATATCTTACCAGCGAAGTATTAAACAAGAAGAAGAAGTTGCAACAATACAGAAAGCCTGTGATATTACCGAACAAGCTTTTCGTAATGTGCTCGGCGCAGTTAAGCCTGGAATGAATGAGTACGAAGTTGAGGCGGAGATTATTTCAAGCTTCATCAGGCAAGGAGCATCTGGCCATGCCTACACTCCTATTGTTGCTTCAGGTGCCAATGCGTGCGTGTTACATTATGTAGAAAATGACATGCTTTGTAATGATGGAGATTTATTGTTGATGGATTTCGGAGCAGAATATGGATGCTATGCATCTGATCTTTCTCGGACCATCCCTATAAATGGAAAATTCAGCCCTCGTCAGAAAGAAGTCTATAATGCTTGTTTGAAGATTCATAATGAAGCTAAGGAATTACTTAGTCCAGGAATGACTTTAAATGATTTCAATGCGGAAGTAAAAGAAATGATGGCTTCAGCTTTAGTCGATATCAAATTGATTGATAAGGATGCGAGTGAGGAAGAGCGTAAGAAATTAACGCTAAAGTATTTCCCTCATGGCACTAGTCACTTTATGGGTATTGATGTGCATGATGTAGGTGCCCGATATGGTGTAATTGAAGAGAACATGTGTTTCACTATCGAGCCAGGTATTTATATTCGTGAAGAAGGCATCGGTGTACGTATCGAAAATGACATCATTGTAAAGAAAGGAAAGAACATCGACTTGATGGCGAATATTCCAATTACAGTTGAAGAGATTGAGGCGTTAATGGCGAAGTAGATGAATAGGTTAATAATGGTTGGTAATGGTTTTGATTTAGCTCATGGGTTAAAAACTAGATATTCTGATTTTATTGATTGAGTCTTTCGATGTGCTGTTGATTCTGACTTAATTCCCACGTCGTTATTGCTTTGTTCAGAATCTTGGATATCCCAAAATTCCGATAAAAGCCCTGAAGTTTTAGTTGAAGTTCTTAAACAAGCTTATCCTCAACTTAGGATACCAAAGTTTGTAAATATTCCTAATAACTTGTTTTTAAAACTCCTCGGAATAAATCAAATTTTGGGCTGGGTTGATATTGAGAACGCATACTATAGCCTATTACTACATTGGGCAAAAAATAATTCAAGTAAAAAAGAAGTGAGCAAATTAAATTCAGAATTTGCTGAGATTAAAAAATACCTTGAGATTTACTTAAGTTTTGTAATTGAAAGTCGAGGGAAGTCAAAAATTGAATTACAATACGATAAAAATGTTTTTTCGGGTCTAAACCTTGCAGCTAAGAATAGTGTCAGTACTACTGATGATTTAATGGTACTAAATTTTAACTATACATCCACGTTTCAGTTCTACCTTGATAGATATTTAAATTCTAAAAATCCAAGGAATAAAGAATATGCTCAAATCAATTATATTCATGGACAATTGAATAGTTTAAATAACCCCATAATCTTCGGGTACGGGGATGAGAGACATCGAGATTTTGAACTTGTTCTTCAAAATGGTAATAATGAATTATTGAGAAACGTAAAACATTACAAATATCTACAAAACACCAATCTTAAAATATTAATGAATTTCCTAGATGGTCATAATGGTAATATTTCTAGACAATTCGATATTCACCTTATAGGTCATTCGTGTGGAAATTCAGATAGAGCACTATTTAATATGATTTTTGAACACCCCAACTTATACAAGAATGGCATTAAAATACACTTAGCAGATTATGAAGATGAGGAATCCAAAAGACTTTATTATGAGGATATTAGTATCCAAATATCTCGAACGTTAAATGAGTCTGGATCGGTTAGAACAAAACTACTTAACTATCAGGATTGCCTTACTATGCCCAGTGTTGAAAAACTAAAGTCAAGAGTTTAATATTTTAAGTGTTATGGACTTCATCCTCTCAACCTTAAACAGAAGATTTCTCCTTGCGTCTAAATGACATTCGTGTGTTGTCGTGAAGAAAAGCCGGGCAGCAGATTATTATACGCATTTTAGTTAGACGGAAGACCTCTCTGCGTTTGAGGTGACACCTTCGGTGTCAATTCTCCTCTTTCTTAATCTCTTTTAGTAGGATATCAATTTTATCATTGATGGCAGTCAGGCGACTAGCACCTTGTTCTAAGTCGAAGCTCATCTTACTGGCAAAGTGCCACATTTCTTGGACAGACTGTTTAGCCATTAAGATATCTGGATACTCTTTGTTTTCAGATATGAGGACTAAGTCTTGATTGCTCTTGTGGTAAACACGCTTCACTAATACGGAGTCGCTGGAAACAACTACATAGACATCTCCTTCCTTAATACTATCTAAGTGGAGTACTGCTTTCCCAAACACCCAATCATTCGGTTTTAAGATAGGCAGCATACTGTGCCCCTCCACTTGGAAGGCTCGAATACTGACTCCTTTAAAACTAGGTAAGGGAATATGAAAGGCTGGCAATGAAGTATACCACTGATGATTGGATAAGTTAGATGGATATCCTGCAGCCGCTTTGGCGTTAACCATTAATACGTTCTCGTTCTCTTCACTATCTACGACTATAACTTTAGGTAATACCTCTAGCTTGGCCACTTTGTTATACATCTGCTCGCTTTCCCCATATAGCCAAAGTGGATTAACTCCATATTTCTTCATAAGGATAATCAAGGCTTGTGCGGGTAAACGCATCTTACCTCTTTCTATATCGATGGTTGACGACTTAATCTCCAATTCTTGAGCGAAAGTCGCTTGTGTATATCCTAATTTTTTTCGGAGCTCCTTAAAACGCTCAGCTTCAATAGGTAAGTTATTTTCCATGATTTCAAAGTTAATTTAAAAATGGAAATATTCCAATTTTTTATCCACATTATTTGCAAAATTGTGGAATTATTCCATAATTTGCATTCGAATAACAAAGTATGAAACAGTCCATTTTACATTTAGATTTAGATACCTTCTACGTATCTGTAGAGCGCTTACTCGATAGTCGCTTGGAGAAAAAACCTATTCTTTTAGGCGGTACTAGTGATCGAGGTGTAGTGGCATCATGTAGTTATGAAGCGCGAACATTTGGCGTTCACTCGGGTATGCCCATGCGTCAGGCTAGGGAACTTTGCCCAGAGGGAATTGTCATTCGAGGAAACACAAGCAACTACACCAAATACTCAAGCATCATTACGAATATCTTAAAGGAACGCGTTCCTATTTTAGAAAAATCGAGTATTGATGAATTCTATGCCGACCTCAGTGGAATGGATAAATTTTTTGGTTGTTATCAATATGCTTCTGAATTGCGCAGCACGATTATCAGCGAAACGGGTTTACCTATCTCCTTTGGCTTATCGGTTAACAAGACGGTTTCTAAGGTGGCCACAGGTGAAGCAAAACCTAACAATCAAATCCTCATAGATCTTGGGCAAGAGAAACCATTTTTAGCGCCCCTATCAGTGAAGAAGATTCCCATGGTAGGCGATAAAATGTTTCAGACCTTATGCAATATGGGGGTAAAACGAATTCACACCATTCAGCAGATGCCCATTGAAATGATGAATGATGTGTTTGGGAAGAATGGCAATACGGTTTGGAAGAAAGCCAATGCGATTGACAATAGTGCGGTCATTCCTTTTTCGGAACGAAAATCAATTTCAACTGAACGAACCTTTGATAAAGACACTATTGATATTCAAAAGTTGCAAGCCCTTATTTCATCGATGGCTGAGAACTTGGCTTTTCAGTTACGACGAGGAACCAAACTGACGGCTTGTCTCACGGTGAAGATTCGCTATTCGAATTTCAATACCTATACCAAGCAGATGAAGATTCCCTACACCTCAGCTGATCACATTTTGATTCCAGCAGCTTTAGAGCTCTTTCGGGTACTTAACGACAAGCGCTTACTTATTCGATTGGTGGGTTTGAAATTTAGCAACTTGGTTCATGGCAATTATCAGATTAATCTTTTTGATGACAGTCAGGAACAGCTAGCCCTTTATCAAGCGATGGATAAGATTAGACAGCGCCATGGAGAACGCAGTATTGTTCGAGCAGTAGGAATGGGTAAAAGTAGTATTGGCCGGTTTACGAACCCTTTTAATGGGGATCCGCCGACGGTTTTGGCTAGAAGAAGGGGGTAAGTAATTGATAATGTATTATTAATAATAATGAAATCGAACGTAATACTTGACAAAACCTTTAGCTTCTCTATTAAAATAGTTGAGTTGTATAAAGAGTTACTTTTTAGGCATAAAGTTTATGATTTAGCTAGACAGATTTTAAAATCAGGGACTTCCATTGGAGCAAATGCACAAGAGGCCTTTGCAGGTATCTCAAAAAAGGATTTTAGGGCAAAGTTTAGTATTAGTTTAAAGAGGTGAGAGAAACAAGATATTGCTTGGACCTATTGTATAAAACAAACTTTATTGATGTCAATTTGCACACAAAACTAAAAGCAGATGTAGTAAATATTATTCAAATATTAACATCAATAGTCAAAAGCTCTAATGAGAAAAACTAATTATAAATTATTCATTAAGTATAAAATATGTGTGGAAGATATGTAATAATAAGTACGCTAGAGAAAGTAGAAAAGCGTTTTGAAGTGAAAGCAAATAATGCTTCCGAATTTGGGATGAGCGTGAATGTTGCTTTAGGGGAATATGCGCCTATTATCACCAATACAGATCCGCAGCAATTGCAGTTCTTTCGTTTTGGCTTTACGCCTACATGGGCAGATAAGGCCACCTACTTGATTAATGCGCGGAGTGAAGGGAAATTTAACAAAGAGAACCAAATGGATTACAATGGGAGTAAAGGAATTTTGCAAAAACCGATGTTCAAGCAAGCTATTCGTCAGCAGCGATGCTTGGTTATTGCAGATGCTTTTTTGGAAGGACCACAAAAAGAACGTTTAAGCAAACCATATGTCGTGTATCCGCAGAATCAAGCGAGTCCATTTGCTATGGCAGGAATATGGAGTACTTGGTACAATCCGAAAATAGAAGCAGAGGAATCCACCTTTGCTATACTAACCACTGCCGCTAATTCACTATTAGCTAAAATAGGTCATCATCGTGCTCCTTTAATTTTGAATCCTGAAGATGAAAAACTTTGGTTGGATAAGGGGGCAAAGCTTAGTGATGTTACTTCCCTAATGAAACCTTTCGACCCAAAACTTTTCAATGCCTACCCTATCGATCCGGCTATTAAAAAAGTAAAGAATAAAGATCCTCAATTATTGCAGCCTATTGGGCAACGTGTAGTACCCGAGTATCAATATGAAATTTATAAGGAATTGGTGGTAAGAGGCATGGGGCAAACTCGTGCTCGAATTCGGAAGGAGAAGGATGAAGGGACTCAGGGTTTGTTGTTTTAGGAAAGAGTACTACTTAATGCCTGAGGTAGTTCGAAAAGATTGCCGCTTCGTTCCTACGTCACTCATCGCAATGACGTTTTATAATACTAAGTGCTCCATACTTGGTACTATTACTTACCTCATTCAAAAGATGGAAAGAAGACCTCTCTCTTCGTTCGACGTGACAGTAAACAAAAGCAAGTACTAAGTATTGAGTATAAAAAAATGAAAATCACACTTTGCGCTTCTGCGTCCCGATAGCTTTCGGGATTGCGAGAAAAACTCGACCACTGACCACTAAAAAAAATGTACATCAATTGCCATTCATATTACAGCCTCCGTTATGGTACGCTCTCTGAAAAAGAGCTACTTGCTTTAGCGCAGCACATGCAACTATCGCATTTTGCACTGACGGATATCAATAACACTTCTGCCTGCTTAAACTTTACTCGTATTGC
>JBLHMK010000027.1:0-22644 GCA_047621945.1 Flavobacteriaceae bacterium
TAAAACCAGATGCGGGAATTATTAAAGAAATTTTTAGTGTTGGTGGTGTAACTTTCGTACGACAAGGAACAGTAAGTTTATTAGCCATTGTTTTAAACAACTCTCTTTTCCATTATGGCTCCGAAATGGCTATTTCTAGCTATGGTATTATTAGTAGATTAATGATGTTTATCAACTTCCCTGTTTTTGGTTTAGTGCAAGGATTTATTCCAATTGCAGGATTCAATTATGGCTCTAAGCAATGGCCTCGAGTAAAGGAAGTGCTTTACACAGCTATAAAATATGGTTTGGGAATTGCCTTCATCATCTTTGCTGTATTGATGTTTTTCGCCCCACAAATAGTTAGACTGTTTACAAATGACCAAGCGCTTATTGATCAAACCTATCCGGCACTAAGGTTCATCTTTTTGTTAACCCCAACGCTAATTGTTCAACTTCTATCCAGTGCCTATTATCAATCCATTGGAAAGGCCTTGCCGGCTCTTGTATTGACGCTACTTAAACAAGGAATTTTTCTGATACCACTAGTTCTAATTCTTCCTTTATACTATGGCTTAGATGGGATATGGTATTCTTTCCCTATAGCTGATGGCTTAACAACTATTGTTTCATCAATATTTATACGAGCCTCCATGAAACGATTAGTTCCTCAAGGCAAACCTATATAAGTAACTAGTTCAACGGTCGCACAAACATCTCCTTGCTTATCTATTAAATGTACCACATGAGTTTCATTATGCTTGCCTTTGGTTTCCAATCCTAATTTAACTCGCTCCAAATCCTCTTGGCTAATCTTAAAATCAAGATACCTATCACCAACTGCAGATTTTAACCATACGCGAACTTTGACCTGTTTAAAATCATCAGAGACATACTTCACTCTAACCCGCCCAAAAAGGAAAGGAGGGTAAAAATTCATCATCATTTTAAATAAAAACGGACTAAGCTTATTGCTCTTCAACTTCTTCCGTTTTAAATTTGTCCAGAAGGTCCATATCAAAAACTCTACATCCTTCATCCGCTTCTGCGAAAGAACTTCACCCTAGATCACCAACTTTTTTGAACTTTGTATTTCTAAAGAAAAAATTATTGGCCATGACATTAACAAATACACGAATTTGGTGTTCTATTTACTAGAGATATTAATTACAATTCTAAGCTAAAATAGTTTTTCAGAGTAACTTTGCAAAAAAAGATAAAACATGAATCCTCAAGTGAAAAAATGGGTCAGCATCTGGCTTGCAATAGGCTTAATTTTAGTTTTTGTTCAGGTCGTTATTGGCGGAATCACTCGCCTAACTGATTCTGGTTTATCAATTACCGAATGGGATCTGATTAAAGGTGTTGTACCTCCTACGAATGAAGAAGCTTGGAATATAGCTTTTGACAAATATCAAACACACGCTAAGAAGCAATACGAAACCATTCACCAGTCTATGACTCTTCCTGAATTTAAGACCATTTACTTTTGGGAATGGTTTCATAGGTTGTGGGCTAGAAGTATGGGGTTAATCTTTATTTTTCCATTTATATTCTTTGTCTATAAAAAATGGCTGCCTTCTTGGTTAATCAAACGCCTCGGACTTGTGATAGCATTGGCAGCATTAGCAGGTACTTTTGGCTGGATAATGGTTGCTAGTGGATTAAATGAAGATAACCGAACCTGGGTAAGTGCCTATAAATTAGCCGGGCACCTTCTAATCGCAACAGCTCTTTTCTCTTATCTGTTCTATACCTTCCTTAAGGTCGTTTTTGAAGGGAAAAGGAAATATGCCGAGCCCTTTTTAAAAAAGTTCGTTCTTGGTATAATCCTGGTTTGCCTTATTCAGATAATGCTAGGAGGATTTATGGCTGGTATGCGTGCCGGAGCCATTCATACTCATTGGCCAATTTTCGCTGGCAATAATCATCTCCTAAAAATAATCGGAGACCCTTCTCTCATTCAAGATTCTGAAATCATGAATTATGAAGGTTCTGTTTGGATAAAAGGAATCGTTCAAGTATTTCATAGAGTCTTTGCCGGGGTTCTTCTTTTAATGGCAATATATCTACCCTTTCGTTTAAGAAAGCTAGCAAATAAACTACGCTACTCCTCCCATGTAGTATTACTCTTAGTTGGCTTACAATATCTTTTAGGAATCTTTACGATTATTGGTATAGTCGGGAATAAAACCCCTGTAAATTTAGGTGTCATACATCAGGGACTTGCCCTTCTGGTTTTGGTCAGCTTATTCCACTTATATTATTGGCTTGACGGCACACAAAAAATCAGTAGTTCATAAAACTAAAAAATCATCTAACTCAAGCAATGATGGCTTTTCTTAAAATACAATCAAGTTCTTCCTTACTTTTAAGAGATAGAAGCTTATGACCATTATGAGATGAATAAGCCTGAAGCGAACTTACATACACTCAAAAATTTAAGCGCTCAGCTCTTTAAAGTTTCCAAAAAAAACAAGCTGCTATATCCTAATGAGCAAATCGAAATCTATCCATTAGGTAAACTAAATGACATTAGCATTCGTTATGGGGAAGTAGGTTCTAAAGGAAAGAAATTAATAAAATCAAAAGCCAGCGTAGCCAAGGTCATCTTCGAAAAAAGAAAACTTATTAAACAAAAAGAAAAGCAAGGATATAAAAGAGTGTAAATTCCTCTATTCAATTATAAACAATATCCCTACCTTTAGGATAGATTAAAAGAATCTCGTGAAAAAAATAGTATTATTGGCTTTGTTGTTTACATACTTTAGCGGCTATTGTCAAAAGCCCCAAAGCGAATTTTCGGATGTCAATTTTAAAAAAATAAATAAAGGGAAGGTCTATATTCTTGTTGGTTGGAATTGGGAGAGGTATACTCAATCTGACATGCATTTCACAGGAGCTGACCATGATTTTGTCTTACATAATGTAATGGCGGAAGACAGGCCATTCCCCTTCTCAGCTAATTTATACTTGAATCCAGCAAATTGGACGATCCCTCAAACGAATTTAAAAGTAGGATACTTCTTCCATAACAATTGGAACGTTGCCTTTGGATTGGATCATATGAAGTATGTAATGACTCAATATCAGGACGTTACTATTTCAGGAGATATTAATACTGGAGGTGTTTATGATGGCAGCTATGACAATGACCCCATTACGCTTGATCGAAATTTTCTAAAATTGGAACATACGGATGGTTTAAACTATATACATTTTGAAATTAATCGCGTTGACCGAATTATTGAAACCCGATTTTTTGATATTAATATTACCGAAGGTTTCTCTCTAGGTGCTGTGATTCCTCGAAGCGATGTGCAACTCCTGGCTAACCAAGAATGGGACAAATATCATCTGGCTGGTTATGGTACTGGATTAAAAGTAGGTGTGAATCTTACCTTCTTTAATTACTTCCACATTCAAAGCGAAGCTAAGGGAGGATTTATCCATATGGCAGATGTGAAAACAACTCCAGTAAAAACGGATAAGGCCAATCATCACTTTTTTTACTTCCAACACAACATTCAATTTGGAGCAGTATTCCCTATAATTAGGAAGGAAAAGAGGCTTCCCAAAAGTCAAAAGGAATAAGTAAACACCTTAATCCAGGTATTTAATCCATTCACACAAAATTATTTTGTTGAATTTCCCAATAAGCTTAGTTCGATTTCGTTATTTTGCATGAGCAATGTTAAGCCATTTAGACATAAAAAATTACGCCATCATTCAGCATGTATCGTTAGATTTCGATAAAGGCTTGAATATCATAACTGGTGAAACTGGAGCTGGAAAGTCCATATTGCTTGGTGCCTTGGGTTTAAGCCTTGGAGACAGAGCCGATACCAAAGTCCTTTACAGTCAGAGTGAGAAGTGTATCATTGAAGCTAAGTTTTACATTGCAAATTATCAATTAGAACAACTTTTCGAAAAACTTGATTTAGATTATGATGAACATACCATTGTTCGTCGAGAGATAAGTCCCAATGGCAAATCAAGAGCCTTTGTTAATGACACCCCTATTAATTTAGAGTCGTTAAGAATGTTGGCAGAAAAAATGGTGAATTTGACTTCACAAAACGAAACCCAACAACTCAATAAAGAGAGCTACCAATTAGAAATTTTAGATGCAGTTGTTGCGAAGCCATCATTGCTTCTCAATTACCAAGATGCATTTAGCTCCTTTTCTTCCTTGAAAAAAGAAATTGCTTCGCTTGAAGCGGAACAAATCCAACTGCAGAACGATTTTGACTTCCATAGTTATCAACTTAATGAGATTGAAGAAGCTCAATTGGAAGGAGAGAATCTAGAAACTTTAGAAAAGGAATTGGCTACGCTAAGTCATGCAGAATCCATCAAAGCCAATTTACAAAATATCGTTCAACTCATTGATAATGGAGAGACATCGGTCATTCAGTTACTCAACGAAGCCTTCTATCAACTCAAAGAAATTGAAAAATTTAGCGCGAAAATTGAGGATCTAGGAAAACGTTTAGATAGTTCGATTATTGAACTTGAAGACTTAAAGAACGAAGCAGAAAGTATTGCCGAAGGAACAAGCTTTGATGAAGAGCGAATAGCACAAGTCAGCACAAAAGTCAACGAATGCAATCGTCTTATTAGAAAGCATCAGGTACAAAGCATAGAAGAATTAATGGTGGTCCGAGATAAGCTTTTAGAGCAAACTTCAGCCACTCATTCTAACTCGGTTCAACTGAACAAGTTAAAACTGCGGTTAGATAAAGCTCAAGAAATCTTATCAGTATCTGGAGATAAATTAAGCGCAGCTAGAAAAAAAGCAACTACTCTTGTTGTTAAAGATATTGAAGAAACCATGCAAAAAGTGGGAATGCCGAATGCTGTATTTGAAGCGACGCTTGAAGACAAAACAGATTATGGTATCACCGGAAAAGATCGCATATCTTTTCAATTTAATGCGAACAAAGGCTTTGCTCCTCAAGCATTAAAGAAGATTGCTTCAGGTGGAGAATTATCTAGAGTACTTTTAAGTATACAATCGCTTTTGGCTAAGAAAACCGCCTTACCAACACTTGTTTTTGATGAAATAGATACAGGGATTTCCGGAGAGACTGCTGCTAAAGTGGCTGAGGTTTTCAGGGAAATCAGTAAGAATCATCAACTGATTGCCATTACACATTTGCCTCAAATTGCCGCTAAAGCAGAAAAGCATTTCTTCATTTACAAGAATGACGATAAAGATAAAACAGAAACTAAAATTGCAGCATTAGATTCAGCACAACACATCAAAGCAATAGCCAGAATGCTGAGTGGCGAAACAATCTCTGAGGAGTCATTAAGTAATGCGAGAAGTCTGATAAACGTATAGATGATGGATGTTTCTGTCATAATTGTTAATTACAATGTTCGCTACTTTATAGAGCAAGCAATCATATCTGTTTACAAGGCTTCCAAATCACTTCAAGTGGAAATCATAGTAGTTGACAATGACTCTAATGACCATTCCGTTGAAATGATTCAAGAAAAGTTTCCGGAAGTCATACTCATTGCAAACAAGGATAACTTAGGATTCGGGAAAGCAAATAACCAGGGAATAGCAATAGCTAAAGGAACGCACACCCTACTTCTCAATCCTGACACCGTTCTACAAGAAAACACACTGGTCGCTTGTCTAGCATTCATGAACAAAACCATAGACGCGGGTGCGCTTGGGGTTAGAATGATAGATGGTAGAGGAAATTTTTTACCAGAGTCAAAGCGAAGTATCCCAAGTCCTTTTGTGGCTTTTACAAAAATGAGTGGGCTTGCGGCTCTTTTTCCAAAGTCGACCACTTTTGGAAAATATCATTTAGCCTATCTCGATGAGCACGAAAATCATGAGGTGGAAGTTTTGTCTGGTGCTTTTATGTTTTTTCAAACTTCACTATTGAAAGAGATTGGGGGCTTTGATGAAGACTATTTCATGTATGGAGAGGATATTGAGCTATCCTATCAAGTAATTAAAAAAGGCTTCAAAAACTATTACTTAGCGGAAACAAGTATCATTCATTACAAAGGGGAAAGCACGAAAAAGGGAAGCTTGAATTATGTTAAAGTCTTTTACGAAGCCATGCTCATTTTTGCGAATAAACACTTTACTAGCCAACAAGCCAAACTCTATGGATGGGGTATTCAAATTGCCATTTATCTGCGGGCGCTAATTAGCCTAGTAAGTAATGTGATAAGTAAATTAGCACATCCATTTATTGATGGGATCTTAAGCTTTGGACTTACTTCATTAATTGTCAATATTTGGGCAGTAAAAATAAAAGAGACTGCGAGTTATTATCCGAATGAATTTTTCACTTTTATCATTCCGATTTACGTGTTAATTTGGATAATTACCCACCTTATAATTGGTAGTTATGAAAAGCCCTATAAAGCAAACAAAATTTGGAAAGGTGCCCTGTTAGGAACACTTGTTATAGCAGCTATTTATGGTTTTTTACCAGAGAACTTGCGCTTTTCAAGAGCTATTATCTTGTTAGGTGGCGTAGGGTCCGCATTTGTATTAGCTGCTACTCGATTTTTATACCATCTTGTTTTTCATAAGAAAGCGACCATCGAATTGAATGAGAAAGGTCGCATAATTATAGTCGGAAATGAAGAAGCGAATAGGGCACTCTCCTTGCTAAAAGATAGCGAAGTAGAAGTGGACTGTATTGGGTTTGTTTCCTCCAACCAAGCCTACGAGCAAAACAATTATTTAGGCGAGTTTGAAAACCTAGCAGACATCGTAAGTTTGTATCAGATTGATGAACTTATCTTTTGCGGAAAGGATGTTCCTTCCTTAAAAATAATCTCATCGATGGCTGAGTTGGGGAATAGTCTAAGTTACAAAATACTTCCTGAAGAAAGCGTGAGTATAATAGGTAGTAATTCGAAGAATTCTGCTGGTGATTTATATGCTATTGATGTGAATTTGAAAATTGCTTCCACAAGATCGAAGTGGATTAAGCGAAATTTTGATATTCTATTCGCCATTATACTATTAGCCTTCTCACCAATCTTAATCTGGATAACGAGGAACAAGGGCAATTTTTTTAGAAATGTATGGAAGGTACTTAAGGGAGAGTTATCTTGGGTAGGTTACTATCAAAACAAAAATGAGGATAGCGAACTCAAACTTCCAACATTAAAGAAAGGGGTACTTAGTCCAATGGACTATCGTAAAAGCACAAAAGGCTTAACTGGAAATAAGTTAAACCTTTTATATGCTAAAAATTATAGTTTGGAAAACGACATTACACTCGTTCTCAAAAATTTTAAAGACTTAGGAAAGACTTTAGATTAGTAAGCTAAAGCACTAAGATCCACGTTTACAGCTGGATAACCGCTTACTTTACCGTCTTTATCGGTAACTAAAACAGTGTAAGATGCGAAACTGCAACATCTTTCTAATTCGTGAACTAAGGCAATTTTATCTTTAAACATTCCCACTTCTTTAGTGTCTATGTTTATAGCTAAGCTAGTACGCACATCTTCAATATCATAGTTTCCTAAAACGTCAACAGAAGAGATATTCTCCATATTATCTATTTTCAAAAACACTTCAAAATTGTCTCCATTATCTTCAATAATTAGATATGGTTTTTCTTGTGCAAAACTTAGAGTAGTTAAAAGTACGAACGCTAAGGCTAATATTTGTTTCAAATTTTTCATAAGTAGTCGTTTTTAATTGTTATTGTTAGTGTAGTTTACGCAATGCATCTTAACTTTGTTTCAATTATTACATTGATACCCTGAAAAAATTGAAAAAAGATTTACGCATATTGTCGCAAGAAGAGTTAGAAGATTTGTTCATTTCATTAGGACAAGCCAAATTCCGAGCCAAGCAGTTATATGATTGGTTATGGAACAAAGGTCTTTCTAATATCATGGAAATGAGTAACCTACCTAAGGATCTGCGAGAGACTTTAGATAAAGAATATGAGATCAGAAGCGCTCAAATTGATACCGAACAAAAGAGTAAAGACGGGACTATTAAACTTGGTTTCGAACTATTCGACAAAAGAATTATTGAGGGGGTACTAATTCCTGCAGATAAAAGAATGACTGCTTGCGTATCATCACAAGTAGGATGTACACTAAGTTGCGCTTTTTGCGCAACGGGTATGATAAAGAGAGATAGAAATTTGAGTCCGGGTGAGATATATGACCAAGTGGTTTTATTGAACAAGATTGCACAGGATAATTATCAGCATCATTTAAGTAATATCGTTTTTATGGGAATGGGAGAACCACTCCTTAATTATAATAATGTAATGGCCGCTATTGAAAAAATCACCTCTCCTGATGGCTTAGGAATGGCTGCTAAAAGAATAACACTATCTACGGTAGGAATAGCAAGAGGAATTAAGCGATTAGCGGATGAGGGTAAAGATTTCAAGTTAGCTTGGTCATTGCATGCACCAACGAATGCTAAAAGAGATGAAATAATGGGTATCAATAGAAGTAATTCTATTGAAGAAGTAATGGAAGCGCTTCGGTACTTTTACCAACAAACAAAAAACAAAATCACTTTTGAATATATATTATTTGACAATTTTAATGATTCGATTGAAGATGCCAAAGCCTTACTTAAGTTATGTAAGCAGGTACCTGCATTCGTAAACATAATAGAGTACAACCAAGTAGAGGGTGTGGTACTTAATAAAGCAAGCAAAACAAATAGAGATGCTTTCATTAAGTTCCTTGAAAAAAATGGAGTTACTGCCAAAGTTAGAATCAGTCGAGGAGAAGATATTGATGCGGCCTGCGGACAATTAGCAAATAAATAGTATGAATTCGTTCAATAATCCTATTTTTACCAGATGTTGCTAGACGGGACCTTTAAACATTTGGGCAGAACACGTCAAATTATCAAAATCCTCATTAAGTATGGATTTGAAGATTTAGTGTTTCATTCCTTTTTGCAAAATCTGGTACCGCGCAGAATGTTACTGAATTGGTCAAGGGATGATCGAATCGTAAGTAACACTAGCAGATGGGAAAGAATTCGAATGGCTGCTGAAGAAGCAGGTCCTTCTGCCATTAAGATTGCGCAAATCATGTCTAACCGCTCAGATATTCTTCCCGAGGAGTTTATCACAGAGTTAAAGAAGCTACAAAGCGAAGTAAAAATATTTCCTTTTTCTACAGCCAAGAGAATATTAGATGAAGAACTTCCTCTTCCTTATGAGGAAATTTTTGAAGAGTTTGATGAAACCCCAATTGGTTCTGCATCCATTGGTCAAGTGTATAAAGCTAAGCTTCGAACAGGAGAAGAGGTTGTTGTGAAACTAAGAAGGCCCGGTGTAGGTAAATTACTTGTTCAAGATTTAGAGATAGCCAAAGCTATTTTGCCACATGCCAAAAACATGATTGAGCAAAACGGCTTAACCTATGAAGCTGCTGAAGATAGCCTACTTGAACTAGAAAAAAGTACGGTTAAAGAACTTGATTACAAAAACGAAGCAAGGAACATTGAAAATTTTCGTAAGTTTTATAAAAAACGGAAAGACTTCCATGTGCCCCGTGCATATCGCGAATACTCTACAGAGAAACTACTCATTATTGAGTATGCTGGAGGTTGTAAAATTACAGACCAAAAGCAACTAAAAGAATGGGGCATTGACCCTAGAAAAGTTGCAGAACGAGGAATGGATATTTACTTGACTCAAATATTTGAGTTTGGATATTTTCATGCAGACCCTCATCCAGGAAATATCATTATACAGGAAGACGGCAGGATATGCTTAATTGATTTTGGAATGGTTGGCAAACTCATGCAGCGAGACAAAATGTCTTTTGCTCAGGTTTTTGTTTCCATGTCTCAAGGTGATTCCAAAAAAATGGCACTTAACTTGAAAAAGCTTTGTATCAGCCATGATATTGAGAATGTTCGAATGCTAGAATATGACCTGCAAGAAATTATAGAAGAATACACCACCTTAGATGTGGCCGAAAGCAAAATAGAAGATTTAATTCTAAGCCTACAAGGAGTGATGCGCGACTACAATATGCGTGTGCCCGGTAGTATAACCTTAATATTTCGAGCCTTAGGTTTGCTGGAGGGAATAGGCAAGCAAATACATCCAGAGTTTAACGTCAACCAATTTGTTCAGCCCTACGGATTTAAATTACTTAAAGAAGAGTACTCCGTTAAAAATCTGTTAGATGAAGGTTTGTCTCGCATTAGTGAGATAAGTGCCTTACTTAATAGTATTCCTGTTGAAGTTCGAACTATTCTAAAAAAGACAAGACAAGGAAAACTTAATATTCAGGTCGAGCATAAAGGCTATGAACCGTTATTAAGAAAAATGGATAGAGTGATGAACAGATTCATCCTCACCTTCATTATTTTCACCTTGGTACTAGGCTCGTCAATACTAGCAACCAGCCCTATGGCAGAACAGTTTATGATGAAGTCTATAGGTCTTCCTTACCTTTCCGTAATTGGATATGGTGTAGCCCTATTCCTGGGAACAATTTTATTGTTCGCTGTGTTAAGAACACGTAAACTATAAAGTAGAGATAGGAATTCATGTTTTACCACCAAGCCAAAAAATCAAAATTCAATTTTAACATCATTGAGGATTATCAATCCATCGATTCTACAGAGCCTCTAAATGCTCCTTTTTTTGCTAAAAGTGATTTCTTAAAACATTCCGCAGATGTCAACCCTCAGGTTAGGCACATAATGGTAGCGGCTAGTTCTGATAACAAAACACTAGCTAATTTTTATTTTCAAATTATGCCGTTTAAGGGAAGTGAATTAAAGTCATACATCCCTCAAGGTGAAGATTGCATCATTAACAAGACCATGGAAGCTATGGTAGACATGGCGCTGGAAAGGGTGAATTGGAACCTTGCTGTAATGGGTAATGTATTTGTAACGGGAGATAATGGACAATACTGGAAAACTGATAATTTAGCAGATGAAATTAAATGGGAGATTGTAGAAGAGGCTTCTTCGTTTCTTTTTAAAAATTTAAAAGTTGATGCTTACCTCATTAGTGATTTACGTGAGGAAGATTTAAAAGGTCATGACAAATTATTGCAAAACGGGTATCGCTTTTTCGAAGTAGAACCTGATCTAATATTTGATATTGATTCTTCTTGGTCAAGTTTTGACGACTACATGGCTAGCGTTGTTTCTAAATATAGAGTGCGAACTAAAAAAGTTCTAGAAAAAAGTGCGCTTTTAGATATAAGAGATCTTGATTTAGATTCCCTAATCACCCAAGAGAAAGAAATTTACCAACTCTATAAAAATGTAATTGACAGTGCTGCTTTTAAACTAGCAGAAATCACCGCTGATTACTTTCACAAGTTCAAAAAAGTATACCCCAATCATTTTTTTGTAAGAGGGTTTTATTTGGAGAACAAATTAGTAGGCGTTATTTCCTACTTTGAAGACACGGAAGTTCTGTATATGAATTTTGTTGGGCTTGATTACACCTTTAACAAAGATCATTGTATCTATCAACGTGTGCTATATGATGCAATAGAACAAGGTATTTTAAAAGGTAAAAAGCATATTCATTTCGGCAGAACTGCTAGTGAAATTAAAACTTCGGTTGGTGCTAAACCAGTAAAAGCATTTTCTCTATTAAAGCATAATAGTAAGATACCTAATATGGCTATTAAACCGCTAACTTCTTATTTAAAGCCAGAGCCTTTTCAGGTAAGACAACCCTTTAAGTCTAAAGCTAAAGTTTCCAGCTAAGGCAAATACAAGGCTTCCTTTATTTCAACATCCGTAAATTCAGTGCTGTAAGATTGCCCTCTCCAGCTGTAGCTAATAGTAAGCTTAATTTGCTCTTCCTTTTTAAAGGAGTACACTTGAGGACAATTACCCTGATATGTTTCCCCTCGCTTCATTAATGGTATCTGGTCGTTTAGATAACTCGCTCTGCATTCGGCCACTTCGTCATTGGCGAAGATCACATTTAAAACCATGTATGGTTTTACTCCTTGTTGTCCTGGAATCATTTCTTGAAATGAGGCTTCAATAATTTCCATATTAATCAAAACCTCTTCCGTTGTTTGAACAATCTTCCTATTTGAACAAGCAAATAGAAGCACGGTCAAAGTAGTAAAGACAAGCATCCCTTTCTTCCACATTTCTTTATCGTTTAAGAACTTCTACCACTTCCGAAAACTCCTTCGTTGTAATATGAATGAAGTAGCTGCCAATAGCATTATCTCCTAAATCAATCGTAAAGAACAATCCTCTTTCCTCATTCAATTGCAGGATTTGACTTCCACTTAAATCGAATACCTCAATAAGAACAGCTTCTTGATTTTCCGTAAATTCTATTGTTAGTGAATTGGAAGTAGGGTTGGGATAAACTAATAAGCCTCTTGCTCCAATGCCATCCTTTATGCCCACATTGGTAACTTGAATACAACTAGACGTATCTGAACAGCTGGCATTCGTTAACATAACGGAATAAGTTCCATTCGAACTTGGACTAAACAACCCCTCTTGTTCACCGGGAATAATGGCATAATTATTTTCACAATCTAACCATTGATAACTAACTCCAGTTTGCTCGGCTATTAACCCTTCCGTTACATAATTGATTAATGTATTGAAGATGTTATCATAAACACGAGTGATAGTCACTAATGAATCACAGCCAAACTGATTGATGTATGATTGGGTAGTCGATCCGGTTTGTGCCGCATCACATGTCGTTACATTTATTACAACTGTATCCGGTTCAAGAACCGTAAGAGCGTTGATGATTGTAGATTGAAACACTTGACCATTGATATTTGCATCTAGACTAATTGTATAATTCCCAGAATTATCCATTAATATTGAAGGGTTAGTTGCTGTAGAACTATAAGAATCGATTCCATTACTTAGCGTCCAATTCAAAGAATTAGCCGATACTCCGCTATAGGTGATCATTACAGATTCTCCAAGGCAAAGCGTATCATCAACTAGCGTGAAAGAAGTATTTGGGGGAGCGACCACATTAATTCGGTAATCTTCTACTTCTCCATCAAATCCGGTATCACATAAATCTGGATATGAATTGTATCTACAAGCCACTCGCATGGTTGTAGGTCCAACAAGTGCATTAGTAGGCACATTCACGCTAAAGGGAGACAAGGTCGTTGGCGCATTTGTATCATTGCTTACTGTACCCAAATCAAACATCTCTCCAGGATCATCAAAGTCAGCATCCCTGTTCCAGTCAATCCAAGCTCTTCCATAATAGGTGAAGTTGCCATTGTCGGTATTGAGATTTACCGTTAAATCATAATCCAGCCCAATAATAACTTCCGTTGAATCCGTAAAAGTATAATTGGTGTATGGTTGTAATTTACCACTCGCTCGATTGATATCTCCCAGATTAACCAATGTTACATTTCCATCATATTGCAGCGTACCCAAAGTGGCACAATAGTCAAATGGTTGAACAGTATACATAAATTTGTAGGTCTCTGTAGAGTCGCTATTATTTCCAACTGCGAATACCTTAAAGTACATTTTTGAACCTACTGTTAAATTAGGAAGCGCTTGATCGGAAACCCAAGTGCTATCGCTAATATTACTCATGCTGATAACATTCCCAAAAGTAGGCGCATTAGCCGACCATTCTACATAAACGTTACTTAGGTTTTGATCATAAGAAATGGTAGAGGTAACGAATTGATCGATTCCAAATTTGGGGGTATTAAAGGTGGGTAAATCGGTAATCTTAGTAGTCATTATAGCAGGGTAGTCATTTCTTCCAACTAAGGAAAATTCAAATAAGCCTCTTCCCCATGTAGCCGCTCTAAGTGTATTAGAACCATACACCACTTCTAATTCTTCAATGGTGGTATTTGGTAAATTTGGATTATACAAAGTCCAATTATTTCCATTCATTGGCATGGTATAAACTCCAATTTCAGCACCTAAATAGATGTTATGGTCATTCGTGTGATCCACTACAACTGATCGGATAGGCATATTGCCGAGGTTATAGGTAATATTCGTCCATGAGGCTCCACCATTAGTTGACATAAACACCTTGCTATTGTCAATGTTATACCTTCCGTAACAAACAAAAATGATACTATCATTGTCTGGATGAAAAGCGATATCCTCAATCGTATAATTCGGTAAGTTATTTTTAATGCTTGTAAACGTTGCTCCTGCATCGGTCGATCTTTCTATTTTACTATATTCTGAAATGACTACAAAATCAGAATTATTCTCAGCAATCGCTGCTTGTCTTATACTTCCTGTAAAAGTTAATGGAACCCCTCTGTAAGTCCAATCCTCTGCAAAGTTTTCACTTACATAAATACTATCACTAAAATTATATAAGCGCATTTGGTCATTAGGCGCGTATGCTATTGGTGCCTCCCAAGCTCCACTTCCAGATCCGTTTTGTCCGGGTGCGTTCACTCCACTTTGACTTAAGCCGCCATCTAAGGTTCTTCTTCTGCTCCCATATTGAACACTTCCTATAATCCAATCATCATTCAAAGGGTGAATCAATCCTTCCATCCCATCTGCTCCATAGAATTCTACCCAGCCATTTTCTGTATTAATACTGGTTCCATTATCCTGGGATCCAGAAACACTTCTAAAATGATTCGATTGACTAGCTCCTAACTTATAATTCTCTCTTACACCTAGCCCTTCGCTTAAGTGCTCCCAACTAACTCCATTATCTGTACTTTTTGCAAACATTCCATCCGTCCCTACATAGAATACTCCGTTTATACATTTCGCAATTCTTAAATCTGCATGCACATACTTTTGACTGTTTGGGAAACGCGTATTGAAACCACCTGTTCCGTGCTCAGCGCTTCCTAAACTCCACCAAGTTGTTTTTTCAAAGTTTTGTCCACCATCAAAAGTTCGCTCTAAATCAACATAGCCATAAATCATCTTAGTGGTATCTTGATCATTCACAGCAAAACCACCACAACTTTGTCCCGGGTTACTTAAGAAACTATAATTAACACTGGTATCTAATGATTTCCAAACCCCATCCGTCGAGGCAAAATATACACAGTTTGGACATATCGGACTTACCGACAATCTTCCTGTACTATTATTGTTTCCTGGTATTGCATTACTTTGATTAAAAGTTAATCCTTGGTCTACTGATTTCAGCACATAATCTCTTAAACCATTTGGCGAGTAGGTGTCCAACACATACATAATATTCGGATCAGTGGGATGAAATGCTATCTGGGTCAAATCCGCCGCGCTTAACAATCTCGTCCATGTTGCCAAATTATCATCTGATCGATAAAGCCCTCTTGAACTTCCTACAAAAACCAAATTTGGAATAGTAGGATGATAAGCAATTTTAAAAATTCTAAAGCTACTACCCAGACCCCCACTTCCTATATTGACAGGGTTGAAATTTGATTCTATCCAAGTGTCACCACTATCAAATGATTCATATACTCCATGGGTATAAGCATTTCTCGAATTCCTCAGATTAATCAAAACGTGATTAGAATTTGTAGGGTCTACATCAATGGCATTTACTCCACTTGCAAACAAGAAATCAGTACTTCCACCTGTCCAAGTTTGGCCGCCATCTAAAGACTTCCAGAATCCGCCACTTCTTGAACCCACATAGATTTTATTGGGGTTAAATGGATCTACATACAAATCTTCTATTCGACCATAGCCAGCTGAATAATGACCGGTTAAACTATCAATACTTAATGGACCCAATTCTTTCCATCCATTAGGGAATAGACTTTTAGTTTGCGGGTTGTTTTTTACAAACTCCTTGTATTCGTTTGCTACGAAATATGGGTCAGTTTGACTTCTATCCCCATCTGGGTAGTATTTAGATTCGTTTGCATTTCGCCATCGTTGGTAGCCTTTCCAACCAGAACCCTTTGCGCTGATATCAATGTTTGCGAAATGTGCTTCTGCAACTTTACAAACTTCATAAAAATTGTAGCTGTTGTCGTACATCATATCTTTATAAGATAATTGCGCGTCTAGGCCTTTAAAACTAAATAAGATAACGATCAGAGAAAGTAAAAAACGTTTCAAACTTGAATGGTTTTTGATAACTGCGATATAGCAAATGAGTAGTAAATTTAACAATATAATCCCCTATTCTGTTCGTTATATTGTAAAAGTAAGAAGGTTTTTACTGATAAATCCCTTTCAACTAGACGCTTTAGCAACTATACACAAAAGGTAGTTTTATATTTAGCACGATTTTAGTACACTTAATGTATTGAAGTATTTACTTTTGTGAGATGAACAGATCTTGGTGGGTTTTATTAATATTTATGTGCTTGTCCTTCTATTCGACAGGAATACAGAGCCCTATTGAATCTAACAGAGAGAGTTTAGCTAAAGAAGCGAACAAATCTACATGGGTAGACTCTGTAAGCGCTGGTTTAAATCTCGATCAAAAAATTGCTCAATTCTTCATGTTAGGAGTTTATCCAACACAAGGAGAAATAAATAGAGCATCTGTAGAAAAAATAATAGCTAATTATGATATAGGTGGTGTAATCTTTTTTAAAGGTCACCCTGGGCAAATTGCATCTTGGACCAATGATTTTCAATCTGCCGCAAAGACTCCTTTGTTCGTATCCATTGATGGGGAATGGGGAATTAATATGCGAGTCGATAGTACTATTCAATATCCAAGGCAACTGACTTTAGGGGCTATTCAAAATAACAATCTCATATTCGAGATGGGTGAGCAAATAGGAGAAGAATGCAAAGCCGTTGGAATTAACATCAATTTAGCACCAGTTATTGACGTGAATAACAACATTAACAATCCTGTTATCAATGACCGAAGTTTTGGAGAGGACAAATACAACGTTGCTTTAAAAGGTCTATCCTATGCACAAGGCATGCAACATGTTGGAGTAATGGCAGTGGGTAAACATTTCCCTGGACACGGCGATACCGATACGGATTCACATAAAGACCTGCCAGTTATTAAGCATAGTTTTGAAAGATTAGATAGCCTAGAATTGTATCCATTTAAGGTGGCTATTGATAACGGAATGATGGGGATGATGGTTGCGCACCTGAGTATCCCAAGTTTAGACAGCACTCCGAATTTAGCTTCAAGTCTATCCAAGAAAGTAGTGACTTATTTACTTAAAGATAGCCTAGGCTTCAAAGGATTAGTTTTTTCTGACGCCTTGAACATGCAAGGAGTAAGTAAGTATTTCGCACCGGGCGACGTAGACAAAACCGCTTTTCTTGCAGGTAATGATGTATTGGTGGTTTCGGAAGATATTCCTAGAGGCATCAATTTAATAAAGAAAGCTGTTCAGAGTGGTGAAATTTCTGAAGAGTATATTGACATGCGCTTGAGGAAAGTTCTTGCTTATAAATATGAGCTTGGCATCAATCAAACCCAAATAATTGATACCAAAAATTTAGATGAGTTATTACGCTCTAAATCTGCAGAAGCAATCAATAAGAAACTTTTTGAAAGTGCCATAACAGTTGCAGCCAACAAGAATGCAATCATTCCTTTAAAGATTGGCCAACAGCGCAACACCGCTTCATTGGCATTAGGTACTAGTAGTTTTACCGCCTTTCAAAACCAACTAGAAGAATTGGGCATCACTCAAAAATTTACTGTTCCCAATGGAATAAGCTCCACTCAAGCTCAAGCACATATTGACAAACTAAGCATGTATGAAACCTTGGTGGTAAGCGTTCATAACATGAGTAGATGGAAAAGTAAAAACTATGGCTTCTCTGCGGGCGAATTAAGCCTCTTGAAACAGTTGAATGAAAAAACCCAAGTAGTCTTAATCTTATTCGGAACGCCATATAGCTTAGTTCATTTTGAAGGTTTCGAACAAATACTGATTGCATATGAGGAAAATGCCTACACACAAAATGCTGCCGCTCGAGCATTATTCAATGAGTTAAATGTGGATGGAAAGCTACCCGTGTCAGCTGGGTCTTTTGTTGTAAACTCCGGCTACGATATCCTCAAAAATGAGAATGTCTTGCAGTATGCTGATCCTAAAGATGTAGGAATGGATTCCAAGATTCTTGATTCCATTGATTTCTATGCAAAAAAAGCCATAGAGTTAAAGGCCACTCCCGGCTGTCAGATATTGGTAGCAAAAGAAGGGAAGATCGTATACGAAAAAGGCTTTGGCTATTCTACCTATACTTCTAACACGGCGATTAACGCTAACACTATATACGATTTAGCTTCCATTACCAAAGTGGCTGCTACCACCCTAGCCATCATGAAGCTTTATGAAAATAAATCTTTAGAACTTACTCAAACGCTCGTCCACTATCTTCCAAACCTAGAAGGAACGAAGGTAGGAAATTTGGTAGTGAAGGATATCCTTGCGCACCAATCGGGCTTACCTGGATGGATTCCTTTTTACGCCTCAACGGTAGAAGATTCTGTTTATAATAATTGGTATAGCGTAGATTCTAATGCTGCCTATTGCGTAAAAGTAGCTGATGATTTATTCATCTGTAAAGATTCCACTGAAGTAATTTGGCAAACTATTGAAGGGCTCAGTATTAAGGAGAACCCAAAATATAGATACAGCGATTTGGGCTTTTACCTATTAATGAAAGTCATACAGGAAATAAGTGGTAAAACTTTAGATCAATTCGTAAACGACGAATTTTACGAACCTATGGGATTGAAGAGTATTTCTTTTAATCCTAGAGATAAATTTCCAGCAGAACGCATTCCACCGACAGAAAATGACACTATTTTCCGTAAACAGGAAGTACAAGGTTATGTGCATGACCCTGGAGCAGCAATGCTTGGCGGAGTATGTGGTCATGCAGGCTTATTTAGTAATGCCCATGATATAGCCGCCATCTTTCAAATGCTAATAGATGATGGGTTTTATAATGGGAAAAGTTTCTTGAAAGAAGAGACCATTAGCTACTTTAATACCGCTCATTATAAAGAGAAAGATAATCGAAGAGGCCTCGGCTTTGACAAACCTGCTGAAATAGATGAAAAAACAGGCGAACGAGGAGCAGGACCAAGCTCAAAATTAGCCAATGATTTTTGTTTTGGTCATACGGGATTTACTGGAACATGCGTATGGGCAGACCCAGAAACTAAACTAATCTATGTGTTCTTATCTAATCGCACTTTCCCAAATGCCTACTCCAAAAATATATTAGCTCAGGAAAATATTCGAACGGATATTCATACTATAACTTACAAGGCTATACAAGACTAAAATCTCCTTATCTTAGAATGCATGAAATACTTGTTTTTCATATTGGGAACAGGCTTAATTTTTTCTTGCAGCAAAAATTGCGACAGTGCAAATGAAAAGTGTCAAGATGTTCCGCAAACCGGAATCGTTTGTCAAGCTTATTTTGAAAATTGGTTCTTTGAGGCTAACACAAACAGCTGTTCTTATATTGGATACAGTGGTTGTGAGTCTGTAGGTTTTGCAAACCTAGAGGAATGTGAGGGATGTACGTGTATTAAAAAAGATTAAACTAAGCAGGATACTCTACAAAATTTCGATTGGTTTCATATAACCTCACTTGTAACTCGTATGAACCCCCAAGTTTCGCTTTTAGAATATCATAAATAACCACCGCAATATTTTCTGCAGTAGGGTTCAATTCAGCAAACTCTGGGCAATCCATGTTTAAATTCTTGTGATCGAAACGCTCTTCCACTTCATTTTTTATAATATCCTTAAGCACTTTTAAATCAATTACAAATCCAGTATCAGGATCAATTTCTCCCACCACTTTTACCACTAGTTCGTAGTTATGTCCATGCCAATTCGCATTATTGCATAAACCAAAAACTTTATCATTTTTTTCCTTACTCCATCCCTTATTATTTAAGCGATGTGCTGCATTAAAATGTGCTTTTCTAAAAACGGCTACTTTCATAATTAATTAACCTCAATTTGAACAAATAGTTTAAAATTACTTCCCGAAATTCGTTTAATTTCGTGGCAAGCTTGCACAGAAATCAACTTATAATTGCGGGTATTTTTCGTAAATTTACAAACTCTAAAGTAAAGCATGCAATTTAAACAAGTCATCGCCCAAAATGAGCTAAAAAAACAGCTCATTCAATCTGCCAAAAACGATAAAGTTAGCCAAGCTATGTTGTTTTTAGGTGCAGAAGGAACGGGTAAGTTAAGTATGGCTCTAGCCTTTGCACAATATGTGAACTGTGAGAACCCTCAAGAAGATGATAGTTGTGGAACTTGTTCATCATGTGTTAAAGCGCATAAAATGGCTCATCCGGACATCTTTTATACTTATCCAACCATTGGAGCTAAAACGATTTCTCGAGACAAGATTAAAGATTGGCGTATTTTTCTAGCCAAAGAAGCCTATTTCAAGTATCCAGAGTGGATCGCTCAACTAGATAACGAAAACAAACAAGGAAATATCACCGCAGAAGAATGTAACCAAGTCATTCGCCAGCACTCTTTGAGGCATTTTGAAGGGAAGTACAAGGTTCAAGTCATTTGGGGAGCAGAAATGCTCAGAAAGGAAGGGAATCGCTTACTAAAGTTGATTGAAGAGCCTCCAGCCAACACTATTTTCATTTTAATCTCTCAATCGCAAGAAGCTATTCTTCCTACAATCTTAAGTAGAACACAGTTAATAAAATTTCCAAAGCTCCAGTTAGAAGATATCGTTCAGGCTTTGGAAGAACAACAGCAGATACCTAAAGACGAAGGGCTTAAAATTGCGCAGATTGCTGATGGTAGCTGGATCGATGCCAAAGAATTGCTTGGGCAAACCCAAAACGACTATTTTGAAGAGTTTAGAGAGTGGTTGTTGCTGATAATCCAGCATAATGCTAGACCTTCCATAAAGTTTGCTCAAGGTTTGGTGAATTGGAGCGATAAGATGGGTGCTTCAGGCAGGCAAAATCAAAAAGCTTTTCTTCAATATGCCCTATTTTTTATTCGAGAGGGCATTGCCGCCAAGCACAATCTGCCTAGTAAGTTGCAAGACCAAGAGAAAAGCGTTGCTATTAAAATGATTGATGCAATTACTTGGAGAAAAATGCTAGACATTTCCCAAATAATCAATAACTTGCATTATCAAATTGTGCGGAATGCAAATGCAAAAATCGCATTCCTCGGTACAAGCATGAAAATAAAGGCTTTACACAGACAATAAGCCAAGATCAGCTTGATTAATAATATTTCTCTCCCTTTTGCGGGCGAGTCCAAATAAATAAAATATGGCGTGCTCAACAGGTGGATGTGGCTCTTCGGGCGGATGTAGTTCCGGCGGATGTAATAAAATGAACACCTTCGATTGGTTTGCAGATATCCCATTATCTGATAATTATAATTTCAATTTAGTAGAAATAAGCTTTAAGAATGGCGCTAGAAAAGGTTTCTATCGTAACGACAAAAAGCTAGATCTTTTTCGAGGTGACTTAGTTATCGTTGATGCCTCCCAAGGATTTGACATTGGAGAAGTAAGCCTTACCGGTGAGCTGGTTAAACTTCAAATGAAGAAAAAAGAAGTTAAAGAGACCGCTGACACCATCAGAAATATTTTACGAAAAGCTACCGAAGACGATATTGAGCGCATGCATGAGCTCCGTGGTAAAGAGAGAGAAATGCTAGTAAAAGCGCGAGTTATTTCTCGAAGTTTAGAGTTAGAAATGAAAGTTAGTGACATCGAATATCAAGGTGATGGAAAAAAAGCTACTTTTTTCTATACCGCTGATAATCGAATAGATTTTCGTGAATTAGTCAAGCAATACGCAAGTTCCTTTAAAGTGAAAATTGAAATGCGCCAAATTGGTGCTCGTCAAGAAGCTGGAAGAATAGGAGGAATAGGTTCTTGTGGTAGAGAATTATGTTGTTCTACCTGGTTGAGTGATTTCGAAAGCGTATCTACAGGTGCAGCCAGATATCAGCAGCTAAGTATCAATACAGATAAACTTTCTGGTCAATGTGGCCGCCTGAAATGCTGCTTAAATTACGAGCTGGACACTTACATGGATGCCTTGAAAACCATCCCTAAAAATCCAGACAAGATTAGGACTAAAGAAGGAACGGCGTATTTAAGAAAAACCGATATTTTTAAAAGAGAATTGACTTACAACATTGATAAGAGTAATAAATATTATAAGCTAAGTGCTGATGATGTGGCAACGCTTATCCAAATGAATAAAAAGGGTGAGCATCCAAATAGTTTGGCCGACTTCAATATTATTGAAGAAGCTAAAGACAAAGAATTAGAGGAAGCTTACAATGAAGATTTAGTTGGAAGCGTTAGTCTTCAAACCTTAGAGAAGAACACCAAGAAGAAAAAGAGAAAGAATAACAACTATAGAAAAAATAGAAATAGCAACAGAAATAACAATAACAACAATCAGAACAAGAATAGTGATAACAAAAAGTAATAATGCCTAGGTTCTTTACATATACACTTATGCTACTCCTTGCCATGGGTATGAATTCCTGTGATGAGCTTATAATCTTTGAAAAAGATAAGGATTTCAAAGAACAAGAGTGGATGTCTAGCGACACCCTCCAATTTGAAGTGTCGATTGAAGACCAAGATTCAAAGAATCTCTATATCAATGTGCGACACCGTTTCAATTTTAATTGGCGAAACATTTGGCTCAATTTGAGTGTTACGTTCCCTAATGACAGTCTCTACGAGCTTCCTATTAATATTCCTCTATCACA
>JBLHMK010000028.1:0-22105 GCA_047621945.1 Flavobacteriaceae bacterium
TGTTTGCTGAGTTTCCAGCTGCAGGTGTCCAAGTTCCTCCTTCAGTAAATGCAACAGCTCCTCCATCTTCCTGTGAAAAATAGAAGTCGCCGATATATCCTAAATCGACAGTTGTAAGTAAAAAATTCCCATTATTGATATAATAAGTGTCCTCTTGAGTCACTTCCCAAGCATCTCCATTAGACCGTAAAGCTTTTTTCACTTTGGTGCTTTCTTTACGTTTAAATGAAACGCAACAAACTTAGACGTGTCTAATACCAATATTAGACTAACTCGAAGTAAGGATTTCATAGGGTTTATTTTAGTAGATTAAGATTCACTTTTCAACAACATGGAAGCGAGATATAATAATGCCACCGTGATAGGAAGCGTTAAAACAGAAAGTGGATTGGCGAAATTGATTGTCCATCCTAGAAATCCAATTCGCTTTGGTGGAAAAATTCGCTTGTCGCTTGGGTTATAATAGAATAAGCCCCATTTCCATAATGAAGGATCATTCTTCCATGATTCTATAAGTTCTTTACTCGGCTTTTCTTTACTTGGCATATTTTAAAGATAATCATTTATAGGACACTGACAACTGACGACTGATCACTGACTATTTATACACGGTTAATTCTTCTTTATATTGTATTTTTGCAGACTGATGGAAAGATTGATTGGACGATATGGAAAATACGGGGCAGCGAAAACTTTTTTGATTTTTGCGGGGGTGCATGGCAATGAAAAACTAGGTATTCAAGCTCTAGAGGAGTTGTTTGAAGAGTTTGAAGAAAAGCAAGTAGAATTTGACGGGACAATTATAGGGGTTGCCTGTAACCTAGCAGCTCTTAAACAGGGCTTTCGTTACATCCATAAGGATTTAAATCGACAATGGTATCTTTCTAAAATTCGAAAGTTAGCAGCCCTACCTTACGGTATGCTTAATGCTTCTGAAGATATTGAACAAAAACATATTTTAGAATTGATTCTTGACGTGGTTTATGATAAGGGTAAGGAATTAATGCTTATTGACCTGCATACAACTTCCGCTACTGGGGGCTGTTTTTGTATTACCAATTCACACCCTAGAAGTTTGGAATTAGCCTTAGATATTCCTGTTCCAGTAATCAATGGAATGGTAGGGAAGATTAAAGGGACAACTATGGAATACTTTGATGAATTAGGTCTACCAGCTATTGCCTATGAAGCAGGACAACATACCGAACCCGAAGCGGTTGATCGCATGAAAGCAGGATTGGTTTCAATCTTTACTAAAACGTCTTGCCTAGAGAAAAAAGAACTAGCGCCTTATCAGTCTATTCTAGATAAGATGACCAATGACTATGCACATTTACCTCAAAATGTAGATGTTGTCCATTTGCATCCGATTGAGGAAGAAGATGAGTTTGTGATGGAGCCAGGCTACATTAATTTCCAAGAAATTAAAAAAGGTGAACACCTAGCTAATGATAAAAGAGGAAAGATATTTTCTCCTTATGATGGATTGATTCTAATGCCCTTGTACCAGAAAAAGGGTAGTGACGGTTTCTTTATTGTTAAGGAACTTGATTGAATATCAGTTGTAAATATATTTGTTAAATAGTTTAATACTCCTTTATTATAAGGGGCTCCTTCCAAGTACTGTTTTTATCCCTAAAACTTAAAAAGTAAAATCCTTCGCTTATTCCAAACAAGTCAATAGTTAGGGTTCTCTCACCAGTTTTAATTGAGGAGGAGAGTACCCTTTTTCCATTTAAATCATACATTGAGATATCTATTAGCTCTTCCAAAAACGACGTTCGTGAAACAATAACTTTGTCTTGAGTTGGATTGGGGTAAATTGAAATTTCATATCTGGATTCAACTATAGCGCTTAATCCAACAGTGAATAATTCACAAGTAAAATTAGACCCAGATTCTATATATCCCTGTGAGGTGAGAATTTTCGAATCAAAACCAGGATAATCAATTGGATATCTCAAGCATCTAAATGTCTTATTGCCAAAAATCGGGTCACCTTGGGTTGCTGGTCCAGATCCTTGGTCAGGATTGACATATTCCCAAACGATTGAATCTGAGTTTATCTCGAAAAACCTGCCTATTTCGCCTTGGCAAACTAGGGTGTTCCCGTTTGGTAAACGTTGAGCACTTGATACGATGTTCGAGAAAAAACTTGTATCAATAGGGGCTTTATAGGTCCAATCAAAACTTGTAGGTCCAAATGCATTTCCAGAATAACTGTAAGAACCAATAGAATCTAATGGTGGGTCAATAATATTAACGGTGGAATAGTTACGGCCATCTGGTATTCCAGCTCGATTATTAAAGACCATTATTTTGCCTTCATCATCAAGTCCTGATTCTATCCAATGAACATTATGTTGATAGAATAGTTTTTTGTCATTTACTGTCCCTTGGGCGTAAGTAAGTGGATTCCCCCACCTATATAATAAATCACCACCCTTGCCTGAGTTACCTTCGCTTGAACTGGCGGCTTCAGCTGTGGTAGTTGAATGATCAATAATCCAAAATTCGTCAAAATTAGGTACACTAACTAAAATTTGGTCTAAATTATAATTGTAATCAATCGAATTAAAATGCAGCCAATCAAAAGCTGTATGTGCCAAATAATTGACATTAATTTTTTCTGGATGATTAGAAACTATACCAAAATTTGGCTTTGTAGAATCGGCATCTTGAATAATATGATCCCAAGCTCTCCATCTCCATACTACAGTGCCTCCTCCATTTATCAGGTCAGGTTGAACCTCTATGATTTGTTCAGATTTGATAGCATCTTTCAGTGTTGAACTTCCTGCAGCTTCTACATCTGATTTTAACACATCATCATACACGATGAACAAAATATTTCCGTTAGGTAGATATGCAATGTCATGATGTTGAGTACCATAAGCACTATCAATGGAATAATCCCAAATTAGATTATTATCCCAATCAATCATTTCAACGACTGCTTTATTTGCACTTATACTGCCTGTTCGAAGTAAAACACTGTTTTCCAATAAATAATAGGAAAATCTAGGAAAAAATTGACTTGTCCAACTATGCACTTTTTCCCCACAGTTGTTAATAAGATAAGTATCCGTTGATTTTTGCGTACCAAAAAGGGTATATCCATTATAAGAATCCACACTATTCTTGAATAATCCAATAGTCTGTTGAGAAAAGGCGGTTCCCATAGCTAAGATGAAAACGATGATAAAAAAGTAATTATTTTTCATGTAAAATTATTTTTTAGAATTTAAATTTAAACAATATCCCCAACAATTGCTGCGATAATAATGAACTAAAAAAAACTACTTGCTTTGTTTAATAAGTAATGATTAGCTTTTCTTTTTAAAATTCAAGCTTACAGAATTCATGCATTATCTCGAGCCTGTTGGTCCATCATTAAACACATGACCAAGATGACCCACACTTTTTACAAAGTATTTCTGTGCGTTCCTTGTTGTTACTGAGGTCCTTTTTTGTCAATATGCTGTCATTGTCAACTGGATTGTGAAAGCTTGGCCATCCTCAACCGGCATCATATTTATCGGCGGAATTGAATAAAGCACTGCCGCATGCTAAACAACAATACTTCCCGGCTTCGAAATGTAAATTATAGTTACCTGAAAAAGACGCCTCGGTGGCTTTATCTCTCCATACTTTGTATTGCGCTTTGGATAATTTTTTCTTGAATTTATCTTCTTGACTTACTGCTAATTTTGTCATAGTAAGTATATCAGGCTAAGAAAATTAGCGATTAGTGTTGGATTAGTATTTTTGAATAGAATGAATGAGATTCATCTTTCATTTTGATTATATACACCCCATTAAGGAATGAAGGCAAGGAGATAGTATTGGATTGTATCTCTTCTTCAATGACTTGCTTTCCATCTAATGAAAACAATTCAAACTGATAGTTTTTTCCTTCCAGCAAACCCGTAATTTGCAAGTAATCTTGAGCGGGATTAGGGATAATTATTAGATCTAATTGATTATCATTGGAAATAGATGAATTCAAATCAACATCCACTTGCTTGGTCACAGTATCTACACAGCCAACTACAGAAGTGGTAATCAATTGAACCGTATAACTTCCGGGCAAAGCGTACAAGTGATTCGGGTTAGGCAAGGCAGAACTATTCCCATCTCCAAAATTCCAAGCATGGAAAAAGGCGTTAAAAGTCTGATCAAAAAAGTCAACGGCTAATTGATTGCTCTGATAAGCATAATCCGCTTGACTACAGAATGTAATTGGGAAAGTTTGTGTAATGGTATCCGAACAAATAGAATTAAAAGCAATTAGCGTAAAACTGTAATTCCCTTCTTGTGTAAATGATAGCATAATGGTATCCCCACTAGCCATACTTCCATCTTGTAAAATCCACGATTGGGAATTTGCAAAGTCTGAGGAGTTAACTAAGTAAAAAATACTGTCATCTTGAATGATGTCAAGCTGAGCATTCGGGCAGAGCGTAGATTCTATCAAGGTGTCTTTTTCCTTATTGCAATAGTCATCTTCAATCCAAAAATTAAGTAGAAAGAAGCCGGTGTCCATATACTGATGGTTCACTAAACTTCCCGTTCCTTGATTCCCATCGCCGAAGTTCCAAGAATAATCATTAGCAACACTAAGTGAAGAAAAAACGAATAAGCCATCGTTGCTAGTAAAGTCAATTAATGGGAGGGGGGGTAAAGCTACTTCAACATGAAATTGAGCTTCTTTAGAAATCTCTCTTTTATCTAACTCATTTGCCGTAATTAAATGAGTACCTAGTGCATTCCATAGAACCGTTATTTGACTGATGTTTTGTTGGATAATAGATCCACCCGTAACATTCCAGCAATATGAGCTGCCCGCATGTAATGGAAGGCTGTACGTGAATGTGTCATTCAGGCAAACAGTAGCATCTCCTAATATTTCAATTGAATCTCCATACATGATTTCATACAAGAACTTACTTCCTTCTCTAATTATTGTATCAGTTACCCAGGTTTGCAATTGAAGTAATTGCGGTTCATGTCCTAGACCTTGTAAAGGAAACAATCGATTTTTTACACCTTGATTTTCAAGTCTTTGATGAATAAGAAAGCTTCCTTGTACACTTGGGAATATAGGCAAAGAGAACGGTTGTCCTGAAACATAGGGGACAATTATATCATTCGTGCCATGAAAGGAGATTACAGGTACATTATCTGCAGGGTCGACAGCTAAATCAATGTATGAAGTATCTAGCATAGCACCCCAGTTATTGATTATTCCATGAACTTTAACTTCTTGATTATTAAAGTTGTTATTACCGGAACAATTTCCACAACCTAAATCTGCAGGTTCAAATGTAATTCCAAAGGTCGAAGGGATATCCACTCTGTCACTCTCATTCATAAATGTACTTACAAATGCAGCTAAACATCCAGCGCTGGTACCAGTAATAAATATTGCAGAGGTATCAATTCCGTATAGATCTGCGTTATCTACTAAAAAGCGTAAAGAAGCTCTTAAGTCCTGACTTGCTCTGTAAACTGCACGTTCTGCACTTTGACCATCTAAAGGATTAAAGCCTAATCGGTAATCAATAGTGGCAAATACAAATCCTCTTTTTGCATACATTTCTGCCATCTGCGGAATTACTGGTTCTGTGCGCCATCCAATTAAAAAACCTCCTCCAAACTGATGAAGAATAAGAGGTCTTTTGCTAAGCGTGTCACCAACTGGCTCCACAATGTCTAAATATAGGTCTTGATTACTGAGTAAGCCAAAAGGGTCTGATTCACCAAACTTGATTCCGCTCGTACTAGTTGTACTCGTGAATACTTCAGAATAGTACCTTCCAGAGTGGCAATTGTTTTGAGCAGAAGCCATTGTAAATAAGGCTAAAAAAAAGATAAATAGAGTTCCTTTCATCGAAGTTTTAAAGATAAGAAAGAATTGGAATTCTAAATCATTTTAAGAAAAAGTTTATTTAATGTTAAGAAATTGTTACTTTTAGTTTAAATTGAAGTTATTATGAAGCATTTATTGATTATTGCAGCTATGTTTCTCGGGTTTTCATCTTTACAAGCTCAACAAGAGATTAGGGAAGTTAATAAAAATACGGTATTACAGAATATTGATAAGAATAGTGATTTGGCATTTGTTTATTTGGGAGATGTCTTAATAGAAAAAGGTGTTTTAGTAAATGGTAATCGTGAGGGTGTATGGCAGTCTTTTAATGAGAATGGAACGCTTGCCACAGAAGCTTCATTTTCTAAAGGAATGAAAAACGGAGTTTGGAATATATATGAAGGAGCGGAATTGAAATACGTACTTCATTACCAGAATAATTCACGGGTACATGCTAATCATTTAGCATTAATCAATTAAAGTTAAAAGTTTAAAATATTCAAAACCCCGAATTGCAACTGCAATTCGGGGTTTTTTTATGTTTACCATTTTCACCTTTATAAGCAGGGTTAACTATTAAGACCTTTGATGTAAATGCTCCTGGCAATTTGCATGATATGGGGAATGAAACAATTGATTGATATGAATAAGGAAGTCTTCAATAAAAATATTTAGGTATCTCGTATTGTTTGGAATGAATTGTATGATGACTAAGAAGTGGGTATACTTTATAAAATGAATGGGGAAGAAGCAGAAAGCTTGATATTAGTGGAGTCGTATAATATTTCTAAACTAGGAATGATAGATAAGCCCTATGCTGGGAAATGGATAACTATAGTTTCGTATTCATTTTTTTATTAGGCCTTTTGCATGTGATCTACCTAAAAGTGATGAGTAAAGCTAAGCGATATAAACGATTAGTTTAATAAAGTCAACTACGGTTTTTCAAAGAACTTCCGAAAACGCTTTGAATTATCTACATTGATCCAATAGACCCCGGCATCAAGAAAAGTTCTCCATATATTCTCGTTTTCTGGCATGGCATAAAATCTAAGTTTAGTATTACACGTTTTAGAAATAGCTACTAATCTTTGTAATTCTTCCTTATCTGATTCAGGCATTTCTTTTTTTCCTTTCCATGAAAAGATAGATCCATATTTCGCACTAGCTCGTTCAATAAGTATATTGGGATAATTGTTGTTACAGTGTTGAATAGAGCCATCCACAAATACGTAGACTTTATTGAGTTCTTTGATCATTTCATAAGAAAAGCCTTTTCCAGATATAACTAATTGTAAAGGCCTGTAAACTATGGAATCACTTTGCGCATAAGTGAAATAATCTTGATAGGGTTTGATTAACTCTAAAAGTAAAGGAAGAGTTTTTTCTCCAGAAGTTTTAAAGTCAATCATAAGGACTAAGCTTTGATTTTGATATACCCATTCATTTTGGGATAAATAGGAGATAAGCGGCGAAATATACAGCTCCTGTATAGTTTTTCTTTTCTTTAATGCTATTCCTACATGAGCCACTTTTAAAGATTCCTCATGTGCAAATACATCTATTTCAATACTGGAACATCCATTTTCTAGTGCTCCCCAAAGCGGGTTTTTCTTCAAGTAATCATTGTGACTATGTGCGTGAGGAATTGCTTCGTCTGCAATCGTTTGAGTACTTGCTAGGAGTGGAGTAAGGCTAAGAATGGATAATAGAATAATAAACTTCATATGCTTAAATGAAAATGCCTCAATTCCAAATTTAATCGGAAGGAGGCATTTTCATTAATTAAGGGTAAGATTACTTCTCAATGATAAGAATATCTACTCTTCTGTTTACATTAAATCTAGGTGAGTTGAGCTCTGCTTTACCTTTAGAAAGTGTTTCTAAACGATTCGCATCAATACCATAATTTTCAACTAAGTAATTCTTAACCGCATCTGCTCTACGTTGTCCAAGTTCATTATTATATTCATCTGAACCTCTTTCATCGCAATGACCAGATAATAAGAATCTTACATCAGCTAAACGAAGAATGTCTTTTGCTATCATGAACAATTCTTCTTCATACTCACGTTTGATAATATCTTTGTCAGTTTCAAAGAAGATAGAAGGGAAACTTAAACCTCTAGATTCAGCTGGTTTAACTTTGCCATCAATTGCTACTCCTTGGAAATTCACAAAACTTCCTTTTTCAGAATCTTCTAAATCTTTATGATTTGGAACACCATCTAAATCATCATCCAATGAAACTCCAAACTGATTTACTTCAGCATCCGTATCGCTAAATGGCTCTAAGTCTTTTCTGTCAGCTACTCCATCATTGTCAGAATCAAGCGCTCTACCACTGCCATCTACAATCATTCCTGATTCAGTTTCAGTATCTTTATCAAAGAAATCAGAAACACCATCTTCGTCTTCATCTTGAGTTAGTTTCTTCAACTTTCTATCCAATTCATCAATACGAGCAACCTCATCATACAACTTACTAGTAGGTTGAACCCATTCAATATGCTCTTCGGCTTTTTTCTTGCCACCAAGTTTGAAATCTAAGGTTAAGTTTAAGTTGGTATAAAGGTCATTCTTAATTCTACCTGGATGGTCAAATGTGTAACCATCTAGTTTATCTGTAAATACGTAGTTAATCACATATTCAAATCCTAAATCAGTAGATTTACCGATATTAAATTTAGCACCTAAACCTAAAGGAACATTGATCTCAAACGTTTGGTCATCTTGAAAGGTAATGCCGGGGAAGCTCGCTGGAGAATCATCTTTCAACATCATTACATGTGGGTCAAACCAAGTTCCACCAATTCCAGTAAACATGAACATAGAGAATTTTCTAGGTTTTTGTGGTTTGCTTGCTGCTTTCGCTTTTAAGTATCTATTAGTTCCGAATATTGTATTGCTAATATTCCAATAAATATTTACGGAAGAGCTAATCACGTTGTTACGGAAGTATACTCCATCTGTAATTCCAGAATTTATCAAATTTTCTCTATCCTCTCTATGTACAACTAAGGAATCGAATGCACCTTGCAGTACACTGTATGAACCTCTAAATTGAACACCAAAAGCCGCGTCAAACATTTTAGTTACTTTAAAACCTGCACTCCATTGATTTTCATTCTTAGGATCTAAAGTTCCGAACCAATCTTTATAACGAATATCCGTAACTGGGTGAGCTAAGCCCCCATATATACCTAAATTCCATGTACGATATGGTTTTTGAGGTATTGATGAACGAGAACTAGATGAGCTAGGCCTAGAACTTGAAGATGCGTTAACCGAAGCTGGAGCTTTTTCAGTTTTCTCTTTAACTTCTTTAACTTCTTTTACTTTAGGGGCCTTTACCGCTTTTACTTTAACTTCTTTTATTTTCTCTTCTTTTTCGGCTTTAACTTTCTTTACTTTTTCTTCTTTGGCCTCTTTTACCTTCTCAACTTTGGGAGCCTTTTCTTTTTTAAGCTTTTCAGTTTTCTCTTTAACTTCTTTAACTTCTTTCTCTTGCTTCTCTTCTTTAGTGCTAGTGCTTTCTTCAGTAATAGTGCTTCCCCCATTCAGCATACGCTCAATTTCTTCTTGAGTTTGTGCCTTAGTTTGGTTAAGGAAAAATACGCCTATTGTTATTAAAAAGATATGTTTTAGCTTCATCTCAGTTAGAATTTAGCTGCAAAATTAATCAAATTGTTTAATTACTTATAAATAAGTTATCTTTTTATCATACTGCCGGTCTAGTAATTGCAACAGATATTCAAAATCCTTCTTATTTGAAACGAAATCCAACTTAGAAGTATCGACAATTAACACTTTAGAATTTGTTTGTTGTTTGAAGAAATCTAAATATGCCGAATTTAGCTTTTCTAGATAGTCAGGACTAATATTGGCTTCATAACTGCGACCTCTTTTTTTGATATTCTCAAGCAGTAGGTCAATAGGTTTGTGTAAGTAGAGTATAATGTCTGGTGACTTAATGTTAGGGTAGATAATATGGAAGAGCATCTTATATAATTGCAATTCATCATTTTTTAAAGTGATGTTTGCAAAAATTAAAGATTTGAAGAAAGCATAATCACTAACTAAAGTGTGGCCAAATAAATTCAATTCTTCTAACAGTTGCTTTTGTTGCTGATAGCGTTCTGCCATAAAGAATAGTTCTAACGAAAAAGCATGTTTTTTTGGGTCTTTGTAGAAATTCTGCAGATAAGGGTTGTCTTCAAAGTTCTCCAATACACATTTACGAGCGTAATGTTCTCCTAGCATTTTGCTCAAGGTGGTTTTTCCTGCGCCAATGCATCCTTCTATAGTAATGAAATTATACTCCTCTTTTAACATAAATTTTAGGACTTGAAGAATCTGTGCAATTGCTCAATAATTCTTTCATGTTTGATTTTAGTGCTGGATGAACAAAGTTCGGTTTTATTTCAACTAATGGAATCAAAGTAAAACGCCTGTTTTGAATTTCTGGATGAGGAATAGTTATATCTCGTTCATTTAGTATGAGGTCTTCCATAAAAAGGATATCAATATCTAAAGTTCGATTACCCCATTTAAGTTCTCTTTTTCTTCCGGCCATCTGTTCTATTTTCAGAACACTCGCTAACAATTGTTTCGACGGCAATGAGGTTCCAATATCGATGACCTGATTTAAGAAAGCTTTATTGGCCTTATCTCCCCATGGTTCACTCTCATAAATCTTGCTTTCTTTGAGCACAATACCTAGTTCTTTTTTGATGTGAAATAACGCAAATCGGAGGTAGGCATCTCTATTGCCAATATTTCCTCCCAATAATAGTGTTGCTATCATTTTTATTTGAATTAATTAGTACTTTTGTTTCTTCACGTAAACATAAGCAATAATGAATTTTTTTAAGCAAGTTTTAGCCACAATAGTTGGACTAACTATTTTTCAGATTATTAGTTTTATCATGTTCTTTGTTTTTATAGGAATTATAGCGGCTTCGTTTAAAGGTTCTAGCGGGTCCTCCGCTTCAACCGGAACCATTGAAGAGAATTCATTGCTTACTTTAAAATTGAACTATGAAATCAAAGAGAGAGATGGATTTCCTCAATTTGATTTTAATGACCTAGAAGGGCTTTCCAAAGAAAAGGCAGGTCTTCAAAGCCTATTAGAAGCTCTTAAGTTTGCAGAAACAGACGAAAGAATAAAAGGAATCTATATGGACTTATCGCTAATGCCCAATGGTTATGCTACGATAGATGTCTTGAGAGAGGCTCTGAATTCATTTAAGTCAACTGGGAAATTTGTAATGGCTTACGGTGAAATGATTGACCAGAAATCTTATTACTTAGCTTCAGTGGCAGATAAACTTTATGTCAACCCCGAAGGATATATTGAATTGCGTGGAGTAGGGGCACAACTTACCTTCTTCAAGAAACTATTAGAAGAAAAATTAGAAGCTGAAGTCCAAGTGTTTAAAGTAGGGGATTATAAAAGTGCTGTAGAACCTTTTATTCAAGAAGAAATGAGTGAGGCTAATCGCGAACAGTTAACTTATCTTTTAGGGGGCATCAAAGAAGACTTTGTAAATAATATAGCTGATGCAAGAAATATTAGTCCTGAAGATTTTGACGAAATACTTAATTCTCTTGCTGCGCTTGATCCTAAAACAGCGGCTGAATTAAACATATTAGACGGGACTAGATATTTTGATGAGGTATTAGGGGAGTTGAAAACCAACTTAGGCATTGATCAAGAAGATGATATTGAAAGTATTAGCTTGAATGACTATGCAATGGCTACTGCTCAAGTGACAAAATCAAGTCATAAAATTGCGGTAATATATGCAGAAGGAAGTATCGTGGATGGCAAAGGAGATGAAATGTCTATAGGTGGCGAAAAGTTTGCTAAGCAAATTAGAGAGTTGCGCAATGACGAGGATATTGAAGCCATTGTTTTAAGGGTGAATTCTCCGGGAGGCTCAGCTTTAGCTTCAGAAGTAATGTGGCGGGAGTTAGAATTGGCGAAAGCACAAAAACCTGTGGTAGTTTCTATGGGAGAAGTGGCCGCTTCAGGGGGGTATTATATCGCCTGTAATTCAGATAAGATATATGCTGAAGAGAATACCATTACAGGATCTATTGGTGTTTTTGGTCTAATTCCTAATTTGGAAAAATTCATGAATAATAAATTAGGGGTTACTTTCGATGAAGTGAATTTAAATGAACACGCATCTTCGAATGGGATTACGAATAGTTTTACGGAGTTTGAAGCGGCAGTTATTCAAAAGAATGTAGATAATATTTATAAAACTTTTACCACAAGGGTAGCAGAGGGAAGAGGAATGGCTATTGAAGATGTTCTTGCAGTAGCGAGTGGTCGTGTTTGGACCGGAGAGCAAGCCATGGAAAGAGGTTTGGTTGATGAGATTGGGGGCCTAGATGATGCTATTGCTCACGCTGCTGAATTAGCTGAATTAGAAGATTTTAGAATAAAAGAATATCCTGAAGTTAAATCGCCATTTGAACAATTTATAAGTGAAATGGGAATGGAAGCCAAGCAAAGTAGATTAAAAGAAAATTTAGGCCCCTTATATCCTTATTTTGAGGAGTTACAATCGCTCTATACGATGAATGGTAAAGTGCAAGCAAAAATGCCGATGATTATTGAAATCTATTAAGATAACTTGTAAATATATTACAGGTAATCTTTAATCGTTTTTTTGTTAAAAAATCAAATTACTACTATCTTGCTAAACTAAGAATAACATATTGACATGAAATTGAATATAACTATAATAACTATCCTTTGTTCCTTAAGCTTTCATCTAGCTATAGCGCAAGAAAACGCACTTATTGGTAATTGGCAATTAGAAAAAATTGAATTAAAGGATTTTTCATCTGAAGACTTGATATTCCCTCAGGAAGAATCTTTTTTCGGGTATTATTTAGATCCAAATGAAATGCTTTCAGTACAAGCTGATAAATTTCCAGTTGTGGTTGGCGGTGATTATATCGCTTACGATTACGAGATTAAGGGTGGAAAATTATTCTTGAGTGTGGACAATATCGTTATGACTCTTAAGGACGGAAAACAGGAACAATCCATTCAAAAAGGCAGCAGTGAGTTTAAATTAAAACTCATCAATAACAAACTCTTCATTTCTAAGAGATATGAAACTTTCTTCGAAAGCTATGTCTTTTCTAAATTCAACTAATTACAAGCTAATTCAACAATATGAAAAAAATATACTTAGCACTTTTATTGAGTATTCTAACTTCCTTTTCATTTGCCCAACTGGTAAATTATGAAGTTGAAATTATAGCAGTCGAAAGAACCAATTATGGCGATTGTACTGCGTGCGGATCTCCAGACCCAACATGGATTATTGATTTAAATGATAATGCAGGTCCTGGAACTTCAACGGTTGGAATTCATGTTTCAGGTAACGCTACTACTTTTACAACGGTAAATTTTCCTGTTGCCAATAGAATAAACTCAAGTGCTTCTAATTTTGTGCTAGCCTTGGATGCTTGGGAAGATAACTGTAATGGTGATGTCTTTAATTTTAACTCTTATAACTTCTTTAATTGTTTCCCAAGTGTGTTTGGTGATAGTAGAAGATGCACCTCTAGTAATGTTGCTTCGGTAAATTTTAGAACATTTGCACCATGTACCTGGCACTCAGGAGTTTCTTCATTTTGCGGAGATTACAGATTTACTTATCGCTTTAGATGGTCCTTCAATGAAGCTCCGGCTATAGCCGTTCAACCAAGCCCAATCGATAACAACCTTTGTTTGGGAACGCCTTTAACTTTGACCGCAAGTACAACTGTAGATGCCAATGGATGGCCAACTGGTTCTAACTATCAATGGCAAGTTTCAAGTGTAACGGATTGTGCTTCTGCAACTAGCGGTTCTTGGTCTAATGTTGGTGGAGCAAATGCGGCAAGTTTTACAGCTCCTCAAACTCCTGGTACTCGCTTATATAGAGTATTAATTACAGCTAATTGTTCTTCAAATTTCGTAAGCAATACAGTAGCTTCTAATTGTGTAAGAGTAAGTTATAACCCATACGGAGTTCCTGGAGATTTACCTCCAGATATACAGTCAGGCATTTGTGGTTCGGTAGTCCTACCTGGTTCTACACATCCCTTAAGTGCCTTGTTGCCACCGGCTGTTGGTGCAGCTAATGGGGTTACTTTTTCATGGACAACAACAGGAGGAACCTTTTCTCAGGCGACGGGTCCAACAACTAACTGGACAGCCCCAACAACTGCTGGAAACTATATTGTAACACTAACTTATAATGATGCATGTGGCCAGAATGATGCTACCTCAACTTGCGTGGTTGACGTAGGAAGTCCGAATTGTGATTTTGCTTATGTTGCAACAACAGGTACGAATGATGTGTTTGCAGGTGGACCGGATAATCCATATCAAACATTGGCTTATGCTATTTCACAGTTATCGGGAAGAAAGTATATCAGAATGGCTGGTGGAGTTTATAATGAATCAAGTATAATTGAATTAGAAAATGATTTAGTTATTGAAGGTGCTTACCAGTTTACCGCTGGTATTTGGACAAAAACGACTTCTCAATCAACTGATTTAGTATTGTCAGGATTTCAGAACAGTGGAGTAACAGGAAGTTCTAGTGTTGAACATCGCGTAGGTATCTACGGTAATAATGATGATGGATTTACATTACAAGACTTATCCATCACCACTACAAATGTGAGTGGAACAACACCGAACAGCAGAGGTCGATCGAATTATGCAGTATTACTAATAAACGGTTGTGAAAACTACGATATCGTGCGTTGTGAAGTTAATTCAGGAAATGCAAGTAGAGGACTAAATGGCACAACACCGGCCTCAAGTGGTGGTGGATTAGGTGGAAGTGGCCTAGGAAGTGGAGGTAATGGAGCAAATGGAAATGGTAACCCAGGTGGTGGGTCTACAGGGGATATTGGAAACAACGCCGCTTTTAGTGCCGCGATTCATCCTCCTTATGTTAATCCTCCTACAGTAACTGGTTTTGGAGGCGCAGGTGGAGCTGGAACAGATAACTGTGGCGGTGGTAGTGGTGGATGTCCTTTTAGTAGTAATGGATGTAATGGTAGTAATGGAAACTCTGGTGTCAATGGGGCAAGTGGCCGTTCATGGCAAGTTGGTGATAAACCTGTTGCTACAATTCCAAATGCTGCATATTTTGTTCCAGCAGGACAAGCAGGAAGCGGTCAAAACGGCGGTGGCGGTGGCCAAGGTGCTGGTGGAAATGGTTCTAGAGGTGGACGAGTTGCATGTATAAATTGTGATGGATTCAATGGAGGTGCTGGTGGAAATGGTGGCCGTGGTGGCCGTGGTGGATCTGGTGGATCTGGATCAGGTGGCTCATTTGCCATATTTACAGATAATTCAAATGTAGGAGCTAATATTAATAACGTTCTTCTGAACATTCCTGTTTCTGAATCCGCAGGAGGAACAGGAGCAAATGGTAGTTCTGGTTTGGGTGGAAGCAATGGTGGCGGTGGAAACTGTAATAGTTGTGTGAATGGTTCGAGATGTTCTGGGACTGGTGGCCAAGGTGGAAACGGAGGTGGAGGAGGAAGAGGTAGAGACGGAGCGGATGGAGTAAATGCTCATCTAGTAGTTGATGGAGTGTCTTCTAATCCAAGTACCTCAATTCCAAGTTTCCCAATTGTGTCAGTAAACTATAACAACGCGAAAGCTTGTATTTACAGTGAACTTAGTCTATCTAAAGATGGTCCTAACAGCTGGACATTACCTTTACCTTTTGTGAATGACTTAAGTGATAGTCCAGCACCATTGGTAACTTCTTCATATTCAAATGGAGATAATGATGTATTAGTTTATAGTACAACGCCAGGACAAATTGTAAATATTCAAGTAGGTGGTTCAATATTCAATGGCTATTTGAGAATAGCTGATGATGTTAGAGCTTTACCAGCATTGACAGTTTTACCTTCAAATATTAATTGTATCAATTCTACAGTTAATATGAGTGCTAGCTCTTGGGGTACTGAAGTAGAATATGATTGGAGAATTTATCAAGGAACGGATGTAGATAATCCTTCATTATCACCTTCAACATTATCTGCACCAAGCTTCAATTTGAATGGCTTGCCTTCTGGTTTGTATACGGTTCGATATAGAGTTCGTGAAATTTGTTGTGGATGGTCAATTCCAGTTTATGATACCATAAGAGTCATCGACGAGCCTATCATTTATCAAGTACAAGGCGGCGGCGGTTATTGCCAAGGTTCATTAGGAGCTCTTGTAAGCTTGAGCGGCTCTCAAGCTGGAGTAAGTTACCAATTGTTATTAAACGGACAACCGGTTGATACCATTATTGGTACAGGTGCTCCATTAAGTTTTGCACCTCAAACAACTCCTGGAAATTATACGGTATTTGCTGAAAGCATCGGAGCTTGTAATAACATCATGCAAGGGAATGTCAATGTATTTATCCATCCAAATCCTAATGATCAAGATTTGCTTGGTGACCCATTCATTTGTAGCGCGGGAATTAATACAACAACAAGCTTAGTACTAGATGATAGTGAAATCGGAGTTAACTATCAGTTGATTTTAAATGATACGGTTCCTTTAGGAGTGCCAATTACGGGTACTGGTTTTGGTATCTCATTTGGAAATCAACCTTTCAATGGTGATTATACCGTGCTAGCAACGAATAATACTACGGGCTGTTTTAGATACTTAACAGATACTGTTACGGTTCAATTACTCAATGGTCCTAATCCATATTTAGTACAAGGTGGAGGAAGTTTCTGTGCCGGTACTCAAGGAGTAAATATTGATTTGAATAATTCAGATGCTAATGTGAGCTATCAATTGGTTTGGAACTATACAGTGCCAATTGGCAGTCCGCTAACGGGTAATGGAAGTGCATTAAGTTTTGGTAATCATAGTTTAGAAGGATCTTACACAATTATTGCTACAGATAATTTAGCTTGTGAAAGTACAATGACTGACACCTTAGGTGTAGATGAGTTGAATCCTCCAACCTTCCAAACGGTAATTGTAGACCAATTGGATTGTTTCGGTGATTCAACCGCTTCAATAACAGTGAGTGCAACTTCTTTTAATGGTAGCTTATCTTATATATTAAATACGGATACAAATTCAACTGGTGTATTTGCTAATTTGCCAGCTGGCAACTATTTGTTAACGATTGAAGATGATAGTTTGTGTGCGGATATTTATCCAGTAACACCTATTAATATTATTGAACCTGCGCAATTGGTTATAGGCTTAGAAGCTATAGCTGATGTCTTATGCTTTGGAGCAAATCAAGGAGCAATAGGAGTGAATGTAAATGGAGGTAATCCTTTATATAATTATAGTTGGACAAGCAGTAACGCAGGCTTTAGTTCAAATAATGAAGATATCTCTAACCTAGAAGGTGGTGATTATTATTTAGCTGTTACTGATCAAAAAGGATGTTTGGCTTCTGATACCTTTACAGTTAATGCACCAAGTATTGCATTATCAGGAGTAATCAATACCGTTGATATCTTGTGTAGTGGAGTAAGTACCGGAGAAGCAAGTATTGTTGCTAGTGGTGGAACCTCACCGTATACATACTTATGGCATACAAATGATACGGCTCAGACTATTACTGGTTTGAATCCTGGAATTGTTAGCGTAACTATTACAGATGCTAATGGATGCTCTACTTATGTTTCTGATACCGTTATAGGTCCATCGACTCCATTAACTATCAATTTATTGAAGTTGTTTGATGTAACTTGTTTTGGAGGAAGTGACGGAGAAATTCAAACTTTTGTAACAGGCGGAACACCTCCTTACGATGTTGTTTGGGCTCCTTCAGGGGATACCACTTTGGTAATTACAAATATTCCTATTGGTACTTACACGATGACAGCTACTGATGCGAATGGGTGTATTGCTGTTCGAGTATTTTCGGTTGCGCAACCTACAGAGTTGCAAATTGCTATTGCTCCAACTCAGCCAGATTGTCCTGGTGAGCAAACAGGGTTGGCCTCAGTAGGGGTTAATGGAGGTACAGCTCCTTACAATTATGTTTGGAATACAACGCCTAATCAATTTGGAATACTTGCTACTCAGTTATTCGGAGATCAATGGTACAGTGTTACGGTTACCGATCTTAATGCTTGTGTTAAAGTAGATTCTGTATTTATACAAAATCCAGATACGATGGAAGTGACGGTTCAACCAGGAAACACAAGTTGTATTAGTGGAAATGATGGCTATGCTTACATAGCCCTTACTGGTGGATCTGCTCCTTTTAGTTATGAACTGAATGGAAACTATCAAACGGATAGTGCGTTTAATAACTTAAGTCCAGGTGACTATCTCATTGTAGTAGAAGATAATAAAGGGTGTGTAGCTAATACGCAGTTTACGATTACACCAACTACTAGCTTAGACGTTTTACTTTATGGATCAAGTCTTTCTGATTTTAATATTCTAGATGAATTAATTGTGGTTAGTGGAGAGCCTATTCAATTGGACGCTGAATTACAAAATAATACGACAAGCTCACAAGTAATAGAGTATGTTTGGTACCCAGCTAGTGATGTTGATGTTAGTAATTGTACTCTTGATTCTTTATGTGAGAACCCTACTATGGCGCTTACTCAAAATGTACAAGTTGTTGTTGAGGTTATTGAGTTAGTTAATGGAGTAGGTTGCTCAGCTTTTGATACTTTAGACATAACGGTTAGAACTGATTTTCCTGTTTTCTTCCCTACGGCGTTTACCCCATTTTCAGATGACTTCAAAATAGATTGTTTGAATGATTACTTTGAAATAAATGTTGCGGGTGCATCTAATTTAGATGTGAAGATATTTAACAGATGGGGTGAGGTTGTATTTGAAAACCCTAAGCAAAGCAATGGGCCAGGCAATCCGAATCAATTGGATTGTACGAACCCTAGAAATGCATGGGATGGAACCTTTAATGGGGCTCCAGTTCCAATGGGCGCATACATCTATCAAGTTGTTGCAACTTATTTCAATGGAGAGGAAGAAACCTTCAGCGGAACAGTTACCATTTTAAGATAAATTCAAGTCCCGATTCTTCGGGACTTTATTTTTACATGGAAGAAGCCGAATCAAATAGCGGAGCAATAATCATTTCCCTTATCCATCATTCGTAGTAAGGAGATAGCCAGCTATACCTGCTTAGCGGTCGCAAAGCTTATGCTAAGGATAGCAGGTATTCAACTATTTTTTCCTTGTTTCAATTGAAAGATGTTTAAAGGTCAATAAATGTTCCTTTCGAATTTATTAGCCAAGGCAAATTAATTACCTTTATTGGCTAATTGAATTCCCATGAGTAAAAAAGCATATAATCCTGCCGAAATTGAAGGTAAATGGTATCAGTATTGGATGGATAATAAGATTTTCCGTTCGGTACCAGATGATCGCGAACCGTATACTATTGTTATTCCTCCTCCTAATGTAACTGGGATTCTTCACATGGGGCATATTTTGAATAATACCATTCAGGATATCTTAATCAGAAGAGCTAGAATGCTAGGCAAAAATGCCTGCTGGGTGCCAGGTACAGACCACGCAGCTATTGCTACTGAATCTAAAGTAGTAAACAAGCTTAGAGAAGAAGGAATTCACAAAGGAGATATTGGAAGAGAAGAATTTCTTAAGCATTGCTTTGAATGGAAAGACAAGTATGGAGGAATTATTATTTCTCAGCTAAAGAAAATGGGCGCGTCATGCGATTGGGATAGAGAGCGCTTTACTATGGAGCCCTCTTTAAATAGCGCGGTTACCGAAATTTTTAATGTTTGGTTCGAAAAAGGATACATCTACCGAGATTGGAAGATTGTAAACTGGGATCCAAAAGCGCAAACTACTTTAAGTAATGAGGAAGTAATTAGAAAAGATGTACAATCTAACTTATACTATGTAAAGTATAATTTATCAGATAGCGATGACTTTGTAACTATTGCAACAACAAGACCTGAAACCATCATGGGAGACACCGCAATTTGTGTGCATCCTGATGACGAACGCTTTAAACACTTGCACGGTAAGAAAGTGATTGTTCCTATGGTTGACAGAGAAGTGCCAATTATCTGTGATGACTACATTGACATGGAGTTTGGAACGGGAATGCTAAAGCTTACTCCTGCACATGATATCAATGATTATGAAATTGGTCAACGTCATAACTTAGAAACCATCGATGTGTTTAATGCAGATGGTACAATTAGTGAAGCTGGGCAAGTTTTCGTTGGAGAAGATAGATTCATTGTAAGAAAAAAAGTGGCCAAGCTACTTGAAGAGAAAGGACACTTAATTAAGACCGAACAAATGACGAATAATGTTGGTTATTCGGAGCGAAACGCGGATACCGTTGTTGAGCCTCGCTTAAGTTTACAATGGTTTGTTAATATGAAAGAAATCGTTACTCCTGCTTTAGAGCATGTAATGAATGATGACATTAAAATTATGCCTCCAAAGTTTAAAAATGTTTACAAGCATTGGTTAGATAATATCAGAGATTGGCCTATTTCAAGACAATTATGGTGGGGACATAGAATTCCAGTTTGGTATTGGGGTGAAGAATTTGTAGTAGCTAAAAATGCTGATGAAGCACTAGCTAAGGCAAAAGAAAAGTTTAATCAGCCTCAGCTCCAAATTACTGATTTGAAACAAGAAGAAGATGTATTAGACACTTGGTTCTCCTCTATGCTATGGCCGATATCCGTGTTTGATGGATTTGGTGCAGACAAAACGGAGTTTAATTATTATTACCCAACTAATGTATTGGTTACAGGTTGGGATATCATATTCTTCTGGGTTGCCCGTATGGTTTTTGGAGCTTACGAATTCACGCCTAACTTTCCAATGGAAGATGGCTCCAAAAGACCTCTAGATAAACAAAAGCCATTTGAAGATGTCTATTTCACCGGAATGGTAAGAGACGGTCAACGAAGAAAAATGTCTAAATCTTTAGGTAATTCTCCCGACCCACTTAAGCTTATAGATGACTATGGAGCAGATGGGGTACGTTTTGGAATGATGAGCGTAAGCGCAGCAGGTAATGATCTTCTTTTTGATGAAAAGTTATGTGATCAAGGAAAGAAATTCTCAAATAAAATTTGGAATGCCTACGGTTTGCTGAAAATGTGGGAAGAAAATATAGAATCGAAACCCAACGATAATGCAAGTACATTCGCATGGTTTGAAAGTAAATTAAGTAAGACGATCACTGACGTGAATCAATCTTTAGAGGCGTATCGAATTTCTGAAGCCTTGTTAAACTTATACAACTTTGTTTGGAATGACTTCTTTAGTACATATTTGGAGTATGCTAAACCAAACTTCGGCGAAGCTCAGGATAAAGAAACTTTAGAAAAAACATTAGAATATTTTGAGCAAGTTTTAGAATTGCTGCATCCTTTCATGCCTTTTATTACCGAAGAAATTTGGCAAACGATGGCAGATAGAAAAGCAGGTGACTCCATTAACTTAAGTACTTGGCCTAAAGCCAAAAAAATTGATGAAGAAGCCTTAAAGAAAGGGGAGTACTCAAAAGAAATAATTTCAGCTATTCGCGATATCAGAATGAAAGCTCAAGTTAAAAATGCAGAGAAGTTAAATGCTTTTGTGCTCTCGGACAATGCTTCAGTATACGAAGATTTTCTAGGTAAGATTAAGAAATTGGGCGGTTTAGAGTCTTTGCAGGCTGTAGATGCTGAACTTTCAGGAGCTCAGAGTTTTATCGTGAAAGGCCAACAGTTTTTTATTGAGTTGGATCAAGAAATTGATGTAGACGCGAAACGAATAGAACTAGAAGAAGAATTGAAATATACTAAGGGATTCTTAATCTCTGTTCAAAAGAAACTGAGCAACGAACGTTTTGCAGCTGGAGCACCAGAAAAGGTAGTTGCCATGGAACAACAAAAGCAAGCGGATGCTGAAGCTAAAATTAAGCTCTTAGAAGAAAGTTTAGCTAATTTACAATAGCTAGCTAGCTCTTTGTCTAACCGGTTTCTAATTGCTGTTGAGGATATTGTAATTAGATAGTAATCACTTGTTTCTACTGGAGAGTTAGTCGTAATATAGAAACCAAAGAAATGCCAGCATGCAGGAGTGTGTGCAGCAAACTGGCCTCAAGTTTATGATCCTAAGTCAAAACCTTGGATAAAAGCAGAGAGTGCGACTACTAAAGAACTCAAGAATCAAATTAATAAATGTCCATCAGGAGCGCT
>JBLHMK010000029.1:0-21192 GCA_047621945.1 Flavobacteriaceae bacterium
AAAAGAAAACGCTCGTTGGAGTGGATATATTTCTTGACTGGCAAGGTTCTGACCCTCAACTTATAGGACACAAACTAGAATATAACGGAACGAGCGATCTTAAGTTAAAAATGATAACGAATAGAGGTGTGAAAGTCTATCCGAATGGAATGGATGAGACGTATTGCACTGACCACTGGCGTTGTCGTTTTGTTTCTGAAGGAATGGATACTTTAAGTTCTCCTCAAGCTTATCGAGAAATTACACAAGAAAGCCTCTTGTATTTATTGACCAAACTTCATCAAGAAGGGTTCGATGTGATTAAAACAGAGAACTTATATGAGTTTGATGGTAAACGAGGTTTTTCTCTTGGACAAGGCGAGTAATACATAATTAACAAAACACGACTTCATATTCTTAAACACTTAAATCAAAAACAATGATAATTTCAGTTTCAAATTCATACGTTCACAAGGCACTAATAGCAAAAAAGGTAGAGTTTAATCAAGATGCCATGAAAAAAGTAATTCTTGATACTGCAGCGAAAGTAGGATTAGATTCAAATTCTATATACATAAACCGTCTAGGTCATATAGAGTTGAAAAAACCGAATAGTCTAAAGCTACATTCATTAACATTAGAGATGGAAAAAATGGGCTTTGACTTAAAGCTGACTCGACAAACAACTATAGAAATCTGTTAAAAGCGATTAAGCTTATATCTAGTTTCACCGCTTTCGATATTTTCTAGGTATGAATATTCCATTGTGCAAAAAGGGGGATAAGGACAATTATTTCTACTTGTCTGCATACAAGGAAATATTCCTAAATGTAAAGTCAGCCGTGTTTGGTAGAAACAGGCTCTTTGGTGGAATCGGCTAAAAGATTAGCGACAAAGTCAAGCTATAACTGGGCTACATGAATCAATTCTTTGAATCTAGTAGTCGTGATCAATTGAATGTGATTGCTTTTGTTAGTTTTTAAAGTAGTGATTGTCTTGTTTTTTAACTGCTAACTAAGTCAAAAAAGAACGGTTAGAACCTTTGTCCAAACCGTTCTTGTTTTTGCATTGATTTTGTTACAAATTCACCAATATTGATTCAATTGATAAATTATCCAGCGGTATAGTAAAATCGTTCATGTACGATTTGTCCATTTTCCCATTGCTGCACAGCCACTTGTTCCATGGCAACTCGATGACCACCTTTAAAAGTTAAGTCCATCATAACTTCTATAAGCACTTTTTCATTGGCGCTATCTTCAGATATTGCCTTCACTTCCATACCGTGAAAAGCCTCAACACTAGCCATGAATTCTTCTTCCGACTTTCTACAGGCATCTTTTCCTTCTCTTTTTCCTTTAGGCTCTTCCATTACCACCTTGTCGGCATAATAAGTTTCAAAAGCTTGCATTAATTGTCCCTGACCTACTTGATTGTAAAGATCTTTTGCTCGTTCTAAATTTGTCATAATGTTTTATTTTGTGATTTATAATAGCTTATTTACTTAGTACAAAATTAAAGTTCAAATGTCAATTGAGCATTAACCTAGATTAATAAATGAAACAAGCCGCTTCGAATTAAATACTGATACCAATTCACCTCTGCGCGTGATAAATAGATAGCAATCTGGGCAATATATTTAGGCACAAATTCGTCCAATATGAAAGACCTTGTATGAAACACTCAAAACTTATACTAGCAATTAGCACCTTGGCCCTCGGCTTTAAGGTTTCCGCTCAAGACGAATTGGGTCTGCGCTCTTCCAATTTTTCAGGAGTAAATAGATTGGCTTTAAACCCCGCGTCAGCAGTAGGAGCTCCAACAAAGTGGAGCTTTAATGTTATCGGGGCGGGAGCCTTTGCAAACACGCGATACGTTTACCTAGAAAATACGAGTGGGATTAATGCTTTAAGGAAACTAGACGCTATACGAGTAAGTCCTTCGCTAAGCGAATCAAATACCACTAAGGACGATGGAAGTGTCTACTATAATTTCTACGCTGCGAATAAGAAAATAGGAAATAGTGTGAACGCTTTCGTCACGCTGCCCTCATTTGTATTCCAAAAAAATGGCAAATCCTTTGGTTTGATTCTGAATGCTAGAACGGCCTTTTCTGCAAACCGAATAGATCCAGATTTAGATTATTTTTCACTTGCGAATTGGGATTTTGCGGAAAGCAAGAATATTGCTAAAATTAAAACGGCCGGCATGGCATGGGGAGAAGCGGGTCTTCACTATGGGCAAAGCCTGGTGGAAACACCCAAGGGGCAGTTAAATATTGGGGGTACGCTTAAATATTTAGCAGGCATGGATGCATACTTTGTAAAAAGCGCCAAGCTTTCCGATGTAGTTAAATATTCAGACTCGATATTGGTGAGCAATAGCGCTGTAACTTATGGTATCGCTACGGGCTTAGAAAGTGATTTGAGCGGATATAAACCTCAAGTTAACGGACACGGAGTTGGGCTGGATGTAGGAGTGGAATATAAAATTGCTAGCCAAGACAAGCAGAAACCATATCAATGGAAATTTGGGGTTTCCTTGATGGACCTTGGCTTTATTCGTTTTGGGAAGAATGCTCAAAAACATAAAGTGAATGTAGCTCAAACCTTTGATATATTAACCGCCTCTTATGAAGATATTGAAAGCATAGAGGATTTGTATACTATTAATAGTACGGAGGCTTTAAATGACCCTTTACAATCTAAAGTGGCTGATAAATTTAATCTACTAACTCCTGCAGGCATTAGTTTTCAAGTGGACTATGCCGTGCATCCAATGTTTTATATTAACGCCACCTTAAATCGTAGAATCCGATTCGACGGTCCTCAAGTAGAACGTGAAAACTTTCTATCCCTAACTCCTAGAGTAGAACATAAGTGGTTTGAATTAGGGCTACCCTTGGTCCTATATAATGATGTAGAACCCCGTTTAGGAATGTGGGTGCGATTAGCCTACCTAACTGTCGGTTCTGACAATTTTACTAGCTTAGTGATGAAGCAAAAAAAGCTGCACGGGACAGATATATACATGGCCGTTAATCTTCTTTGCTTCGGTGGAAACAAGAAAAATGGAAGAAGTAAAAAATCGATGTCTAATGATAGCTATGGGTGCTACTATTAGACGCATAATAGCGTAAGTCTTAAGTAATAAATGACTTGCGCTACTCCGCAATAACACCCAATCTCTAAGCGAAGCACCACTACACCTAAATCACCAAAAATATTTAGCTAGCTCTTCGTCTCCTTACCTTATGCTTCGAATTTCTTTCTTTATTTTCTTTTCGTGCTTCTTTGCACAAAGCGAGATGGCTTGAGGCTTTCCTGCATAGTTGTAAAACTTGCAATTAGAACAAAGAGGGGATTCTGTGCCCCCTACCAACAGCATTAAACACTGTGGGAGAAAACCTTCGTAAGGCTAGGCTAATGCGTTGCCAAACACAGAAGGAAGCCTCTAAGACTATTTGGCTTGAGCATGTTTCTTACAATAGATGGGAGTGTAACAAGAATGAAGTAGACATAAAATACATGCCAAAAGTGAAGGATTACCTCGGTTATAAACCAATTATTCAAGAAGCGTTGACGCTTGGTGGAAAGAGGTCTTTCTATAACTCAGCTTTCAAAAATAAGTGGTATTGACAAGGATGTTTTGAGGAGGGAGGAAAATGGTAAAACTAAGTTGAAGAAAAAAACACAGCTTAAGCTAATTGAAATTCTTAAAACAGTATACTTGGATAATTGCACATGATCCTGCTACAATATTAATAGCTTTGAGGGCTAGACATACTCCACTTAAAGACCCAATATTAGGGTGTTTTTCTAGGCACTGCGATACCACTGTCTTCTGGCAGACTAATACTTTCCGTTATTTTAGGGATTAAAGATTGGTAACTATTGAACAACATTACAAGTGGTAGCTGCAAGCTACCGATGATCCATAGTCCGTAGCAGTCGCAAGCTTATGCTACGGACAGCGAGGGGTAGATAGGGGTGAAAGGAATCTGAAGTCCAACACAATTCTTAAACTTGATGAATTCTTAACCAGACAGAGAGGAGAGTAACATGCAATTGGTTAGGCGTTAACCCATCTATTAAGGCCTTAAATTATAGGATTAATTAGTTGTTTAGTCTTCAAAATATAGATATTATTAAACAAACCATCACAACAGGACTCTTAATAATTGTTTTATAAGTTTAGGTCATTAAATACCTTGTCACTGAGAAGTGTTTTCATGTTTAGACTAAATTTGAAAACATTTTGTATATCATCGCGCCGAATCCTAAGATAAGAGATAGCGCAATAAATACAACATAAGCGATACGTGCGTATCTCCTTCGTTCCATTTTTTTATAATTATATTCTTTCATCATTAAATTTTTATAAGCTTTAAAAAGTTCGGTTTGACTTATTAAATCAAACCGAACAACTTATTTTTATTCTGCCCTAATGACCCATTTTAGTAATACAGGTTTTTCATCTGAACGATACAATACTAAATTGTATATGCCAGGGACAGACTGATATTCGTGAAAATCTAATTCAGTTGATCCAACATCAAGTTTTATGTCTTCACTTAATACTTCTACACCTATAGTGTTAAAAATTGATATATGAGCTTCTTGACTTATTGGGGAGTGAATACCCACTTTACCAAACCCTAAAGACGGATTAGGTTGAAGCCGGATGTCAAACACATTCCCACTGCCTGATTTAATATAGGCTGAAACGATATTGGAATAAGAATATTCACCGTCAAAATTAACTTGCTTTAATCTATAATAGTAGGTATTGGTCGAAATGTTTTCATCATTTAGGCGGTATTCTATTATGCTAGAACTATTACCATTTCCTTCTACCCATGAAATTTCTTGGAAATCAATCCCATTTAAACTCCGTTGAACTTCAAACCCATCATTATTGATTTCAGTTGCATTTGCCCAATCCAACTGAATATATTCGTTGTTAACAGGGTTTGCACTAAAATGGATTAACTCTACCGGAAGCACCGACCCATCTGGTTGATTTACAAATGATCCTGCACCAAAAGTTGAGAATGATGTAATCCCGTTAAATTGGACATACTCCACTCCATTAGCTTCAGCACCCGCGCTATAAAAGTAAATTTCATAATCGCCATCATTGCTAGATAATCCATTATCTAAGTTCCAGTTACAGTTTTGAAAAGTACAATTAGTGGCTGCCCCTCCAATTCTTATAACTTCCGTGCTATAGTGATAACTCAAGGTGTTATCGAAGGTTAAATTATCGACCATTAAATTGGTAGCAGTACCGGTAATTTCAATTACTGCATTGTAGTTTTGGGGATCTTCCGCAATTACGTTTCTAACAGTTAGGTTTAAAGCATTTCCCACAAAAAAGATTCCTTGATTGTAATAATTACCAAACTCGTTGTACCATCTTATATTCTCTATGGTTACATCAGTAGGGCCACCATCAAGGTGAAAGGCTTCTAGACCAGTATTTTTGATATCGAGATTTCTTACGGTTAAAAAATCGGCTCCCGCATTGCCTCTAAAGATATGTCGGGCAATATCGCCACCATTTGCACTTACCGTAATAGTCTGCCCTGAGCCATCGATAGTAATATGGTTATTAGATATAACTGGTAAATTGGATGCTAAAGGTATAACACCCGAAACACTAAAATTAATATTGTGACCTCCAGCACCTCCGGCATTAGCATCTGTAATGGCCTGCCTTAAGGATCCAGGGCCTGTGTTTAATAGGTTAGAAACCTTGAATGTTGTGGCGCTTGCTGTGCAAGCTAATAGAGTAAGCAGGAACACCACGCTTAGCTTTAAAAAGGATAGCTGTTTAATCATAAGTCCTGAGTTTTATCTAAGTTCTTTTAATGAACTAAACTCAAAACGCTGTGAACGTCTTAAGCTTCATTCTAATAGGACTTACTCTTAAAGAGATTTAAGAGTTTCAAAAATTATGTGAAATGGAGTTTATTTTACGAAGAGGCCTTTTTATTATACGAAAGGGGGTCAAACTTATTCGAATGGCCCGTTATTACTTTCGAACTTTATTGTAAGCTTGGTTGAAAGCATAAACTTTTGTTCGTGATATTGGAATTTTTATATTCTTATTTATAAAGTTTATCATGGCATGTTTTGATTTATTATTACCCCCTAAATAATCAATCATTTCAAGGTTTATAATATGTGATCGGTGAGGGTTGAATAGAAAAGGAAACTGTTCTAAACTTTTCCAAATTTCTGTTATTGAATTTCTTAAAATTTCTCGCTCGAAAATTTTCGAGCTAATGGACTTTTTATAGATTACTTCAAGATAGTTACCATTTGCATGCACACAGACTATGCGATGAGGACAAAGTATAATTTTATCAGTTTTGTTTCTTCCTGTTAACTCAATAATTTTATTCACTTCGCTAGATTTAATGGCGGGGTCTTCTTTTAAAGATTCAACAGGTTGTGAACGATAGTGTTTGGACTTTTTTAAAAAAGGTAAGCTATTAAAGAATGCGTTAGTGGAGAAAATGATAAAATACAAGATTGAGCCTATTATTAAAGTATACCATATACTTTCTAAAAAGCTTAAGGATTCTAAATTGTTTTTTAACGTCCCATCATCATAATTGTTTAATAGGTAGGTGGAAACATATATTAAGAGTGAAATGACTAGCACTACGGTACTTGCAAGAATCATATCTTTTAAAATAGTCCAGTTATCGCCTTTAAGTATAACTGCTAATTTCAATCCACCATAGGTAGTAAACCCGCAGATGAAGGTGTAAAAGAGTGAAACCCATAAAATGGTTTCTTCAGAAATTGCGCTCAATTTAAAAGGGAGAAAACAAAATAAGATTATGAAAATGCACAATGATACAATCAAAGAAGAGGTAATTGGAAAGTGCCAAAATATTCTTTCTGGACATTTTTTGGTCAAATAATTTATAAGAATATTCTTATTTTCCAAGGGTATAAATTAAAGTGGTTTGTATTAAGTAAAATAGCTTAACGGGTATAATTTTTATGAAATGGACGTTGATTCTGTCTGTGAAATGGCAATTTTTAACTTTTGCAAATAGGGGTCTATAGTAAATATCATTATTCACCTAAAACTTAATTAAATCTTTGTTGAGAAATTTAAGCTTGAGTAAGTATACCTCTATTAGTCATATTTTGTTTCAAATAATTATTAATTTAATATTAAGAACTTGCTAACCCGTTCTTTACATTTACTTCTTGCACTCGTCATTTTACTAATCAGTTCATATGCTCTAGCTGTCCGTAGCATGAGCGGAGTGGATGCTACGGACTTTTTATATTTAGGTAGCTTTCAGCTACCCACACTATCGCAAGTCATAAGCTCATAATTGTCCAGTTGACTTGTGCTCTTTGCTAACTCAAGTCTTACTTTCACTAAACCATCATATCGAAGACCTTAAAAAAGCATTCTCTTTACCCCATGCTTCGAATTTCTCTTTTTATTCTTTTTTCGTGCTTCTTTGTGCAAAGCGCACAGGCCTGGGGATTCTGGGCGCACAAGCGCATCAACCGATTAGCTGTTTTCTCTTTACCCCCAGCCATGTTTACTTTCTATAAAACCAATATTGAATACCTTACAGAGCATGCTGTAGATCCCGACAAGCGTCGTTACGCAGTAGATGGTGAAGCGCCCAAGCACTACATTGACCTTGACCATTTTTGCACCTATCCTTGTGACGAGTTCCCTAGAACATGGAATGAAGCGAAAGAGCAAATTACTAAAGACACCTTGGAAGCATATGGTATGGTTCCATGGGCCATTGAATGGACGATGAATAACTTAACGGAAGCTTTCGTTGAACAAGATAAAGCCAAGATTCTAAAGTACTCAGCGGATCTTGGACACTACATAGCAGATAGTCATGTTCCTTTGCATACCACCGAAAACTATAACGGGCAATTTACGGATCAATATGGCATTCATGGATTTTGGGAAAGCCGATTGCCTGAGTTGTTTCACGAAGAGTATTCTTTTTGGGTGGGAGGAGCCAAATATATTCCAGACCGTAACGAGTTCATTTGGGAAAATATCTTGAACGCTCATCGGCAGTTAGAAGATGTCTTAAGCTTAGAAAAGCACTTAGACAGCATCTACCCACCTGACCAAAAATATAGCTTTGAGGCAAGGGGCGAGTCCTTAATAAAAACCTACTCTAGGGGATATGCTGACGCGTATCATGTATTGTTAGATGGCATGGTAGAAGAGCAAATGAGGCTTAGTGTAAAGCACGTAAGCGACTTGTGGTTTACTTGTTGGGTACAGGCAGGGTTACCCGATTTAAACAACTTAAAGGAGCCTATAAATGAAGAACTGCTGGTAGAAGAAAGCACTGCAAAAAAGAGCAAAATAAAAAGCCGGTCTCATGCAGAAACCGGCGTGGATATTTTAAGCTCGCCTTAGTTCTAATTGCATAGTCTAGAAATCTTTGGATCGACCTTAAATCAAACTTCTTGAGAAACGAAATTAAACCTTAGTAAGACCTAAAAGCTGAGAACTTGTTCGAAGATCACTAGGCCGCACTTAGGGATAATGAAGATTTGAGGGAAAGTTGATTTACAGTCTTGATTTTTTATTCCTTTTTTATCAAGAAAAAAGGAAAGATGCGATTGAAGAAACCGTATGAGTTTTTAAATGTCGGGAAGAAACTCCCAACATCACTAAAAAGCCGGTCTCATGCAGAAACAGGCTTGGATATTTTATCTAAATAGGACTTATACTCCTAAAGCATCAAACAAATAATGGTTAAAGAAATAGAAAGCAGCAACTCCAGCAACGTAACCTACTAAGGCTAACCAAGCAATTTTTTTCAAGTACCAGAAGAAATCAATTCTTTCCATTCCCATAGCAACAACACCCGCAGCAGAACCAATAATTAACATACTACCACCAGTACCAGCAGTAAATGCAATTAAGTGCCAATCTGGATGATCCATTACTAAGTCTGGGAACATACCCATGCCTGCAGCAACTAGGGGAACATTATCCACAACGGCGCTAGCAAAACCTAAAATAATAACGAAAAGATCAGTACCAATAGAACCCTCTACAGATTGCCCGAATTGGAATATCATACCTAAAGACTCTAAGGCAGCAACGGTCATTAAAATACCCAAGAAGAACAATAAACTAGGCATCTCAATTTTAGTTAAAGCAGCGTGCACCGGGCTTCTATGCCCCGTATCAGATGTCGCATCTGACATCTCAAATTCTCGATTAGTGATTACTTCAGCGAAAATAGTAAAGATGGCTAGTGATAACATCATTCCTACATAAGGAGGAAGGTGAGTTAAGGTTTTAAAAACAGGAACGGCTACAATTAAAGCAAGCCCCAAATACAACATAAAAGAAGAATGTTTATTCGTAGTTTCATTTTCTTTAGGTGCCTCAAATGTTCCTTGGAAGGCTTCCATTCTGCTTGCTAAAAAGGTTGGAATAAGCATACAAACCAATGAAGGCAAGATTAAGTGTTCCATCAATTTTAAGGTAGTAACCTTTTCGCCCATCCATAACATCGTAGTTGTTACATCTCCAATAGGAGACCAAGCACCACCAGCATTTGCGGTAATAACAATTAAACCAACATACCAGATTCTATCCTCCCGTTTTTTGATCAACTTAGTAAGAATAGATATCAAAACAATAGTAGCTGTTAAGTTGTCAATAATAGCAGAAAGAATAAATGCTAGTATGGCAACAATCCATAATAAGGTCTTCTTTTGATTAGTCTTAATGAACTTTTTAATGGTCGCAAAGCCATCGAAATGGTCAATGATTTCAACGATAGTCATTGCTCCAATCAAGAAGATTAGAATCTCACAGGTTTTACCGAAATGGTGCAATAAAACTGCTTCAACAGTACTCTCTTCCAAGCCATGAGGACTTACCTCAAAAACAGGAAGGTGAGAAAGGGAAACAACTGCCCAAGCAAGGGCCATCATGGCTAATGCGGGCACTAACTTATCTATTTTCAAGTTGTGCTCTAGGGTTATGGCTAAGTAACCAAGAATGAATATGACGAGTACTACAACTTCCATTATTAAATTAATTTATTAAGCGCAATTTCAAACGCGGTTTTAGAAATATTAAGTTTAGAGTTATTTTTTGCGTGAGCAGCCTGAATAGCTTTTTTGATGATTTCAGAAGTATCTTCGAAAATCGATTCGTCAGTCATCATAGTCGGTAGATCATTCGACATTAAAAATGCGAACACTCTTGCCATTCCACAATTCGCAATAAAATCTGGAATGATACTAATGTGTTGATCGGCATACTCTGCTATAGGTCCAAAGAAAATTTCTTGGTCTGCAAAAGGAACATTTGCTCCACAAGCAATCACTTCAATTCCCGAAGCAATCATTTCATCTACTTGACTCTTTTGAATCAGTCTTGATGCCGCACAAGGGATAAAAACCTCTGCTTGCATCTTCCAAATTTCTTTGTTTATCTGATCAAAAGGAAGCATATCAGGATGGCTCAATTTATTGCCATCTTTTGAAGTGAATAAGTCTCTAATTTCTTCTAAAGAAAAGCCATCAGCATTCATTAAGCCGCCATCGCGATCAATAATTCCAACGATTTTTGCGCCACTTTGCGCTAAGTAATAAGCTCCTGCTGAACCTACATTTCCCCAACCTTGAACCACTACTCTTTTACCCGCAATGCTACCGCCATAGCTGTCATAGAAGTGCTTTACAGATTGAGCAACGCCCCATCCTGTAATCATGTCTGCTACCACATACTTGTTGGCTGCCTTAGGTGTATATCTTTCATCTTCAATAACTTGAAGTACGCCACGTCTCAATTGACCAATTCTGTGAATTTTTTGAGGTTCAGTTGGTTGAAAGTGTCCGTTAAAAACTCCTTCTTGTGGATGCCATACTCCGCAGTCTTCGGTGATTGGAATAACTTCGTGAATTTCATCTACATTTAAGTCACCACCAGTACCATAATAATTTTTAAGTAAAGGAGCAACAGCATGATACCATCTTTTTAAAACACCCTGTTTTCTAGGGTCGTTAGGGTCGAAATTAATCCCTGATTTAGCGCCACCAATTGCGGGTCCAGAAACAGAGAATTTTACTTCCATGGTTTTAGCCAAAGAAGTTACTTCGTGTTTGTCTAAGCCAACGCGCATTCTAGTTCCGCCACCGGCAGCACCACCTCGAAGAGAGTTGATAACCACCCATCCTTCAGCTTCAGTTTCTGAATCTTTCCATTCGAATACAATTTCTGGCTGCTTATTCTCAAATTTTTTCAACAATTCATTCATAATGGAGACTTTTAATTTTGCGCTGCAAAAGTACGATTTTTTGACATTTTCATTCGATATTATTTGGAATACTAGATAGATGTCTTTTTTTGAGGAATATCCACCTCTTTTTTAGAAAACTTATGTTGCCCATATTATTAAATCCAAAACAATGACAATACCTTAGTTCCAAATTCAACAGATGATTTTTGACTATTTAGAACAAGCTAAGATTGATGAAATTCTTCCAAGTAATGGATCCTGGAGGGAGAACCAACTAGGTGCAAAGGTTGACCAGGAGTGTAAAGGTGATTTAGAAGACCACGGTTACAAATTGGCTATTCTAGGAGTGGGAGAAGATAGAAGTAGCACAAACAATCACGGTTGTGGGACAGGCATGAATAAGATTCGGCAAGAGTTATACAGCTTGTATCTTCATTTTGCTTTACCTAAAACAATTGATTTAGGCAACATACGATTAGGTCACACTCTCAAAGACACGCAAGTTGCCTTGAAAACAGTAGTGGCTGAACTGCTCGATAGGCGAATTGTTCCTATCATTCTTGGTGGTGGTCACGATATGACTTATGGTCAATTTCAAGCCTATGAAAACAGAATTCATGACGTAGATATTGTAATTGTTGATGAGAAAATAGATTTGATGGAAAGCGAAGAAGTAAACGCGGCTTCATTTTTACGCCATATTATTATGCACCAACCGAATTTTTTGTTTTCAGCTAGTCACTTGGGGCACCAACTGTTCTACAACGACCCTCGGAGTATTGATGTTTTGGAAACACTGAACTATGATGTACTTCGCTTGGGAGAAGTAAAAAAAGACATCTTTGAAATGGAGCCAATTTTGCGAAACGCAGATATGTTGAGTTTTGATTTATCCGCTTTGAGAAGTTCAGATGCCCCGGCGAATGCATTAACCTCTCCCAATGGGCTTAGTGGAGAAGAAGCTTGTCAGCTTTGTCGATTTGCTGGATACAGCAATAAAATATCATCCTTTGGGCTCTATGAGTTTAATCCCTATTTTGATCAAAACAATCAAGGAGCAAAGCAAGCCAGTCAAATGATTTGGTATTTTATAGAAGGCTTTGCTAACCGAAAAGAAAATGATTATCCTTCAGAGAACAATGACCAATTCATAAAGTACTATGTTAAACTGGAGAGCAGCGATTATGAGATTGTTTTCTGGAAGAGCAATTTTAGTAATAAATGGTGGATGGAAGTTCCTCAGAAAAATATCAAACACAACAAATTTATCCCTTGTAGTTACAAAGACTATGAAAATGCTATGCGCGATGAGCTACCCGATAAATGGATGAAGGTATATGCTAAACTGAATTAGTAAATTAGACCTTGTTTGAGATAATTGATTGTATTGATGATTTCTTGATCGTCTGGATATAAAACTTGCAATCTTTCGAAGGTCTCTATAGCCAGTTTGGTTTTCCCCGTTATTCGATACAAGTTGGCTAAAAGAATATAGCTTGACTTCTGACTGTATAAATCAATTCCCATATTTAGATACGCATAAGCTTTATTATCTTGCCCAGTGTTGTGTAAACACCTCCCTCCAAATTCATACGCTTCAAGCAGCTCAGGAAACTCACTTTTTCTAGATTGCAATGTTGGGTTGGCAATAATTTTATCGAAATAACTTAAGGCTTCTTGATAGTTGTTTTTCTCAAAATAGATAAGCCCTAAATAGTAATGGTGTAACCATTCCTTTGGTTTAAGTTGAGTAGATTCCAGCAAATATGGAAAGGCACTATCTGGTTGCGCTTCTAAGATATAATAAGCGGCTAGGTCAGCATTTGGCCCATAGAAATCTGGAAAAATGTCAATAGCTTTTTTGTAATGTTTAACCACCAAAGCTTCTGCCGAATCCACATTTTGAATTTTTCCAGCTTTTACCAAATTATTCAACTCTAAAGCATATTGCGCATTGATGGCTGCATTGTTTTCAGCATACGGTAAAGTGTTGGCAGCTAAAGTATAATTGTCTTTCCAATCCTTATTTCTTTCCACCGTTTTATAGGCGTAATAGGAAAACAAAGGAGCAAGGATTAGAGCCAAGGTGATCAAGCTTTTCTTTTCTTCTTTTTGAAATTTTTGAATGAAAAAGTAAATTCCAGTTACAAAAGCAACACTAAAGCCTATGGAAGGTAAAAACAAGAAACGTTCCGCCAAGGTGTCTGGCATGAGTCGGACGATATTCGTGTAAATGGAAATAGTAGAAAAATACCAAAGTATCCCCCACATGGTGATGTAGTATTTTTGTTTATAGAAATAAAACGCAAGCCAAAGCAAAAGAATATGAATCAGAATAGATAAATAAACATCCCAATCTTTCCAAGACGCCAGTTCAATTTGCCAAGTGCCGTGTTGGTGAACAAGCGCTGTTGGAAAGATGAGTTTTTGGAGGTAAATGAGTTGGATGCGACATATTGTTGCTGTTTTTTCAGATAGATTATCGGCTGATACGAGAATGTTGTGGTAGGGTTCGTTGTAGAAGGCTTGTGCATCTATTTTTAAGTCTGATTCGTTGAAAATCATCGGCTTCAAACGGGCATAATCCGACTTATAAGCATCTTTAAACAAAAGAAAAGCGAGAAAAATGAAAAATGGAAGTACAACTATTCTAGGTTCAAGTTTTTTTGTAAGATAGAAGAAGATTGGTGAGAGGATAAAAATTAGTTCGAGCGCATTGATTTTACCCCCAAGGTAAAAACTAAGTAGCGTCAAGCTAAGGATGATTAGGGAAAATAAAAATAAAAATTTAAGGTGTTTATGACTTGATTTAAAAGAGTTTATAAAGAGAACATAAATTAAAAAGACCCAAAAATACGGAGAGTCAAAACTAAAATAAACACTTGAACTAATCACTAAAAGAAGCGCCGGATAACTTTTAAAAGTTAGCATCTTCTCTTGTTTATCAATCCAGTTTAGAATAAGTAATAAGGGAAGAAAAAACGGTGTGAGTAAGCCTAAAAAAAAGAGGCTAATGCAAAAGAATACAAAGTTGGGAAGGGTTTTTGTTCTTATTGGGAGAACCAATGCAAGCAAGAGCGCTATCGGCCCTGATAAACTCTGAAATGAGGTGAAAAGGTATACATAAATAGCAATGCTAAGAAGTGCAAAGGATAAGAAGTATTCCTTATGCTTTTTTAGATTTTGAATTAGAAAACCACTAAGCTCATTGTATCTAAAAAGCACATAAACGGGTAGCCAAAACAAGCTAATAAAAGAAACTTTAGAAAGAAGCGCGAGGAATAAAAATAAAAGAGAAATTAGTCCATGGTGTTTTTGTTTTTTTCGTGCGAAAAGAATGCTTAAAAGCCCAAATAGAAGCGATAGCAATTCGTCTAAACTTTTTACGTTTGCTACAACTTCAGTATGCACGGGCAAAACCGTGAAGAGCAGAGCTATAAAAACAAGTAGGTACGGATTGATTGTTGGAAAGAATGCTTGAAGTAAACAAAGAAAGACTAGACAAGAGAAAACATACAAAAGAATTTGAAGAGCATGGGCAACAGATGCATTGTTTGCAAAAAATTCATGCTCTAAGGCAAAAACCGTTTGAGGAATCGGTCTATAAATAGGTCTTTGAGGGATATAAACGGCTTCGGTCCAGATCTCCTTTAATCCTTGAATCCCTTTTTGGGTTATTTGGTTTTGGGTTATTACGATTTGGTCATCCCAGGTGTAATCATGCTTAATTGTATTCGCATAAAGTACAAAAGCGAAGAGGCCTAGGACGAAATACTTATATTTTAAAAAGAAACCCAATTAATCAATTTCCTCAAAAATAAACAAATTCGGATATAGTTTTTCCAAAGAGGCAATTACCTCTTTTTGTTCTCGGATGAGAATGATTCTGTTTTGTTTTTTCAATGCAAGCGCCAAGGCAAGTTGCTGGGATTCATCCAATAAATTGCTTCCCTTTTTATAACTAATGCCGTCAAAAGTTATGGTTGCGCCTTCTGGATAATCATTCAGGTACTGTTCTAATTGAAAAGCCAAGTGACGCTTGTTCACTTCGTCTGTTGCTTCGCTAATAAGCAATTGATAATTATTCTCCGCAGCAAACTTTCCTAAGGCGCGGTTGTCTCTTGGAAAACAGGGGCCTCCAAAACCGAAACCATATTTTAAATACTTGCTTCCTATTCTAGAATCAGCACCAATAGCCGCTAATATTTTATCTTTATCTGCCCCAGTTTGAATGGCTAAATCGCCAATGGAATTGGCAAAAGATATCTTAGTGGTTAGAAAACAATTCGTAGCTATTTTACAGATTTCGGCACTTGTTCTATCCATCCTGCAAAAAGTTGGGCTGTTTTCACAAAGCGCAGTGTAAAGCGTTTGAATTTTGTCTCCAGCTTCTTCATTCGCTTCTCCTATCAATACTTGATCTGGGTATTGTTGGTCTTTGATAATGTTGCCTTGCGCTATAAATTCAGGGTTGTAGCTCACCGTATAATTATACGGCGCTAATTTTTCCGCTAGCTTATCACAGTATTTTGGCATGGTAGTGCAACCAATGACCAAGTGCACAGTTTGGGCTCTTTTCTCAAAAGTTATTAATTCATCACTTATTTTTTCTATTTGACTGTGGTCATAACTGCCATCGGGCAGGGAAGGCGTGGCAACGAAAACGAACAAAAGTGTAAGATCCTCTCGAACTAAATCCTTAAGCTTTGTACTGGCTTCAAAATTTTTAGCTTGTTGCAGGTATTCCGTAACAGAAGGTTCGTTGGAGACAAGCGATTTATTATTGATTTGATCAACATAGCTTTGAGAAACATCTACGCCGATGACGCGATAATTTTTTCGCTCTGCACTTAAAGCAAAGCAAATTCCTAATTTCCCTATCCCGATTACACCAATTGTTTCCATTAATTTATTGTTTGCATTTCTTTACCAGGTTCGAAGATATCTTCTTTAAAGTTCTCATCGGCAAATCCCCAGTTCGCTTTATTTAATTGAATTAGCTCATTATTCTCAAACATTTTTTTAGCTAAAGAATATACAGAGCTCCAATCCAGCATGGGCTTGTCTAGGTCCATATAAATTTTTTCAATAGGGTCTGTAAGTTCCCATCCATTGGAGTGACTAATGTGATAGGTGCAAGCATGGTAGGGTAATATTTTTTGCTTGCAACCTATAATGTGTGCACAAATTAAAGCGATAGAATCGATATGAATAGAATAGGCTTCTAATTCGAAATATCCTTGGATTTCAAGCCATTTGGATTTGTGCATCATGGTGAAATCACCGCAAGCATCAGTATCTATGCGGCTTAAAAAATCATTAACTGTTTCTTTTCTAATCATAAGTCTAAATTTGTTAGGGAGACTCTTTATTAATCCATAGAAAGGAATATGAAACAAAAATGTTGAAGTATCGCTAATTTCAGGATACCATTTATTTTTTCCAAGACGTTGAAGGATGTTATTTTCAGCGTAGTTTAAAAGCTCTTCAATAGATTTGGATTCGTCTATTTCTTTCGGAATGTCACATCTGTTTGTTCTATACACCATTGCTGGGTCTAGCTTTTTAGACAAGAACACGAACAAAGAATCACTAAACAATAAATCTACATTGGTGCATAAAACAAAATTTGCTTTTGCTCTTCGAATGCCAACATTTTTACCTATCATCTGAAAGACAGGAATCTTTTCATGATTTTTTAGTCTTTTGTGTACTTCATTAGGAACCCCAATAAACCTTATTGATAATCTATCATTTTGTTGCGGTAGGGGTAGAATTTCTTTTAATTTTGGTTTTGATTTATCGCGGTTCCATTCTACGAAAATTAATTCTGCATCTAATCCGAACTTATTACATTGATGAATTAAGCCCTTGGTGAAAATCCTCATGCGTTTTAACATGTCTCCTCCATGATTGTCATTTCTAGATACGGTTACGAAGGATATTTTTGGCTTATTTTTCATTAAAATGTTTCTTGTTTTAATTCTAAATCATCTAGTAAGTTTTTCACTTCAGAACTTTTTAAGTTGCCATTTAGGTAGGCTCGAATTGATTTTAGGAGTCGAATAAACATAAGGTCCATCTCCTCATTTTTAGTATTGAAATTAAATCTTCTTAAGTGCTCTTGATGGTATACTATACCTTTGAATTCTTCTACTTCAAGTTGGGCGTTTAAACATTGTAAAAGGTGTAATGAATCAGCATGGGTTGATATTAAAGTGTCCTCTGGATACCTAGCTTTTGTGGTGAAAGTAAATTGATCCATTAATGCGAAATCTCCACTAGCATTAAATGGAAATTTATAAATAAAAGCTCTTTCCTTTCTATAATCTAAGTTGCTTAATAGCCTAGACCAATTTGCAAATACAATTGTCCGAATAAAATCTTTAAATCTGCACCAATGTTTCTTTATAGGGAAGCCCAATCGTATGGAACTTTTAATTACTCCCGTACGTAAAAAAAAACCACTTACTTCTTGTTTAATTTCCCTTTCGTTTTGAATAAATTTATTAGGACTGTCGTAATCAATACGTACACTTCGGTATAAAGTACCCTTCTTTAATGATTGATTAGCAATTTCTTTGATTATCTCCTCAGAAAATAGAATGTCGGCGTTAGTGCACAATATGAAGTCGCCTTTCGATCTTTTTATCCCAACATTTTTGGCAATAAATTCATACATGGGAAAGCTTTTTCTAACTTTTTCATTCTCATATTTTTGATGGAACTCAGGAGGTACGTCAATAATTTTATAGCGAACAAAATCTCGATTTTTTGGAAATTCGAATTCAGTTAACAAGGGAGGATTTGTTGAAATTGGATTCCAATTCACCAAAACAAACTCACTACTTATCTTGTAGGTCTCCAAAAGTTGTGTATTCCATTTTAGAGCAGCATACAAGCGTTTATTGAAATCACCGCCATAATTATCGTTTCTAACAGCAACAACTATAGATAAATATGGTGGTATATAGGATTTCATTATTTAAATGTAAATTTACATGAATAAATATGAAAATTCTCGGTATCTCCGCATATTATCACGACAGCGCAGCTTGTTTAATTGAAGGCGAGGAAATTTTAGCTGCAGCTCAAGAAGAACGTTTTACACGATTGAAGCAGGATGAATCTTTTCCAGTCGAAGCCATTAAATATTGCCTCCAAGAAGCTGCGTTAAATTTAGAAGATTTAGATGCCATTGTTTTTTATGACAAGCCCTTCTTGAAGTTTGAACGCTTAATAGAAACTTATTACAATACGGCACCAAGGGGTTTGTGGACTTTTGTCAAAGCGATTCCTATCTGGTTGAAAGAAAAGTTGTTTTTAAAAAGCACCATTAAAAAAGCTTTGCAAGAAATAGGCAGCGTTGATTTTAAGAAAACGCCACTCCTATTTTCTGCACACCATTTAAGTCACGCCGCTAGTGCCTTTTACGTGTCACCTTTTGAAGAATCTGCCATATTGACTATTGACGGTGTGGGGGAATGGGCTACCGCTTCCATTGCCTTAGGGAAGGGAAATCAAATAGCAATGAAAGCGGAAATGCATTTTCCAGATTCATTGGGTTTGTTATATTCTTCTTTTACCTATTTTCTAGGATTTAAGGTAAATAGTGGAGAATATAAATTAATGGGCTTGGCACCCTATGGCAACCCTGATGACGAAGAAACAAATCGATATATTCAAATCATCAAGGAGGAACTTGTTACTATTTTTGAGGATGGTTCGATAGTCATGAATCAAGCTCATTTTAAATATATGTGGGGTCTTAGAATGATCAAAGAAAAGTCCTGGGAACGATTGTTTGGCTTTCCTACTCGGCTGCCAGAAACCCCGCTAAGAAAGCAACACTTCAATTTGGCTTTGGCTATTCAAATGGTGACCGAGGAAATAGTGCTGTTAATGGCGAAACATGCTAAGCAGCTAACGGGGAGCAACAAGCTTTGCCTATCCGGTGGCGTAGCTTTAAATTGTGTTGCCAATGGCAAGTTGAATGCGGAAGAGATTTTTGAAGAGATCTATATTCAACCCGCAGCTGGCGATGCTGGAGGCGCTTTAGGTGCTGCCTTTGCGGTGTTGTACATGCATTTTGGTCTTGAACGTACCCTAATTCCATCTACGGACAAGATGCAGGGTGCTTATTTGGGTCCGTATTATAACCCGCTACAAATTCGAAGAGCGATAGAGCGGATTGGAGCAAACTATAGGGAAGAACCTTCTCAAGAAAAGCTTTTAAATACTTTAGTTGAACATATAGCCGCAGGTGATGCGATTGGGTTTTTCCAAGGACGCATGGAGTTTGGCCCAAGGGCATTAGGAAATCGCAGCATTTTAGCCGACCCACGAAATCCAGAAATACAGAAAAAACTCAACCTTAAAATTAAGCAACGAGAGTCTTTTAGACCCTTTGCACCTGTCCTTTTAGAGGAAGAGCTCCAAACGTTTTTTGAACATGCAAGTCCTTCACCATACATGTTGTTAGTGAATTGGTTTAAAACAACAGAAAGAAACAAATTACCGACGGATTACTTTAAACAAGATTTAAGTGAGATGTTATATTATCAACGAACAAAATTGCCCGCTGTAACGCATATTGATTTCTCTGCACGCCTGCAAACGGTAACTGCTGAATCCAATCCAGTTTTACATGATTTATTGAAAAGATTTAAAGCGAAAACGGGAGTGGGCGTTTTGGTAAATACTAGTTTTAATTTACGAGGAGAACCGATTGTTTGTTCTCCAGAGGATGCTTTAAAAACCTTTTTCTCTACGGAGATGGATGTGTTATGCATGGAGAACTTTATCTTGTTAAAGGTAAATCAAGATAAAAAAATACAGGTGGAACAAGTAAAAACAATAGAAGATTAAATCTATTTAGTAATTTTAATTTATGATTGAATTTTTATCAGAATTTTGGGACTTTTTGAAAGAACGCAAAAAGTGGTGGTTGTTGCCCGTAATCCTTATTTTATTAATTGTAGGCACTTTAATTGTATTTGGCGGTGGCAGTGCAGTTGCGCCTTTTGTTTACCCCATGTTTTAAGTTTATGAAACTAGAAAAAGCATATCAAACAAACATTGTTTTGGCGCTAGGCTTCCTAGGCTTAGGCATGTTTTTTAAAATCACCTATCTGCTTTATGTTCCTTTGCTTGTATTGGGGCTTACCGCATTAAGTGAGACGCTTACTTTATGGATTGCGAAGTCTTGGATGTTTCTTGGTGAGCAAATGGGTAAAGTGAGTGGCTTTATTATTTTAAGTTTGGTGTTTTTTCTGTTCTTAAGTCCCTTAGCTTTTTTAAAGAAAGGGTTTCAAGGAAAAGCAAAAAACAAAACATCGAATTGGCAAACGCAAAGCTATTCCTTTACGAAAGAGTCATTTTTTAAGGCATGGTAGTTTAGTGTAGAATCAATTAGAGGAATCAAGAAATTTGCAAATTTGAAGTGCCCTTCGTTAGTTAGATGATTATTTTCTTCACTTATGAACAAATTACTCTCGAAATTTTCGAAGTAATGGATTGAGAAGTAAGCTAGAAAATCTGCATACTTCTCATAATTGTTGTTTTTTTTGTCAAATAATGAAGGAATCATTACTGTTAATAACGGCGTATTTATTGTTCGTGCCATTGAATCAATTGAGGCGAGCTTTGTCCAATAATCCGGCTTGGAAGCTTTAGCTTTCAATTTTTCTAATTCCCTAGATGAATTTATCGTGTTTAAGGCGTTTTTTCTTATTTTAAATATGCGAATTATATGCGAATTTAAATGGTTATTTGCCAAGAATATTTTTTTCATAATAGATGGATTTGAACCTAAAATGTTTTCGCTATCGATGTAATATTCCTTTGCGACATCCCAATTTTCAAAATAAGTGTCATATTTATATTGTGGATGACTTAGAGGCAATCGTGCGTCTAAGAAACCTATA
>JBLHMK010000030.1:0-20771 GCA_047621945.1 Flavobacteriaceae bacterium
AGCTATTCGATTGGTTTCTTAGAACCGGCTTTGTTCAATTTTTGTAATGTGTACGTCACAGAAGCTAAGAATCGTGCTAATTTATTGCAAGGTGTCCGAGAAAATATTTTTTTAAACATCAATCTAGAACTTGATTCAAGTATTGTCTTAGAGGAAGATTTTTTCTTATTTGCTCGTAAGGGGCAGGTTTTTGAAACACAAGCGCTTTATCAAGATAATCAAAAAAAGAAAGTGGTGACTTCAGCTCCGGTGGTTCAAGATGCATTGGTGATTTATGATCATAATAATGTTCAACTCATGGCACCCTTTCCATTTTATATTCGCGAGGGTACGGCTTTGATTTCTGCCAATAAAGATATGGAGTCTGGAAAGGTGGATATATCCAATTACAGGGCCTTAAGCTCTTATTTGAAAGATAAATATCATGTTGAAGATTTAGAGAAAAGCAGTCTCGGAGTAGCTTCAAGTATGAATGTCCAATTGCATCAATTTCTGGAGAACAATTTGAGATTTAAAAGCTCGTCTTTTGAACGCTTAAAATGGTCTAATTACAGAATTTATGAGAATGCAGTATGGCAAGAAAGACCCCTAAATATGGTAAATCCTTATTGGAATCAAGCAATTCAAGCACCAAACTTTTCAAATTTTTAATGTCAAAATACGCGGTCAATAATTTAGGCACTCAAGCCTATGAGGAGACTTGGAAACTTCAACAAGAGTATTTTTCTGATGCCTTAGCTGCGAAGAAGGAAGGTCGCTCTGTGGAAAGTAAAGTCCTCTATGTCGAGCATCCACCGGTATTTACATTAGGCAAAAGTGCCGATAAGAATAACATTCTTCTTTCAGAAGATATCCTTGGGGCTCCGGTTTTTCGTATTGAAAGGGGAGGAGACGTGACTTTTCACGGTCCAGGGCAATTGCTTATTTATCCAATCATCGATTTGGAACAATTTAACATGAATTTAAGAGAATACGTGTATAACATGGAAGAAGTCATCATTCGCAGCATTGCTGAATTTGGACTTGAGGGTTCACGTTCTGATGGTGCTTCTGGCGTGTGGCTGGATGTAGGCACTCCGCAAGAGCGCAAAATTGCCGCTTTGGGAGTTAAAGCAAGTAGACATATAACTATGCATGGTTTGGCTTTTAATATTAATACGGACTTGTCCTGGTTCCAAAAGATAAATCCCTGCGGGTTTTTAGATAAGGGAGTAACAAATTTGGCAATCGAACTGAACGAAAAACAAGACTATAAGGCCGTTTGTGCTATTGTAAAAAGAGAATTCGAACTTATATTCAAATAAAGCATTCAAATTCAGGTCTTTGATTGCTAATTGAGTATTTATTTGATAATTTTGGGAAGAGATTAACTGAAACATGGCTAGAAAAGTAAAAGACACCTATAAATCACCCAAGATCAGTTACTTCCCAACACGAGAGGCGTTTGATATCGCAGTAGGTGAAGATTTTATTAAAGGTGTAAATAGTATTTCAGCAAAGGAAGATCGTTTTCTTGTAGGTTTGTCTCAGGGGCAATCTCCTTCTGGTGCTTATCAATATATCTTAGATAACTATGATCGTATAAAGCGTCCAAATATTCTTCGCTATACATTTGTGAATACTCCCTTGAAACGTCAACGTGACTTAAAGGATACCATGGATGCGAAAGCTTTTTTAACAGCGCTAAGGGAGAAAAAGTACATTAAGAAGGATTACATACTAGGAGGTAATTTAAAATTGCCTGAAATGCATGAATATGCTGCGGTTTTCAATACTCGTTTAAGAGCGTATTTAAGCAAGCACAATAAAGTAGGATTCGACTATGTTTTTATCGCTACTAACCCGGAAGGGCACATCGCGGGAATTTCACGAAACTCCGAAATATTTGAATCTAAAAATATAGTCGAAGTAGTTGAAGATCGGAAACAATTGGAAGTGACGGTTACTCCCTATTTTTTATCGAAATCTAAACATATTGCCTTTTTAGCCACTAAAGCGGATAAGCGAAGAGCATTAGCATGGCTGATGGATCAGAATGGCTTAGCCACTCAAAGCCCTAGCTTTTTAAGGCATATTGACAAGGTGGAGCAGCGATTAAAAGTATTTATTGATGATGAAGCCTTAAACTGGCCACAAGTTATCGTAGAGCGGAAAGGTAGATTTGGAACAAGCAAAATTAAAATTGATCTTCCTAAGCCATACAATGAGAATGCTAAGAAAAAATTGCCGGTTATTTTAATGATACATGGCTTCTTGGGACTAAACTCATTTGACGGACTTCTAACGAATTTACCTACGCATCGATATATTGCAGCAGCTATGCATTATGGTTCGGTACCAGATAAATTGCAAGTAGAACGATACTCTAAGCATGTGGTTAATAATATAGATGCTGCTGTTAAACATTTTGGAGAGAAAGGGCATCCGGTATATATATTAGATCATTCCATGGGTAATGTATATTTCATGATGATCGATCGAGAATACAATCGATTAAAAGGCATTCAGCTTTATTTGAAAGGAAGAATAGGAGCTAATCCATTTTTTGGCAGCGAATCAAAACACGCTGTTATGGGATTCTTAGATAATGTGATTATACCATCTTTATCTCTCGCAAAGAATCCAGTAGAAAAATCCTTATTTAGTGCATTTAGAAGATTTGTTCCACTTGACTCTAAGAAAGGAGTCAGAAAGCGTGGAATCAAGTTAACGGATATATTGATTCGAAAAGATTCTACAGTGCGCGATCGAATTTGGAATGCCATGAAGAAGCAAATCGTTTATTTGATGACGAATATGGATTCGCTTCCGCATTTGAATAGAGTACCTATTGAGCGAGCTCTAAATCGATTGCCTGCGAAATTGTTTGTTATTCAAATTCATTCTGCACTTTTAGAGTCTATGCGTTTTGATGATAAAGAGGGGTATCCAAATATGGAAAAACAAGGTCTTCCAATTTTAATGCTAAAGAGTGAAAAGGATTGCATTGCTAAGTTTGTACCTCGATTTCATACTGGTTCTAACGTGCAAATAATGGACGTTACTAATCCGCATGAAGATGATTTGTTTAAAGAACATCTATACCACATGGTTTTTCAAAATGAGACTATTGAAATTATCGAAAATTTCATTTCTAAAGTGGAGAAGAACGAATCCATCGATGAGATGGCTGAGGCATAATGACACCCTATTCTATTTGAAGTAGAGTCAATCATAAAAACAAAAAGCCCTTGAATGAATCATCATTTAAGGGCTTCTTTATTTGGTATCTAAATACTAACTAGTAGTTGCCATGAGAGCATTGCAAGAAGAAATCTCCAGTGGCATCTTTAAACCCACCTAATCCATCTTCAATAGCACCTTTCACAGCATACACATCAATATCAAACAAGTCATTTTCGTTTCTTAAGAAGTTTACTTCTGTGCTATCTAAGTAATAGTTGTTCGTGTTAATGTTGTAATCAGAATATTGTGTACGTGAAACAGTCAAATGCTTAATTTCAGCAGCGGGGAAGGGGCCACCTTGAAAATCACTGAAATAGATTCGATTTCCTTCAAGCGTATTTTCAACATTTATATTTTGAGCACTATCCGCAAAATAGATAAGCAAACATAAAGCGCCACCGAATAAGGAGCCACCTTCATTTAACCATCCACCAAATTCCTCCGGAGCGTTATTTCCTATTTGAAATAAAGAGGATTCATAGTTGTAGTCATTACCGTTATAAGAAACATTGAAATAAGTAATTAGACGAAGCGCAGGGAGAACAAGCTCCACCGGTTTCATTGCCGTTTTACTGACCGTCATTGCACATACTTTCATTCTCGCAAGAAAGTGTGAAGGTCATAAGAACTGCAAGTAATAACTTGAATGTTTTTGTAATTTTAATGAGTGTTAAGGTTTAAAAATTTTTAATAAAAAATCCCATAGTATAGGGATTACTATGGGACTTCTAATGGGCTTTTACGATAGTGTAAAAAGCATTATTTTATTCTACGATCTCTTCAACTGCAGCGGATAAAGAAGAGATGTCAAATCCTTCTTCTTTAAGTTTAGCCTTAGCTTCTTCGTCAAGACTTGATAAGTCACCTTCAAGTAATGCTAAAGTGCTAACTCCGTTTTCCATAGTTTCTTCTAATCTAACGAGAGCTCCTTCAGCTCCTTCTATTTTAATAATTCTTTTTTCAATTTCAACACTAGCTTCATTAGCTGGAGTTTCCATTTCAATTACTTCTTCGATTACTGTTTCTTCCGTATGCGTTGCAGCTCCGTGAGTATCACCACCTAAAATCGGCGCTAAAACCAAACCAATCAAACAAGTTAACTTGATTAAGATGTTCATAGAAGGTCCAGAAGTATCTTTAAATGGATCTCCAACAGTATCTCCAGTTACTGCAGCTTTATGCGCTTCAGAACCTTTGTAAGTCATTTCTCCATTAATCATAACACCTGCTTCGAAAGATTTCTTAGCATTATCCCATGCACCACCAGCGTTATTTTGGAAGATAGCCCATAACACACCACTAACAGTAACACCAGCCATATAACCACCTAACATTTCAGCGATTGCTAATTTGTCCATTCCAAAAATCATTGGAACAAAAGCAATTGCTAATGGGAAACCAATAGTTAACAAACCTGGCAACATCATTTCTCTTAAAGAAGCTTCTGTTGAAATAGCTACACACTTATCGTATTCTGGTTTACCAGTTCCTTCCATAATTCCTGGAATTTCTCTGAACTGACGTCTTACTTCTTCAACCATTTCCATGGCAGCTTTTCCAACTGCGTTCATTGCTAATGCAGAGAATACCACTGGTACCATTCCACCTACAAATAACATGGCTAATACAGGCGCTTTAAAGATGTTAATACCATCAATTCCCGTAAAGGTTACATAAGCAGCAAATAGAGCCAATGATGTTAAAGCTGCAGATGCAATAGCAAATCCTTTACCCGTTGCAGCAGTTGTATTACCTACTGAATCCAAAATATCTGTTCTTTCACGTACAATAGGTTCTTGCTCACTCATTTCAGCAATACCACCAGCGTTATCCGCAATAGGACCAAATGCATCAATAGCTAACTGCATAGCAGTTGTTGCCATCATTGCTGAAGCAGCTAATGCTACACCGTAGAATCCTGCAAATGCGTATGAGGACCAAATAGCAGCAGCAAATAAAAGGATAGTAGGGAAAGTTGAAATCATTCCCGTAGCTAAACCTGCAATAATGTTTGTTCCTGCACCTGTACTTGATTGTTGTACAATTTTCAAAATAGGTGGTTTACCTAACCCTGTGTAATATTCAGTAACAGCAGAAATAACTCCACCCACAAATAATCCAATTAAGGTTGCATAAAATACACGCATTGAAGAAATCTCTTTTAATCCTTCACCAAAGAATTCCATTTGCATAGTTTCTGGCAACATATACTTCACTAAAACAAAACAAGAAATAGCAACCAATCCAATTGATACCCAGTTACCGATGTTTAAAGCACCCATAACTTCAGATTCTTTCGCATCGTTACTTTTTATTTTCACCAACATTGTTCCTATTGCTGAAATAATAATACCTACACCAGCAATTGACATTGGCAATAAGATTGGACCAATACCTCCGAATGCATCATTAATTTGACCACCCATGTCAGTGATTACATAATTACCTAAAACCATTGCGGCTAAAACTGTAGCTACATAAGAACCGAATAAATCAGCACCCATTCCGGCTACATCACCTACATTATCACCTACATTATCAGCAATTGTTGCGGGGTTACGAGGATCATCTTCTGGAATTCCAGCTTCAACTTTTCCTACTAAATCAGCTCCAACATCTGCAGCTTTCGTATAAATACCACCACCCACTCTTGCGAAAAGAGCAATTGATTCAGCACCTAGTGAAAATCCAGCTAGCGTTTCTAACACTAATGTCATGTCATGAGTATTCGTCCATTGACCACCCATAAAGATTTGGTAAAAGATGATAAAGAAAGCAGTTAAGCCTAAAACAGCTAAACCTGCAACTCCTAATCCCATTACAGTACCACCACCGAAAGAGACCTTCAAGGCATCTGGCAAGCTAGTTTTTGCTGCTTGAGTAGTTCTTACATTCGTTTTAGTCGCAATCTTCATTCCTATTCTTCCAGCAAATGCAGAAAATACCGCTCCGATAACAAAAGCTACAACGATTAAAATACTTGTTGTAGGTACCAAAAATGATACAGCAGCTAAAGCTACACTCACAACAACCACAAAAATTGCCATTAACTTGTACTCAGCTGTTAAGAAAGCTAAAGCGCCTTCATAGATGTGGTCAGAAATTTCTTTCATTTTACCATCACCTGCGTCTTGCTTCATTACCCATGATTGCTTGAACAACATGTAAGCAAGTCCAATGAAAGCTGCCACGATTGGCATGTATATCATAAATTGTCCCATAATTGATTTTTAGATTTAATTTAAGTGTTTTGTTTATTTTAATTAAGCGTGCAAAGATACGACTAATTGCCAAAAAAAAAGTACTTGAATATCCAAGTACTTTTTTTTCTATAGTTTATAATTACTTAAGGACCTACATTGATTTTGATTCCACTCAATTTTGGAGGATCTACGGAAGGTCTCTCCTCAACTTCTCTTACTGGTTCAACTACCGTTTCTTTAACAGGTACAACTACTTTTTCCTGTACAGGTTTTTTTTGTTGAATATTGTCATTCAATTTTTTCGTATCAACTTGAACGGGCTTAGTAGAGATTACTTGTCCATTAGCTACTGGGAAAGGATTACTCTCGATGAGTATATTCACTCTAACCGGTGTTTGTTTCGCCGGCTTAACATTAAAGCCAGTTGTAGGAGCTTTAGGTTGAACTACCACCTTTTGTACTTGAATAACAGTTGGTTGACTTACTGGTTTAATATCGGTATCTCTAGTTCCTTCAATGTACGTGGTAACAAAAGCATCTTTAATTCCTAGCCGACGCAATTCCGTTTTAAAAGCTTCAGCGTCTTGTTTAGAATTGAAATTACCCACAGAATATCTGTGGATGCCATTCACGTCTTCATGAACGATATATTTTGGCTCATCAAAAAGGGGAGTAATATTAAAGTTCTTAAATACACCAATCTGAATTCTATATTTAGATCCAGTATGGTCTAATGGCGCATCTCCAGCAACATAAGTGCCTGAATTTAGATTAGTACCCATACCATTTGGGTGGCTATTCAATTTTAAATTCAAATCGTTTAAACGGTCACTTAAATTAGCAATGTACAAATTGCGCGATTGCATGTCGTTCTTAAGTATACTTATTTCATTTGTTTGCTGTTCAATAGTCAAGTCACGAAGAGTTGCATTATCTTTAAGTTGTTTCAACTTTTCAGGATTCTTCTTCAAATCCTTGATTTGTAACATAAGCACTTTCTTTTCAGATTTGCTTATTTCATTCAATTCAGCTTTGCTCAATTCTTGAGCACTTAAATTTCCTATTATAACTAGGCAAACAAGTATTAGGGATAAATGTCTCATGATATTTTTAGGCTTATGTTTTCTAACTTTTTATTTAAACTCTTAATATAGTTTAGGTACCCTGGCAGCTCTTCTGCTGACAAAGGATCTGCTTTCGGGATGTCTTCTGCATATGGATTTACTTGTTTCCCATTCTTCCAGAATCTATAGCATACGTGTGGTCCGGTTGCTAAACCAGTACTCCCTACATATCCAATAACCTGTCCTTGTTCAACAGATGTTCCTGGCTTAATGCCACTTGCAATCTTGGACATATGTAAGTATTGAGTGGTATAGGTGTTGTTGTGTTTGATTTTTACATAATTTCCATTATACTTCGCATATTTAGCGTGCGTGACCACTCCATTTGCTGTACTATATATTGGCGTGCCAGTTGGCGCTGCATAATCTGTTCCTAAATGCGCTTTATTCTTTCCAGTTACAGGGTGATACCTGTTCATTTGGTAAGGGCTGCTAATTCGACTATATGCGACTGGAGCTTGCAGGAAAAATTCTTTCAAAGTATTTCCTTCGTCATCGAAATATTCAACAGCATCACTTTCAGCACGATGATAAGAAAAAGCTTTATTCTCAATACCTATATGATTAAATGTACAGGCCTCAATCTCAAATTCTCCGATTGATCTTCCCTCTACAAATTCTTCATAGTAAACTGCTTTGAAAAAATCGTTTTCTTGAATTCTGTAAAAATCGATAGTCCATTTGTAAATATCAGCAAGTTCAACAGCTAAAATTGGATTAGCATCTATATCGATTAGTGTTTGATATAAAGAACCTTTTATAATTGCTGATGAAACAACTTTTTTTCTAACAATTGGCTTGTGCTTGATTTCTCCGCTAACTTCTTCTTCACTGAAATCAAAAACCACATAGTCAATAATGTTCTTCTCGTAAATAAACTGCTGAGGGACTAATTTACCTTCTTCATTCTCTAATATAAATGCATAAATATTGCCAGAACGAAATCTTCTAGGATTAAACAGTTCTTCAGGAAAGCCACTTACTTCATAGGCTTTTTCAGTTCCTACAGCGTACTTGGAAAAAACATTTGACAAAAACTCATTAGGTCTTATCGCATTCTTAATCAAAATGGCATTATTGGGAACATGACCGTAAGAGGTCATTTGATATCCCAATTTTTCAGCCGTGTTCATTTTCAATGAAACACTCTTTTGAAAAGGAAGCGTAAATGAACTAGCAATGAATGCTATAATTAAGCCTATGAATATAAAGTTCTTAGTCATTTATCAAAGATAAGTTTTTATTCAAATCTACCTTAATTGCTTATGCACACTATTTTGATGCACGTGTCCAGTTTTCTGTTCTACCTATGAATGAAAATCCAAGGTAACCTCTAACATCAAGATTGTTATCATCTATCAAAGTCATTTTGCATTTATATGTTTTTCCATTCTCAGGATCATAAACTGTACCTCCAGTGTACTTGCTTTCTCCTTCATAAACGAAGTTTTTGAGCACAGGGAGACCTATTATAGGATTATTTTGATTTTCTTTTTTTGGATTACTCTCATCAACCTTCGGTTTTCCCGTCTCTTCACTGAGCGGTTCGTCTATCCAAATAATCTTTCCGGTATACTCATTATCCTGTTCTATGATTTCAATTTTACCTGATTTTGCACTATTATACCACACACCTGTAATACCTGATTGCGCGCTAAGCATTGATGTACAGCAAACGATTAAGAAAATAGTCAGAAATTTAGGCATAGTCTTGATCGGTTTTGCTTGATGCAAAGTTAATGTTTCTGCTTAGAAGATTTTCCTTTTTGCTTTCTTCAACAATTACGGATAAAAACGAAGAAAGTTCCAAATTTGTTGCTCCTAAACTTTCTAAATGATTCGTATGTACCTGACAATCAATTATAGAGAAAGGGAACTCTTGAACTAATTTGATAAAGGCCAATTTAGAAGTATTACTCTCCTTATGGAACATACTTTCTCCATAGAATACAGTGCCCAAATTTATGCCGTAGAGCCCGCCCACTAACTCTTTGTCTTTCCAAATTTCTACGGAATGAGCTATCCCAAGTTCATGCAAGCGAGTATAAGCCTCCAACATTTCAACTGTAATCCAAGTATCTTCTTGTCCTCTTCGAGATACTTCTTGACAGGCTTGAATAACTGCCTCGAAATTTGTATTCAGACTAATGCTATAAGCCTTGTTTCTCAGCACTTGTTTCATACTCTTAGATACTTTCAAATCTTTCGGGTGCAACACAAATCTTGGATTAGGTGCATGCCAGATAATAGGTTCTCCTTCTGAATACCAAGGGAAAACACCATTTTGATAGGCAAGGATTAGTCGCTCTGGGCTTAAGTCGCCACCAATGGCTAGAATGCCATCTTCAGCTAATGTAGGATGGGGGAATACTAAGTCTTCATTTAAAGAATATATGGGCATTAGCTGATTCCCATTTTTTGTAGCTCATTCCAGAATAGAGGAAAGGATTTCTTTACTACATCTGGCGATTCTATTTGAAGCTCTTCGTAAATGATAGTTAATGGTGCAAATGCCATGGCCATCCGATGATCGTTATAGGTTTCGATTTGTAATTGAATAGCTTGTCTCTCTTTCGCTCTGCTTAAATGATAGTTTCCTTCCGCTGTTTCTTCAAGTGTCCAATTCAATTTCTTGATTTCATTTTGAACGGCTTTTATTCTATCGGTTTCTTTCCCTTTCAAAGTATGTAAACCCGTGAACTCCCCTTCGATACCTAATCCAATACATGTACAGATAACCGATTGAGCTAAATCAGGACAATCTACAAAATCATATTCCAGGTATTCTACAGCATGCGCTACTTTTTCTATTAAAATGTCGTCTCCAATTTTAGTGCTTTTAATGCCTAAACGATAATAAATATCAGCAGTTATTTCATCTCCTTGCCAAGAATTAAAAGAGAGATTTTTTAAGACCAAGCTTCCTTCATCTAGCAAGGCTAAGCTGCTGTAAAAATAGGAGGCTGAAGACCAATCGCTTTCTATAGTCAGTTCTGCAGCTTGATAGCCTTGTTCTAGAATTTGAATGATTTGGTGCTCGAAAGTTATTGGAACTTGAAAATACTCCATTATTGATTTTGTCATTTGAATGTAGGGTGCAGAACTAATTGATCCTATGAGTTCTATAGTTAGTCCCCCTTTTAATTTTGGACCAATTAACATCAAGGCTGTTATAAACTGACTACTTTCGGAAGCATCAATTTGTATTTGCCCTCCTTCAGTTAGCGCGCCGTTGATTTGTATAGGTAAATGCCCGGCCTTGTCTAGGTAGGTAATAGAGGCACCTAGTTCCACTAAAGTATCTAGCAATTGCTTCATAGGGCGTTTTCGCATTCTGGGGTCACCATCTAAAAAATAGTTTATTTGTTGAGTAGCTAAGAATGCGCTTAAAAATCGAGCAGCCGTTCCTGCCATTCCTGCGTTTTTTTTCAAACTTCGCTGACGAAGCGCTGCGGAAAGAATCTGCGTGTCTTCCGCTTCAGACAAATTGCTCAATTGAATTCGGTCATCAGCCATAGCCTGAATAATCAAGGCTCGGTTACTAATGCTTTTAGAAGCAGGTAGATTTATCTCCAACTCTTTAATTTCTATTTCAGTGTATGTTAAAAGCAATATTCGTGCGGTTTAAATGGGATAGATTCAAAGCGAATATACAAAGCTAGTTTTGTTTTTAGCAGTTAAATAATTTCAACTTTGTTTAGCTTTGAGCTTACATCAAATATATCCACTTGAATATAGTACTTATAGAACCAGAAATTCCAAACAATACAGGAAATATTGGACGGCTATGTTTGGCCGCCGGAGCTAAACTACATTTGGTTAAACCTTTTGGTTTTGAAATCAGCGATTCAAGACTGAAACGCGCAGGCTTAGATTATTGGCAGCATCTTGAGGTCTTTGAGTATGATAGTGTGGATGATTTTTTTGAACAGCATCGAGACAAGCAGATGGCGTTCTTCTCAAGTCATGGAGCGAAAAGCTATTGGGACGTCCCTTTCGTTAAAGACATTTTCTTAGTTTTCGGAAAGGAGTCTAAAGGCTTATCGAAAGAAATTATAAGTGCTCACAGTAAGGAGATTTATAAAATTCCTCTACAAAGTGATAAAGTTAGAAGTTTGAACTTAGCAAATGCAGTTGCAATTGTGGCTTATGAGGGCTTGCGTCAACTTAATTCTTAGCAATCCGTAAAATCTGTTCTTGGGAAAGGTTGATATTGTTCTTAATGTTGCCACCACTGCTCATTAATGAGCAGTTGATTCCCTTGTTTTCATTTTTCTTATCGTTCCCACACCATTCAATCAAGGCACTTAGGTAGTTTGAATCTAAAGGAGGGTGACCATATTTAGCCGCAATTTTTTCGATGTAGTTATCCGCTTCATCTTTGTCTAAGGAACAATGTAACACCGATAACTTCAGCTCTAGAATCATTCCTAAAGCCACTGCTTCTCCATGTAAAATGTTGTTTCCTTCGCTTAAGGCAGCGCTTTCAATAGCATGACCCAAAGTATGACCAAAATTTAAACTCTTGCGTATGTTTTTTTCAAAAGGATCTTGTTCAACGATGTGCTGCTTAATTTCTACGGATTCCTTAATAAGCGCTAAAGGAAACTCATTGGCTTGAATCGCTTTTTCGAAGTGATCTAAATTAGCAATTAAGCCATGTTTAATCATCTCTGCTTGACCACTTTTAATTTGTCGTTGATCTAAGGTATTCAAAAATAAGGGATCTATCAATGTAGCTAGCGGTGAAGTAAACAAACCAATCATATTCTTTTGGTTCATGAAATCAACTCCCGTTTTTCCGCCCACGCTGGCATCCACCATCGCTAAAAGGGTAGTAGGGATATTGATAAAACGTATGCTGCGTTTAAAAGTAGCCGCACAAAATCCACCCATGTCGCCAATGACTCCGCCACCTAAATTAATTAAGATAGAATGTCTATCCGCTTGACGACTCAATAACTCTGCCCAAATGGATTGACAGGTTTGTATGTTTTTATGCTTTTCACCACTTTCAATAAGGAGGACTTGATGCGCTGGTAGCTCTAAAAAAGGCAGACAATCGTCATTAGTGTTCTCGTCGACTAAGATGAACAAGGTCGTGAAGTCCGTTTGCTTAAGGACCTCCTGGAGGTGTTGATTAAGCTTACCAAAATATAGTTGAGGATTATCCATGTTTCTCTAGGGACCAAGCCAGTGGTTTATCTTCAAATAATTGCTTAACGTTCGACCAAATATCTCTAAAGAAATCAGATTCCCGATATCGCTCTAAAGCTTCTTCATTCTGCCAATGACTATAAGTGAAAAAGATGTTGGCTTGCTTTTTATTTCTAAGCAAACTTAAATGACTGCAACCATCAAAGTCGGCTATGAATTTCTTTTGTTTCTCGAAAATCTCTAAAAATTCAGGAATATCTTCTTGTTTAAAAGTTAATTTTACAATACGTACTATCATCTATAAATCTTCCAGTTTTAATTGAGCAATCTTTGCGTAAAAGTCTTTTGATTTTTGGTTTAGCTTTCCTAAATCAATTTTTAAATTGCTAATGATTTCTAGGATGGTGTTAACCTTTGCATCCGTTTCATAATACTTATTAATCACGACAACCTTTCGGTCTTCTAGAATGCAGTAACCGGAATGGAAATTCCCTTTTTCATAGCGAACGACGTATCCTGCATCTTCAAGAAAACTTTCTGCTTTTTTTAGCGTTGTAGAATTGAGTTTCATTAGTTCATTCTTTTTGAAAGGCTTACACCCTAGAATAAAAGTAAGTCTAATTGAAACCAAAGTATCTTTTTTAACTTACTTTTGAACAGTAAATATAGCGAAAATGAAAAAAATAGTTGTTTGGTGTTTCTTAATCTTTCCCTTTTTGCCCCAAGCACAAGGTGAGGCGGCTGGTGAGAAACAATTGTTCGTGGGTTATGTAGCTGCGGGAATGAATGTTACTCAAATTGCCGGAGATTTAATGGCGGGATATCGAAAAGTTGGATTAAATGCTGGAGTAGGAGCTTACATCATGTATACTCCTCGTTTTTCAAATAGCCTTGAGCTAAGTTATGCGATGAAGGGGAGTCAGGAATCATTCAAGAAAAATGACCCGTTAAATTTTAGAAAATTCAGTTTTGATTATGTAGAAATCCCTATTTTGTTCAATTACCACGAAGCAGACATCATGATTTTTCATGCAGGCTTTACTTTCGGTCGTTTGATTCGATATAATTTGGAGCAATCAGCGGGTTTACTCTTGCCAGATGAACCTAAAAAGTGGGATTTTGCCGCAACAGTAGGAGGTACTTTCTTGATTAAGGAGAAATTTGGAATTAATTTGAAAGCTAATTTTTCCTTGAACAGTTTATGGGATTTAGCCGTATCCAGTTCGCGTGCTCGACGTGGAGGATGGTATCACAATGCTTTAGCTGTCCGATTTATCTATCTCCTCAAACCAAAATCGAAGTCTTGAAAATTCAACAGCCAACATCTTTTGATCCTAGTCAGTATTACACCAGTTATCTTAGTTTAATAAGTGGCGATGATCTAATAACAGCGTTGGAGAAAGTCTCGCACAAAACACTCAAGCTCACTAACAAATTGAAGGATGAAGATTTTCAGTACCGCTATGGAGAAGGGAAGTGGACTGTTGGGGTATTGTTGCAACACATTTGTGATGCAGAAAGAGTCTATGCTTATCGAGCCTTGCGTTTTTTGCGAGGAGATCTAAGTGAATTGCCTGGATTTGATGAGAATGACTTTGCTGATGGAAGTAAAGGATACAGCAAGATTAGTGAGTTCACCTCCGAGTATCATGCTATTCGTTCTAGTTCATTGAGTTTATTCCTGAATAGCCATTTGGAAAATTTAGATGTAGAAGGTTCCGCTAACGGCATTCAATTTAGTCCGCGAGTATTGGGCTGGTTGATGGTTGGGCACAATCTTCATCATCTTCATATTTTTGAAGAACGCTATTTACCTGGATTGAAGTAATCCGCTGATTTCATTGCTTGGCTCATCTTGTTTCTTCTTAGCTACAAATCGGATGACGTTAGCTCTTCCATTGCGATAAGCTCCTTCATGGCACAAAGAAAACGGATGAGCCAAAGCCTCCAATAGTTCCAATTATCTCAGCAAGCAATGCTAACAATAAAAAAACAAAATTGATTTCTCCCATGCCAGTCTTTTCTGGAAGGTTAAGCTAAATGTTTGCTTCTTGAATTAATACAAATTTACTTATAATCTCCCATACGATCAATCTCATCTAAAGCTTCTATTGCTTCTTTTCTTGGCGGATAGATTCTAGATACAATAGCGCCAGCAATCATGGCAATAGCAAAGGAAGGAGCCAACACATCTAGCTCTACAAAATAAGCGCCTATCTCAGGCATAGGTTGTATCACAAATTTGAAAATTACAACAGATAAAAAGCCTGCAATCATTGAGGCAATAGCGCCTCTTTCAGAATAGCCTCGCCAAAACAAGGTGAGGATAATTACGGGACAAAAGGTGGCTGCTATTCCAGACCATCCAAAAATCATTACCCAAAATACTTGCCTATCTGGCGATACCCAATTCATGATAAGTGCAATTAATAATGCTATTAATGACATAGTCACTGTAGCAATTCGCGAGATGTTAGTCAGCTTATCATTACTAATTTCTGGATTGAAAATCTTCTGGTAAAAATCACGGGTTAAGGCACTTGATGCAAGAATAAGTAGGGAGTCGATGGTACTCATGATGGCAGACAAAACAATGGCCACATAGATTGCCACTAAACCAATAGGTAAGAACATTTCGGTTACCATAGATAACACATCTTTACCGCCAATACCTAGCACAGATTCTACGTCAGCTCCTGAATCCGTGAATATAACTCTAGCCAATATACCAATAGTTACTGCTGCTGCATCAGTAATTAAAGTAAATAATAAAGCCACCCATTTACCTTTTCTAATTTCGTCTACACTCTTGATGGACATGAAGCGAACATATACTTGTGGTGAGCCTAAAAAGCCCAAGCCGATCATGGAAAACCCAAGGATTGTAAAGAGGTTCATTATCCAATTATCACTTCGTCCCCAAAGATTCGTAAGAGTTGGGTCGATAGCATTTAAGCCTGCTGTAATTCCAGCCCCGTGGTCCATGGAGAACCAAACAACAATAGGCAATAAAACTAAGCCAATAAACATCAGCACGCCTTGAAACATATCAGACCATACGGCAGCCACAAAGCCACCAAAGAAGATATATAAGAGGACAATTAAAAAGCCGATTAATGCACCTAGTTTATAGTTAATGCCTAACATGGAGTTAAAGGCAACTCCTGTAACATCAATTTGAGAAGCCACATAGATAACCACGAAGATGACAAGTATGGATGCAGAAATAGCTCGTAAAGTATGCGAGGTCGTTTTAAAGTGACTCTGCAAGTAATCGGGTATAGAAATGGATTTAAAGTGGTCGGAGCGGCGCTTGAAAAGCTTCGCCATAAATTGCCATGAAATGAATACGCCGAGTAATTCTCCAGCAACTACCCAATAGCCTGAATAGCCAGCAATGGCGCCCATTCCGGTAAGTCCAATCAACAACCAACCAGACTCGCCAGTGGCACGAGCAGAAAAAGCAACGGCCCAAAAACTCATGTTCTTTCCACCTACATAATAATCGCTAATATTCTTGATCCGTTTCGATGCTACGATACCAATTAAAAATAAAATGGCCACATAAATGCCCAATACAATGATCTTGATTAATAATTCATTATCCATAAAGATTAGGCTTGTGGGGTTTCGGGTTCAGTAATATAGTTTTGACTGAGATATAAATTCTCGGCTGCGTGCAAGGTACACAAATTCAAGTTCGAACGTTTTCAGTAAAAGAAAGAGAATGCTTTTCTACACTTTTTGCCAACCTCTAGGGTAGTAATTTTCATTAATGGCATTTCTATTGTCGTCTGTATAGCCTAAATAGGGGATGTCGAATTCATCGGCTAAAAATAGAATCACTTCTTCTGGGTCACGATTACCGGCTAGCACGAGCTCAATCATATTTCCCTCCTTATTGTAGACGACTACATTGTTACTGGTTCCAATGGTTGAACCTCCATTGCCTAAAGTGGTATCTATTTGCTTCCTATATACCCAAACGAGGTAATCTTTCTCATTTCCTCTTAGTGCTTTTAACAAAGGATCTGAACCGCTTAAGGCTCCATAAAGTGCAGGTAAAAATTTATAGAAGAGTACGATTGCAAGAAAGAAAAAGAGTCCTCCGAATAAGGATAAACCGATAACACTACCTCCAAAAGAATCTGATGAAGCGTAGAGTAGCATGGCTGTTCCCATCCCAAAAACAATGATGGTAATAATCAATACCTGGATATTCGAGGATAAGAGTATTTTTCTGAGGGTCTTGTAATTCATGTTTTTATTTTGTTGTATCACCATCCATGTCTGTAAATACCTTATCCACTGGTTCCCAAAGTTCGATTTTGTTTCCATCATCATCCATTAGATGAACGAACTTTCCATAATCATAAGTCTCGATAGTGTCTAATACATTAACGCCATTCGTCTTTAATTTCTTTACCAAACCTTCAATGTTCTGAACCCGGTAATTGATCATGAATTCTTTCTTCGAAGGATCAAAATACTCACTTCCCGTTTTGAAAGGGCTCCATTGTAAATAATTGATTTCTTCTGGTCGATTGGCATTTCTAAATTCAAAACTTGAACCCCACTGAGTGGTTTCTAAGCCTAAGTTGTCAGCATACCATTGCTTGGTTTTTTCCGTATCGTCTGTAAAAAAGAAAATTCCGCCAATTCCGGTTACCTTAGGAATGGTGTCATTATTTAAAGATTCCTCACCTTTGCCTTGATTATTGTCTTCCATAGTCTCTTCTATTTTAGGTTTTGAGTTACAACTTATAAAAATTAGACTTGCTAAAATGATTAAAGTTTTATTCATTCTATTTCTTTAAGTTGTTTCTGAGATGAAGGTAAGATTAATATGGATAATCACTTAAGGTAAAAGACTCATCCGAGTAGCTCATGCTCGCAGATTTACCCTGAATTAAAAAATCTCCTTCGTGATCAGTATCTTTAAAATTTTGAGGTAAACATTTTCAGGAGTCCAATATAGTCCGCCGGGTAATTTATCTCTACTGCCTTCATCCAAGGGTTTAAGGGTAAGTGTATAGTCTGCAGCATTAACTATACCTGTTGCTTTCCAAGTATTCTGGTATTCAACACCAGCTAAATTAAGCACTATTTTCTGTAGCCCGTAAACGTATTGTTGTCAGAATTATAGACGACGTATCTTAAACATTCGGAACAATAAAAAAAGCCGATAGAAGTCTCCGTGGTGCGGGAACGAGAAGCGCCTTTCCAATCTCTTTCAAATAGCCCTTCCCAATTTTGAGCTTGGCTAGTATGAAAGGAAAACGGGAGATAAATAACGAGGGATACTTGAACAAAGGTTTTCATAACTAGGGGTTTTAGTTATTCTAGATATAAGAATTAATACTTTATTTATTCAATGGGAGCGAAGTGTTTCTAGGGGTAAATGGAACATGGGGAAAATATTAATAATTCTCAATATATTGAGTGACCAATATCATATTGTTTCATTTCCAAAAGGGTTAACTTCGCCGAAAATAAACACCTAAAAATCATTAATCTAATCTGAATGAAGGATAAACAGAAAGACCTAGGTCTAGTAAAAAAAACTCGGTACCATGCTGGGTGCTGGAATTTATGTTCTAGTAGGCCAGGAGTCAGCTTGTGCTGCCTTTGATTACTTCCCTCTTGTGCCTTGCGTTTATTGGGTATAAAGTGGTGGCCGTTATGTAGGCTAATTAGCCCTTTCTAATCCAGGGTAACACCAAAATTTGCCAAGAGCAATTCATCTAATTCTTGGAGTTCAATGATTAATTCTTGATGTCTTGGATTTAAGGTGGATTCATCCTTCAATTTCTGCAAAATATTTTTCAATTCCACCATTTTAAAGTAAAAGGACGGCGATTGAAATGCTATGCCTAGTTGCCCTATCTTTTTTTCAATAGCTTGCTTTTGTGCTTTCACGTCTTGGATGGTTTCTAAGGCCGAATCAAAATCCAATTCTTTTTGTTGGACCGACTTTAACAACTTACAGTTAAAATGGTCGCAGGCCTTGGGTCTTTGAGAATAGATCGTGCAGCCATCGCAATATTTTTGGCAGGGTTGAAGGAAGAATCCTTTCCCGCCTTCTTCTTCAATGTCCATTACGGCTTTTACGGAAGGCAGCTCATCACTGTCTAGCTGCACAAAACCAATTAGGCTTCCGTCGCAACAGAGTCCACAGGACAAGCAAATATTGGAAGAATCATTCATGCTGCTTTAATTTAGCTTGAATGTACGGTTTTATAAGTAGCTATCGACGTCTAATCCTCTAGTGCTTAGTAGATAGATTAAAAAGCGATGCCATCCTTTTGAGGGATGGCTTTTCATGTATTCAATTGATGGTTTATGGTGCTTATTGTTGAATCAATAGTTTAGACGTTTTCACAACAGATGCATTGGAATAAAATTGAACGATATATATTCCACTATTCAATTCCTGCGCATCTAGTTGTTTCCCCTCAGCAGCGCTTGACAAAACCAGTTTGCCCAAGGTGTTGTAAACTTTTACCTCGTTCACACTTTCGTCATTCTTCCAAAATATCACGCCATTTGACGGATTAGGATATACAAAAGTGTTGGCCAAGACCTGATCAGCTATTCCTGATATTACAGGAGGCCCTGGAGCTGCAGGTAAGCTATATTTCCATACATCACTAGGGAAGGCATTCGTTTGTCGGTTTTGTCCACCAAAAAAGTAAACGTCATTGTCTATGGTAAAGCTACCCGGAGCCCATCTGCTTATTCCAGGGTGCGGAGGCAGTTCTTCCCAGCTATCCGTTGCAGGAGTATATTCCCAGAATTCTCCTGTTTGCATAAAGTCGTGATTGTCTCCGTCGCCACTAATCACATAGCCCAGGCCGTTATAGCTAAATTGAGTTCCTGCTACTCGAGCTTCACCCGGAAAATCGTTCATCGCTGTCCATGTATTTGCAAGGGTATCTAGTTTGTACCAATCCTTATAAATACTATTTCCATGTCCCATGCCAGCAAAAACTTCACCGCCTGCATTAAACATAAAAGGGTGGTGTCTAATTACACCTGGTAAATCTGCAAGTTGCGTCCATGAATTAGCTGCAATGTCATACATCCACCAATCCTTCAAATTCCCTGTAGCGTCATCTCCTAAGCCCACATAAACCTTTGTGGCAGTCGCTATCATGGCGGGGTGTCTTCGACCAGAGCATCCACAATTAGCCAATTGTGTCCATGTTCCAGTGCTAGGTTCGAAGCTCCAAAAGTCATTGAGATATTGGTTGTTTGTTGCCCCTAAGCCTAGGTAAGCTATGTTATTCGTAACAGTCCCAATACCAAAGCTTCGTGCTGTTCCTGGGAAATCTGCGATACTTGTCCATGTATCCGTTACAGGGTCATATTCATAGGCATCATCTGTGGGTTGACCGCTAATTAAGGTCCCAGTTATAGCATATCCTTTGCCATCTAAGGAAAAGGATATAGGATGGTGTCGTCCTACAAGGGCATCGCCCTGCTGTTCCCATGTTTGGGCAAAAAGTGTTGAAGTCAAACAGACTAATGCTACGAGTAGTATTCTATTCATTGTATTGGGGGCTTGGTACTGAAAAAAGGTGTAATCCAAGTTGACAACACATTAGTTAATAAAAATGTTCAGTATTTATTAAAAAGCTAGCTTAAGTGTTTGCCTTGCCTAAGGGTAGGTAAACCATTCTGCAGCTCAATTAAGGCCCGAAGCTTCGGGTCTTAATTGAGCGTACTTAATCAACAGAAAATGTTAACTTCAATACATGATTGATCAAATCGTACAACAAGCAAATCTGAGCCTAACATCCATAGAGAAATTGGAAGCCGCGGCAAAAGCTGTTTCTATTCCCAAAGGGACCACGGTTTTGCGAGAAGGGGAAGTTTGTAAATACCTATACCTAATTGAAAAAGGCCTAATGCGCATTTATTATATTGATGCTAAAGGCAGAGATATCAGCCATTGGTTTTCTGCGGAGAATCAAATCATGTCTATTCCAAGATCTTTCTTTAATCAAAGTGCCAGTAACTACTTTATCGAAACTTTAGAAGATGTAGAAGCACGCAAAAT
>JBLHMK010000031.1:0-20731 GCA_047621945.1 Flavobacteriaceae bacterium
ATAACTATTTAGACTTTGATATCCTGGCACAACTCAATTAGCACTCCACCAGTTGTTTTTGGATGGAAGAACATTACCAGCTTATTGTCTGCTCCTTTTTTCGGTTTATCTAATAACGCTTTAAATCCTTCACCAACAAGACGTTTTGTTTCCGCCACTATATCATCAACCGCGAAGGCGATATGATGAATGCCCTCACCCTTTTTTTCTACAAATCCATGGATAGCACTTCTTTCATCTGTTGCTTGTAACAACTCGATTTTATTTGGACCTGCACGAAAGAAAGATGTTTTCACAAACTCACTAGCCACTTCTTCCTCCTTATAAGGCCCACTACCCATCAACTTGGTATATAAATTATTTGATGCGTCTAAATCCTTTACGGCAATTCCAATGTGTTCAATCTTTTTCATAGTACGAAGTTAGGAACCAAATTTACAAAGCATTTGTTTAAATTTACACAAAAGGACTCATACCATGTTATTCGTTTCAGAAGCAGCAAAAAGTAAAATTCAAGAATTGATTCAAAATGAAAGTACGCCGGAGGCGACTTTTGTTAGAGTTACCGTTTCAGGTGGCGGATGCTCAGGATTAAGCTATAAGATGGATTTTGATAACGAGATTAAACCTGATGATCAAGAATTTGAAGATCAAGGAATAAAAATGGTAACAGACTTAAAGAGTTTCCTCTATATAGCTAATACCACTTTAGAATTCTCAGATGGTTTAAATGGGAAAGGGTTTCACTTCGTTAATCCTAACGCAAGCAGGACTTGTTCTTGTGGAGAGAGTTTCGCTGTTTAATCTATTTCAGTTGGTCGATTGTTCTTCACAATCTTTCTGACAAAAAACAAGCTAGCCAGTAATAAGAAAATTAGCATTAAGGTATACATCCAGTTTTCTTCGACAAACTTCTTTAGTTGTAGGCGATTTTTATCAATCGACCATAGATATTCATAATCAGGATTCAAAGAAACTACTTGATCATAAAAACTAATAGCTTCTTTTTCATTCCCCAATTCCTTATGTGAGAGAGCCAAATACCATTTAGCGTCTATATGGTTAGAATCATAAACCAATACCTCGCCAAAATCTTGAATAGCTTCTTCAAAATCCTTATTGTCATAATATGAAATACCTCTATTGTAATATAAAGCAGGTGCTTCTGGCGATAAGTAGATAGCTTCCGTATAATCCATTACACTGTTACCAAATTCACCCATGTCATGATACATATTCGCTTTAGAAATAAAAGGATCGATCTTGGAAGGGTCCAATTGTTCAGCATGAGAATAATCCAGTTCAGCTTTCTCATAATTCTGAACAGCGTGATAAGCCAACCCCCTATTGTAATAATTCACCTGACTATCACTATTTAAAACAATAGCTTCGGAAAAATAATTAATTGAATTCTCATAATCCTTTTCATGAAGAGAACATAAGCCTAAACCTGTTAAGGCCTTGTCATAATTAGAGTTATGGGTTAAGACCATTTTATAATCTGAAATAGCACTATCAATTTTGCCTGCGTCAAAATTTGCTAGTCCTCTATTATACAAGGCTTCATAGTCATCTGGTTCTAGGCGTAGAACTTTAGTAAAATCCTGGATTGCGCTTTGAAAATCTTGTAACTTATAATAAGCCAAGCCTCTATTAAAGAAGGCGTTCGGGCTTTGAACATCTTCAATATATATTGTGTAAAAATGGACTGCATTGTCGTATTTTCCTCTTTGAAATGCATCAAATCCCTTATCAAAAGCATTTATTTGAGCCTTCATAAAGAAGCCCAAAAAGAATATGCTTAATATGGTAAGGACTTGTTTAAGCATATAACGGAAATTTCTTCATATACTCGTTCACGTCACTTCTAATTGAATCAATTTTTGCTTCGTTGTCCGGCTCCGAAAGTAATTGGTCTATCCATTCTACAATTTGTAACATATCATTTTCTTTCATTCCTCTAGTAGTAACTGCTGGCGTACCTATTCTTATTCCTGAGGTTACGAAAGGTGATTTATCGTCGAAAGGAACCATGTTCTTATTAACGGTAATTTCAGCCTTACCTAGTGTTTGCTCAGCTAATTTGCCTGAGATGTCTTTATTTCTCAAATCAATTAGCATCAAGTGATTATCAGTTCCGTTTGACACTAAATTGTACCCTTTTTCTACGAAAGCTCCTGCCATCGCTTGGGCATTCTTAATCACTTGTTGACTATAAGTTTTGAAATCATCCTCTAAAGCTTCACCAAATGCGATGGCTTTAGCAGCGATAATGTGTTCTAGCGGTCCACCTTGTGTGCCAGGAAAAACTCCTGAATCCAAAATAGCGCTCATCTTTCTAACTGCACCTTTAGGTGTCTTTAAACCCCAAGGGTTTTCAAAGTCTTTACCTAACATGATTACTCCTCCTCTAGGACCTCTTAAAGTCTTGTGAGTAGTTGTAGTAACAATATGACAATGAGGCATTGGGTCGCTATGCAAACCGCTAACTATCAATCCAGCGATATGACTCACATCTCCTAAAAGTAGGGCGCCTACTTTATCCGCAATAGCACGAAAACGTTTAAAATCCCAATCTCTCGTATAAGCTGAGGCACCACAAATAATCAACTTCGGCTTAACCTCTAATGCTTTAGCCTCTACTTTATCCATGTCTATTCTACCCGTCTCTTTTTCAACACCATAAAAGTTGGGTTGATAAAGTTTACCAGAAAAATTCACCGAAGAACCATGAGTTAAATGTCCACCATGCGATAAATCGAATCCTAAAATTGGGTCACCAGCATTTAAAACTGCCAACATCACAGCAGCATTAGCCTGGGCACCACTATGCGGTTGAACATTCGCCCATTCCGCGCCAAACAATTTTTTTAATCGCTCTCTTGCTAAGTCTTCAATTCTATCTACAACTTCACAGCCGCCGTAATACCTTTTACCGGGTAAGCCTTCAGCATATTTGTTAGTTAAACATGATCCTGCAGCTTCCATTACCTGAGGACTAGTGAAATTTTCAGAAGCAATAAGCTCAATGCCATGCATTTGGCGTTGCAACTCTTGTTCTATTAAATCGAATACTTGGGTGTCTTTGTTCATAGCAGTTAGTTGAAAGATACAAAGATATAATTTTGTAGCATAGCTTATCCGTTTGGTGGCAAGGGTTTTCAACAAGCTAGTTAGTGGTGGCATGACTTCGAGTCATGCCACCACTAAGCTTCAAAATTACACGGTTTAGAATTTGAAAAACGAGTCCCTTGAGCGGGCTCTATACCTGAGTTATTCCTGCTACTATACAAGCTATTACAACTCAACTTTATAGTTTAAAAAAGGTACCATTCCCACTGAATTGATTGCTGGATTACTTGACTCGTTAATTCGATTCGTCATATTCTGCAAGTCTAAAGAGAGTGTCCAGGAATACTTCGTTTTGTTTCTGGTATAAGCAAACCTTGTATCAATTCGAAAGTAGTTACTTAATCGCTTGGCAAATGGTTCTAGCGTAATGTCATCATCTATTCGATTGTTTCCTGCCCAAATACTACGGAAGTTCATGCTAAACATATTGTTCTTCTTCTTCCCTATCGTAAAGTCTTTCCCTCCAGTTAAAGTCAGAATAAAGTTGCCATTATACCTCGTATTTAACCACTTTTTTTGAAAGATCACCGGAGAATAAGGCGTTCTAAATTTTGATTGGTAATAGGATGCGTTGACTAGAAAATAATACTTCTTCGAAAATGACTTTTCTAGGCTTAAATCAACCCCATAATTCAACCCTCTACCTTGATTAACATACTTGGCTTGCTGAGTAAAACTGTAATTGAAAATACTTGGATATTGGTAATTTAAAGCGGCATAAGCTCTTGCATAGGTAGGAAACTCTTCAACTGGGATATTATACAGATACTGCAGATATGCTTCCATTTTAAAGGTTAAATCAGGAGCGATGTGAAATGAATTACCAATTACCCCGTGAAGACTTCGCGTTGCTTGAACATTCTGATTAACAGCACCAAAAGACTCTTCATAAATGGGCTCTTCTAGAATAGTACTATTAGCGCTCAAATAGGTGCTGGAGGTTCTGTAGAAGCCTATAGACTCCAAGCGACTATGCATTCCAAATCCCATGGTAAAACTATGTTGATTGCCGTAAAAAAACTCCATACCCACTCTGGGTTCTAAAGCAAAAAACTTATTAGCGTTCATGTGTAAAAAGCTCATGCCCGCTGTAAAACTGAGTGCTTCGTTGATTCGGTATTTGTGTTGAAAGAAAGCCTTAATCTGAACGGTTTGAATGTCAGCAGTTGAACTATCAATTTCAGACCTCTTATAGACAAGTTCTCCTCTTTTCGAGTTAAATTTGAAAACATCCTGTTGTCGTTTAAAGGACTGGGAAAAATCTATAAACGTGACATTAATACCAGTTTGATAACTATGCCTTGCCGAGTGTTTGGTGCTAGTTTTCAAATCAAGCTGCGCCCTCTTTTCAATAATTGGAAAATTTTCATTGATATAGCTTACCCCTTTATACTCTCTTTCACCTGTCAATTGGTTACTATTAAATCGCTGATTTTCCCAAAGGCTTGAATAAGACCCTCTACTTTGGCTATATAAGACCTTACTTTGCAAGAACGTTTTATCATTTAGTCGCTTGGAATGTTTCATGCCTAGCATACTTAGTCGATATTCGTCACTCCAATCACCTCCATAATTTTGTTGAATCTCAATAGGTCGAATGTAGCTATCTCCTACTAGTCCAAAAAACTGAAACTTGCCTAACTTTTTTGTAGGTAGATTGATTTTATAATTCAAATCTTGATAGACTGGACCTGTATTACCTCCAATACTATATCCCAGTTTGCTTAAAATCCCTAAAGTGGAATACCTATAGCTCAAGAGGAAACTTCCCTTATACTTTTTTGAAAAGGGCCCTTCAACGCTCCCTTCCAAACCTAATGTTCCAAATGCTAATGAGGCTTCATACTTTTCAGGATTACCATTACGATAACTGATGTCAAACACCCCACTTCCCGCATTAGCATATTGAGCGGGAAAAGCTGCCGTGAAAAAATCTACACTTTTCATGACATTACTACTCATCATATTTACTGCTCCTAACGAACCCTCTCTTGCAAAGTGATTAGGAGATTGAACTTCTAGACCTTCTATCGTCCATAGCAATGCTGTGGGCGAATTCCCCCTAATAGAAATCCCATTTTGAATATCTCCTTGATTTCGCACTCCAGGAAATGAGAGAACCAATCTTGAAGGATCATTATTACTCCCTGCGTATCGACTACTTTGATCTAGACTAAAGGACATCGCACTAACTGTTGCCATTTCATTGTCCACTTTTAGCATGGAGGAATTTTCCTTTTTTCCAAGAACAACAATCTCCTCGATACTCCTTAAAGATTCTTGAAGCTTTATATCTACATTGACAGCTTTACCCGATCCAATAAGAACTTCTGGAATGGTTAAATCTTCATACCCTATGTATGAAACCCCTAATGAGACTCTACCAACTGGAACTTTAGCCAATTGATATTTGCCATCTAAACCCGCACTGGCCCCTATCAAAGGCTTACTATCCTTAATCCAAACTGTAGCGCCAATTAAAGGCTCTCTGCTTTCCGAATCGAAAATTTGTCCAAAAATTAACTGTGTATTCGTTTGAGCAACAACTTGGAAACCCAAACAAAGCATGAATAATATAAAAAGAGGCTTGGCATTCATAGCGCCTATCAAATATAGGCTTTTCAATCGGCTAAATGCCTTTATCCAAATGGAGTTATCTTTTGTAAATAAGGATATCATTCCAAGATGTGATTTTCAAATTATTAGAAAATGATAGTACATTTGCAACAACGACTTTTCGTATTTGTTTATAACAAGTATCTAAGTATTATTTTAACTCTAACCCTTGTTTTTTTTACTTAATTTTAAAGTCGCATAAAATAAACCCTAGCTCTTTATGAAAAACTTAGCATCGCTATTTTTACTCATTTTCACTTCAACTCTAGTTTTTGCGCAAGAAACATGGTCTTTCGAAGACTGTGTAGCTTATGCATTGGACAACAACATCAATGTTAGTCAATCTAAATTGAACATTGAGTATGCAGCAAATAATGTCTTGCAAAACAAAATGGACCTTTATACGCCTAACATCAATGTAAACGTAACCGAAGGCTTTAATTTTGGAAACTCTGTTGATCCTTTAACCTATCAGTTTATAAGACAAAGTACAAATTCTACTACATTAGGCATGTTCATCGACTTTAGCCTGTTTCAAGGAATGAGTAGGATGATGAATTTAAAAGCTTCTGCTTTGGAATTAAACGCCACTCAATTCGATCAAATGGAGTTGGAGAATTCAACCAAACTACAATTAGCCAATCATTATCTAAACGCAATGCTAGCTAAGGAGGCTTTACAAATAAGCCAAGAACAAAAAATTCTTACTTTAAACCAATACAACAATACCCTTGAATTAGTGCGAGTTGGCGCACTAGCCAAAGGCGATCAATATGAAGTAGAAGCACAAATGGCTAATGATGAAGTCAATCTAATCAATGCAGAAAACACCTTAGAAAGCGCGTTAAATCAAATCAAGTTCGTTCTTCAATTAAACCCTTTTCAAGCCTTTGATATAGTTGGACTAGGAGAACAAGATATTGATGTAGAATTTAGCTGGACTGATCTTGCAGTCTTATCCGAAAACGCAGTAAATATTTTACCAAACGTGAAAAGTGCTGAATTACGTCAAAAGGCAGCAGCTTATCAGTTAAAAGCAGCAAAAGGAAGCCTTTCACCAACAATTTCTGTAAGCGGGTATTTAGGGAGTAATTACTTTAGTGCTTCTCAAAAACAAGTTGGTGAAACATCTGTAACTGCACCTGTAGGATTTGTAAGTGGATCTAACAACTTAGTTTTTGCTACTTTTCAGCAACCAGTTTTTGGAGATCAATCATTTGGGATGCAAGTAGGCGATAACTTCAATCAAAATGTGCGAATTAATCTAAACATTCCAATTTTCGGAAAATGGCAAAGAATGATTGCGATAGATAATGCAAAGCTAGGCATTATGCAATCTGAGTATGAGCTTAAGACCAAACAGAACAGCTTAAACCAAGATGTCTTTACGGCTCAAACCAGCTTAAAGGCTGCTGTTAAGCAATTTACAGCGAACAAAAAGAACTTAGACGCTGCGACTGTTGCCTATTCGTATGCAGAAGAGAAATTTAAATTTGGTGTTATCAATACCTACGAATTTGAAACAGTAAAAAACCGTTTAGTTACCGCTCAAACCAGTTTGGCTCAAGCCAAGTTCGAGTATATGTTTAGAAAAGCTATCGTGCAATTTTATGAAACCGGTGACTTGACCTTTTAATCAATCAATCATGAGTAAAAAATTATTAATCATTCTTAGCGTTTGTTTCCTTCTTCTTCTAGCTGGAGTGCTAGTATTTAAAGATAAACTGAATGGTAGAAATGCTACGATAGTAGTATTGGAAGAAGCCAACTTGCGTAGTTTGACTGAATCGGTTACTGCCAATGGGAAAATTTACCCTTTCAAGGAAGTTAAGCTCTCTTTGGAATTGCCAGGAGAAGTAACGGATATATTTGTCAATGAAGGAGATTCAGTGGTAAAGGGAGACCTATTACTTGAAATTGAAGCAGACAACTATGTTTCATCTGTTTCTCAATCTAATGCAGCCTACAATCAAGCACAAGCCAATTTATCTTCAGCTAAGGCTAGAAAAAGTCAAGCTGATGCGCAGTTTCAAATCATAGAGACTGACTACAATCGAAAAACTCAACTTTATCAAAAACAAATCATTTCAGCTATTGAATTTGAGGCTTCAGAAAGTCAATATTTTAACGCTTTAGGAGAAAAAGAAGCGGCTTTTCAAGCCGTAGAATCTAGTGGATACCAAGTGCAAAGTGCTTCTGCTGGTTTACAGCAAACAAGGGATAATTTGAGTAGAACAAAGCTTTATGCTCCAATGAGTGGTATTGTTTCTAAGTTAAATGTAGAGCAAGGAGAGAAAGTAGTAGGAACGGCTCAAATGGCGGGTACAGAATTGATAACCATTTCAGATTTTGAAGAAATGGAATTGAAGATTGAAGTAGGAGAAAATGAAGTTCTTCAAATCAATAAAGGAGATACCGCATTGATTGAAGTAGATGCTTACCTAGGAGAAGAGATCCTTGGCATCGTGAGTCAAGTGGCGTATTCTTCTAATGCATTGTTAGATCAGCAAGTAACAAAATTCGAAGTAAAAATTAAACTTGTTAAAACTAGTTATGCTAAGCTCACTTCAGACGAAAGCATACTTCCTTTCCGACCAGGCATGTCAGCTACAGCGGAAATCATCACCAATAAAAAAGAAGATATTCTTTGTACACCTATTCAAAGTGTAACACTTCGCGACCCGAATGAAGAAGACAATTTTGATGAAAAAATTCAGGTAGTCTTTGTTTTTCAAGAAGGGAAAGTAATTCAGCGAGAAGTTAAAACAGGCATTCAAGATGACACCTACATCGAGATTCTATCTGGTGTTAATCCTGGCGAGAAAGTGGTAAGCGCTCCATTCAAAGCCATTTCTAAAGAGTTAGAAAACGATTTGGAAGTGAAAGAGGTGAGCGAAGAAGAATTGTACGAAGAGAAGTAATACTTGCACTTATGTTTGGTGTTATCCCCATACATCTAAAAAATTCAGGTTGGTGATAACACCTACCTGAAGTTAATAGAAAATTAAGTCCAAGTCACCACTCCGTTCAAGACTTTAACCAACGTTGGTTAAAAGAGATTGCTTCCAGGCAGGCAGGTTCTTCACCTATCGCAATGACGTTTATTATTTAGACTTGAACAAGCTACTTTCCCCTTCGGGCAACTAATCCCCTTCGTTTTTTGTTAAATTCACAAGAGAATCCATTTAAGCCCATCCGATAAAGAAACAGCATTGTTAAAAAAGAGTATAATTTTCCTGCTTTGTGTACTCATCGCCCAAATTTCGATAAGTCAAAGCTATGTTAAAAACATAGGGAACCCAGGCATTGATGATGGGTTAACTTGCTTAAAGCTTACTGACGACAAGCTATTTGTCAGCGGATATTCCGGCAAACAAACCTACCTAGCAATGCTCGATTTAGATGGAGAACTTATTTGGAAGAAATACTTTCAATTTTCTGATCACCGAAACTTCATCAGCGACATTCTCATTGAAGGTAATACCATTGTTTTATGTGGCTACGGACATAATGCAGGCACGGCTGTATTTGATGAATTCTTTGTCAAATACAACTATGTAGATCACAAGATTGTTTGGGCGCGTAAAACAGCCTTGAACATCAAGCCAAATAACATTCATTTATATAAGGGCAATTACATCATTACAGGGGATGAATTTGCAAAAGGGAAATTTGGACTCTGCTTTCTAAACCTAGCAGCAAAAAATGGAAGGGTTAATGATTTTACTACGTGGTATTACACCGGCCATGAAAGCGCTTCTAATTCCATGATTATTGAAGACAAACTATTTGTTGGTGGAAGATATGGTCTGCGTCCAAAATCAGATAAATATAGAGCGTCAATATCTCAATTTGAGCTTGAAGATTTCAGTCAAGTTCAAAGCAACTATTTCTTAAACTCTAAGCAAGATGAAGCTCGAGCTTATCTTTCAGATTTTGTTGCTTCGGGTGATACTATTGTTGCCGCATGCTACAGCAATAATACAGGGATTGACAACAAGTATAGCTTGAGTTTATTAAGCACCTTGAAAGATGGAACCGTGAATTGGGCGTATGAATATGTGATTCCAGGATACTCTAGTCTAACTGTTCGGGATATGGCTATTGTAGACGATGGATATTATGTTTTCGGGTATACTAAATCGCCAGAGGAACAGCTCCTCCTTTCCAAGTTTGACAAACAGGGCTACCCGATTTCCGCCACATTAATCGGTGGGAAATACAATGAAAATGTCTTTATGGATCAAGGCCGATTTTTAGCTATAGAAAATGGACATATCTATTTGGGTGCTCAGTCTAAAAGTTTAGGAGCGATGGGTGACTATGATAGTTTTGTATTGAAAATAAAGGAGAATGAAGCTTGGAGCGACTCCTGTATGCCGACCCAAAATGTAAAACTCAAAATGCTGGCCTATGAAGAGCTAATTGAAGGGTCGCTATATATGTCAGCGTACGATACTACTTTTAAAGAAATGAATATTGCCTTTCAGCAAGGACCTAGTAAATCAGAAATCAATCAATTTGCTTGTAAACAAATAGAAGTTGAGCCGCCCATTGAAGAACCAGAAATTTCATTTAAAAACATAGCCTTTAACAATACCGTTTTTTTAATGGATGCCTCTTTATCCATGAATCGAGCGGATCGGATGCCTATTTTGAAAAAGTCTTTATATCGTTTATTAAATTTCATGCGAGCCGAAGACGAAATTTCAGCAGTAAGCTTCTCCGACCAGGCCAATGTTGTATTAGATGCGGTAAGTGCCAGCCAAGCTGATGAAATTAGACTCCAAATTGATAGTTTAGCTTCAAGTGGTCAATCGGACGTCATTGCTGGTTTGCAACTAGGCTTAAAACTGGCTAAGGCCAACTTCAGTGAAGAAGCAAACAATAGAATCATATTGACTACCGATGGGGATTTATCCTTTGGCAAGCTCAAAGAACTGAGCGATTTCTTAAAGAAGAATCCACCAGAAAACATAGCCTTTACCATATTCTTATTCAATAACTCAAGTACCTACTTCAATCAACTCCAAGAAATTGCGGATGAAGTGAATGGGGAAGTCTTTGTTGTGAATAGAGAAAATATTGAAGAGATTTTATTGAATGAGTTAAGAGCAAAAAAGCAATAAAGGAACTGTTTTTAAATGCGAACTGTTAATCTGAAAAACTACAAGTGTGGAAGTAATAAAAGCAAGTGATAAGGATTTTGAAGAATTGTTAGCCAACAATGAAAAAGTGATTGTAAAGTACTATGCTGGATGGTGTGGTTCTTGCCGATTGATTGCCCCCAAATTTAACAAGTTAGCGGGTCTAGAAGAAAATGAGCAAGTTACCTTTCTAAGTGTTGATGCAGAGAATAGCCCTAAAGCAAGATCTTTAGCAAAAGTTAATAATTTACCATTCTTTGCTGGCTTTAAAAACGCTGAACTTGTTGAAGGTTTTCCTAGTTCAAAAATTGAAGCAGTTGAAGAGTTAATCAAAAAGTTGTAAGATGAAAATTCCAGCAATCAAAAGAATAATCGAGTCCAATTATACCCTTGAAATGCTTGACGAAGCGGAAGAGGCTTTAATTAATGAGCAAGAACCTACAATAGACATAGAAGGTGATGATGATGGTGAACAACTCACCCATATATTTGCCGCAAAGTGGGTTATTGAATACATGCAAAGTACCGGGAAGGATTTTAAAACTTCTCTTAGGGAGTACACGCAAAAAGTAAGAAATTCTATTTCTTAAAAGTTACCACCCACATTCCACGTACATCTCCAGCTTCATAACCGGTGGCTTGATCATTGGGGTATAATTCAGCAATCTTTTTAGACGCTTTCTTGTTTAGGGTTTCTCCTTTGATACCATGACATTTGGTACAATTACCCATTACAAAGATGGGTTGGTAATACTTATAGATGCCGTCTACTACGCTCATTTCACCCACACATTCTTTACCCAAACTTTCTTGACTAGCATAGAAGTCCAAAATTAACTGTTCATCATCACTAGGTGCATTTGCCGCATTTCTCAATTGACTAGACGTGCGCTTAATTGTTACTCCATACTCCTCAGAAAGATCGTTAAGCAAATGACTGGCGTTTAAATTACAATAAGCAATAGCTTCTTTAAATCCGGCGGTATCGATTGTGGTGCTTAATGCATTACTTAAGGTTGCGGCTGAAGCTCTTATGGCATCAATGGCAACCGGCTGAATTTGAGCTAAATCAGAAACTCTGTAGACTTCAACTTCTTCTCCCTTATTAGGATTGTTTGAAACACATGAAAATAAGGCTAGACAAAGAATTAGCGGTAAAACAAATTTATTGATTGGATAGAATGGTTTTATATTCATCAGGGTTGTTTATGAGTTCAACTGCTTTCGCCACCTCAATGTCGTAGACAAATCCATTTTCGATAGCTCCTTCACGATAAAAATAACGGGTTACAATTTCATTTTCTAAAAGTCGCTTAATCTCATCGCTTTGCTTTTGCAAATCGTTTTTCTTGTCATGTCCAATTTTAGTTTGGAGTGCCTCAAACTCAGCAGAAATACCGTCGAAGTATTCCTCCTCTTCAGCTACCTCTTTAAACTCGTCCAATAGCGCTTCACTTTCTGTAGAGTAATCGTAATCCTTATCTTGAAGCCAAGCCACGAAATCCGCATATTCATCGTCACTTATTCGGAAGTCTTTACCGTCATGTAACTCTTGGTTCTTCGCTCTATACATTGTTGCATAGTCAAAGAACAAGTCCTTTCTTCCCAAGCTAACCGTAATATCTGAAAGGTATTCAACCTCTGTCAAAAAATCAGGGTCAATTCCTCCACCATCATACACCGTTCGGCCACTCTTCGTTTGAAAAGCAACTTTTAAGGAATCCGGCAATCTTTTCACAGCACCATCTTCGTCTTTTTCAGCATAATTAATTGCTTGAATACATCTTCCACTTGGGATATAGTATTTCGCGGTAGTAACTTTAAGTTGAGTGTTGTAGGTTAATTTTCTCGTTGTCTGCACTAAGCCTTTACCAAATGTTTTTTGACCAATGATTACTCCTCTGTCCAAATCTTGAATAGCTCCACTTACAATTTCAGAAGCAGAAGCAGAACCTCTATTCGTTAAAACCACTAAAGGAATTTCTGTATCTAAAGGCTCATTAATCGTTTTAAACTCTTTGTCCCACTCTTCAATTTTACCTTTTGTAAAAACGACTAATTCCCCTTTATCGATAAATACATTCGTAATGTTAACCGCTTCGTGCAATAATCCACCTGGATTACCCCTAACGTCTAATACCAAGCCTTTCATTTCAGGGTTGTCCTTTTTCAATGCTTCAAAAGCGTCTTTCACTTCTTTTCCAGCTTGTTGGGTGAAATTCCCCAATTTAATGTATCCAATTCCATTTTCTACCGTTCCATAAAAAGGAACATTTTTCACTTTCACTTCTTCCCGTGTAATCTCTTTGGTAAGCTTCTCATCACTTCCATCCGCTTTAGGACGCAATATGTCTACACTAATGGTAGTACCAGGTTCTCCTTTCAAAAACTTAGATACCTCTTCAGATGTTTTTCCAGTAACGGTTTGACCATCTACAGAAACAATCTTATCGCCAGCAATTAATCCTGCTTTATCCGCTGGATAGCCTGCGTAAGGTTCTGAAATCACAATATAGTCGTCATCTTTTTTTATCAGGGAGCCAATTCCACCGTACTTACCAGTAGTTTGAAATCTATAGTTTTCAATCTCTGCTTCAGAATAATAATTAGTGTATGGATCTAAAGACTTCAGCATAGCATCAATACCCGTTTGCATAAATTCGTTAGGGTCAATGTCATCTACATAATAAGAGTTCAACTCTTTATATAAGGTGGCAAATATTTCCAAATTCTTAGAGATCTCGAAATACTCTGTTTTTGCAGTTGTTGCCGCCACTCCTATTGCGCCAGCTAAAACTAACACTATGATCCATCTCATTTTTTTCAATACTTCCATTCTTCCTCTTTTAATTACCAACGTACAATGTAGTGATTAAGTATCTCACTTAAACCAAAATACTATGGGCTTTCTTGGGATTTAACATTACTTATAATTCCCTATTCCTATCTTCTTCTCAAAAGAAGTAATAGTAAATACGTGAATTGTGCCACTGAAGCTAATGCAGCTACGAAATAAGTCATTCCTGCCCATTTTAGTGCGTCTTTGGCTCCTTCATATTCTTCTCCTCTTCGTCCAGCTATACCACTAGAATCTAAATAAAGCATCGCACGATGACTCGCATCAAACTCAACTGGAAGAGTTACTAAAGAAAATATCATAAGCGCACCCTGAAGCACCACTGCCGCCAATAGCAAATATCCACCAAAGGCTGTTGCAAGCAATAGAATTGCAGCAATCATTACATATTGTAAGTAACTTGCCGCAATACTTACCACGGGCACTAATTTGCTTCGCATGCCCAACCAAGCATAATCCGTAGCATGTTGAACCGCATGTCCACACTCGTGCGCAGCCACAGCCGCAGCGGCAACACTTCTTCCTTGAAAGACCTCAGGACTTAGATTAACCGTTTTGTTTGCTGGGTTATAATGGTCAGTTAATTTACCGGGCACAGACTGAACTATTACATCATCTATATTATTTTCACGAAGCATCTTTTCTGCCACTTGCGCTCCAGTTAACCCGGAAGACAATGGCATCATTGAATATTTTTTAAATTTTGATTTTAATCTTCGCGATACTAATGAACCAATCAATCCAAAACCCATGGAGATGATCATCATTAAAAAATACGGGCTATTCATTATTCCTTCTAACATCAATTTTCTTTTTATTCTTATTTGTCAAATTTTATTACAACCTACTCATTACCAAACAAATCCTTAACATCTACATTTTCTCTTTGTTCCACTGGAATCTCAAAGAAAGTTCGTTTTGTCAAATTCATAAACTTTGCCATAATGTTTGTAGGGAACATTTCAACTGCATTATTAAAGTCTGTAACCTTCGCATTATAAAGCTTACGTGCTGAAGCAATTTCAAATTCAACTTCATTCATAGTCTCTTGAATTTGCATGAAATTCGTGTTTGCTTTAATATCAGGATAACGTTCTACTGCTACCATAATTCCACCTACTGCTTGTCCCAATTGATTTTCAGCAGCTACTCGTTCATCTACGGTAAGGTTAGGATTCATTGCACGACTTCGCAGTTCAGTAAGCTTTACTAAAAGGTCCTTTTCATGCTTCATATATGCCTTAACAGTTTCAATTAAATTGGGTAATAAATCATGCCGTTTTTTCAAAGCAACATCCATTCCTGAGAAGGCCTCGTTTACAAAGTTTTTCTTTTTTATTAAGCCATTATACATCGAGACTAGTGCTAGACCGAGCACCAATATGAGGCCAATTAATCCTATTGTCATGGGTGTTTTTTTAAGTTCTAATAGTGAATTTAATCTTTTTCTATAATAATTACCTTGCTCTCTCCATTATTAATGACCCTGTTTTTTGGCTCCTTATTGATAAAAGCTTTATTAACTACACTGTTTATTATAGAAAGAAAGATACTGAATAAAAGGGCCCAGCCGAAATTATCGGTAGCAAATCCATCCATAAATTTGTCCGCAATAAGAACAATCGCTGCATTAATTACTAAAAGGAATAAACCTAAACTAACAATAGTAGCGGGAAGCGTTAGGAAAACCAATATAGGCCTTACCAAAGTATTCAATACGCTTAAAACTAAAGCGATTAAAATAGCATAGAAAAAATTGCCTTCTGCGTGAATACCAGGTAGCAAATATGATAGTAACATAATGGCGGCTGCAGAAGCTAATGTCTTGAATATAAATTTCATAATTCTTTTATTTATTTTTCTTAGTTCAAAAATCGTTCTATTTTAATTTTTATGCCAAAATGACACCATAAACAACAAATTAATTTGAATATCTTCGTAATATAAAGCCCATGATCCTATGAAAAGAATATGGCTGTCCATTAAGCTTTTTCTTAATGACCGTTTTAGTTTGGAACAAGACCAAGATAATGAAACGGAAATAATAGATGCTATTCGCAAAGGAGTTCCTTTTAAAGGAGTTAATCTATGGATGCTTATTTTCGCTACGATTATTGCCTCAATTGGGCTAAATGTGAATTCCACCGCTGTTGTTATTGGTGCCATGTTAATTTCGCCCCTTATGGGTCCAATTATGGGTCTAGGACTAGGTGCTGGAATTAACGATATTCAGTTAATTCAAAACGCAGTTAAAAACTTACTCATTGCTGTTATTTTTAGTGTTATTACCTCAGCTGTTTACTTTTATTTCACCCCATTAACTCAAGCTCAATCCGAATTACTATCTAGAACTTCTCCTACCTTTTGGGATGTGCTAATTGCTCTCTTTGGAGGTTTAGCTGGTGTTTATGCTGGATCAAGTAAGGAAAAAGGAAATGCTATTCCTGGCGTTGCTATTGCAACCGCCCTAATGCCCCCTCTATGTACTGCTGGATATGGATTAGCCACCTTGAACATGAGTTACTTTTTTGGTGCTCTTTATCTATTTTTCATCAATAGTGTAATGATTGGTGCATCTACTTTTGCAGTGGTTCAGTTCCTTAATTTTCGTCATGTTGAATACATGGATTCAGTGAGAGAAAAAACTGTAAAACGTATTATTTATGCTATTCTCTTCTTCACCGTTGTTCCAAGTATATATCTAGGGTACAATATCGTGAAACAATCTGCTTTTGAAATAGATGCAAACACCTATTTACAGAATGAGTTTTCCAACGAAGCCTATTACATACTAAACAAGCAAATTGAATATAGGAATCAGAAGGAAAATACGATTACACTCTACATAGGTGGGCACATGGATTCATTAGCCATTGTAGAAAAGAAAACTGCAATGAATAATTATCAATTGGAAGAATGTCAGTTAGTAATTAAACAAGGAACTCAATTAGATGAAATTTTAGAAGCAGAGAAAAACGAAATGGATCAAGTCAATTTAGCTCACATACAAGAAATCACTGCCAAAGATTCTGCCATGACGCTGCTTAAAGAAGAAATTATAGAAAACCATCGCTCTTACTATTCTGCTGAACGCTTGTTAGATGAAATAGACGTCTTCTATCCTAATGTTACGGCTGTCTCTGTCAGTGAGGGGTTAGTTTACAGTGAAAATGATTCTATTCCTAGCTCAACTAAGCTAGTTTTTATTCAATTTGAAGACAAGTTAATCGACGAAGATTTTAACAAAATCGAATCTTGGCTGCAACAGCGATTGGGTACTGAAAATGTAAAAATTGTAAAAGAATGAAACACGTACTAAGTTCGTTTGTATTTTTGTTTTTATGGGCTTGCGGGAGTCAAGTTGTCGAAAAGGAAAGTCAAACCGCATTAATTGTTCAAGAGGGTCTTTCCACCTCGATGGCAGAAGAAAGCCAAGGCTATCATTTCTATATTACTGGAGATCTCATTCAAGATGGCGTCGGTGTTTTATACGACACTATTTCTCCCGTCAATTATTTAGAGCTTCTTGGTGGTGCCTTGATTGCTAAACTATATTGGGATTCAGATAGTGTCCAGTTTCTTGCTATCACCCAGCGCTATGCTAAAGGTCCATGTAATTATTATCGCTCCGACTTAGTTTATATGAAGGAGAACTCTAAGTATCAAAACGTCACGGACAATTACTTCCCCGCACTCGATGTTTATTCCTTTTATGATTTTGAAGATGCGCAATTAAAACAGTTTGAGGGAGACGAACAAACCGTTTTTTCCGGGTATCGTTTCGACTTTATAACAGACGATGCCTTAGGGATTCAATTTATGTTTTGTAATCAACAAGACCCAAAGAATACTCAGTCATTAAATGGTACTGGGAAAACCCTCTACATTCCTTTTGGGAAATAATATGCCTGCCGGGTGGTAACACCCGACCAAAGGGCAATGCGCCTGCCAAGCGTGCTCATATTCTTGCCCGTTGGGCTTAATTAATCTCAATTAAAAGCAGATGCTAATCTATCAATATTTTAACTCAGTGATCCTGCAGAAAAAGAGGTAAACTAAATATTTGAATAACATACCCAATCATTTTTCACTTCTAACAGAAAATCTATGAGGAAGTTAAAGTCTAAAATGGGAATCCTTAGTTTATTTTCTCATGGCGTGTTGTTCGTAAATGAAGATATGCCAGCCACAATTTTTTCGTAGCTTTTAACCAATGAACTACCTGGCGAGAAGTCATCGATTACTCAAAAACTAATTGAAAGAATTTATGGTATGAATGATAAAACCAATGATAAAGGACCATACTTATTTTATGGCAAAGTAGGCGGATGTATTATTACGGGTAATGAAGATCGAGTAAAACATTGTGCTTTGGGGATTTTGTATCCTCTGCAACATGTTGGATAATCTATTCCGCCTCAAGCTGATGCTTGTTGGCTCGGAAAAGTATGCCCCGGACCAAGCTACGGGGATAAAGTGTGGAATAAAGAAAAGATAAATCAGCCAGTGGGTTTTAATTCATATTTAACCAACCGGAATACCACCTTTATGACCTATAACTTAATTCATTTAGCTTCTATACTAAGAGCTAATAAAGGAAATCCAAATTATGGGGATTCAAGGACTGAGTGGGATGACGGTAGACCTTGGGAATTTGAAATCTAGAAATCAATAAAATATAAACTAGCTATAACATGCTATTAGCGGCATTCGAACGACTGCTTACTCCACACTGTAGGTAATAATACATCATAAATTTGGATAAAAAATGAGTCAATCAGCAAAAAGTGTTTTCATTTAAGGCATCTATATAGCGCTTGTTGGACTAAGGATATTATCTGGACCTAATGTGCTACTTAAGTTATTTAGTATCGAAGATACTAGAGAAGTTTGGATTAGACTGGTAGGGATTTTTTTAATGTCAACTGCTGTGTACTATTTTATTGGTGCCAAATATGAGCTTATTTTGATTTTGAAGGCAACAGCTTTTATTCGATTTACTATAATTGTTTTCTTTACTGCATTTGTTATACTAGAATTGGTCTCTGCGAGCATAATAATAGTCACCGTAATAGACTTTTTAGGGGGTGATTGGACTTACTTAATGTTAAAAAAAGAAAGACATTTTGCTATAAATAAAACATAAGCTAATCCTAACATTGAAATTAAAAATAATTATTACTGCTAACAACTTGTATAATTCATGCTGACAAATCATTTATATCATCAGTAAAGACTTAACTTGTTTGAATATGAAGTTATTCATTCAAAACATGGTAAGCCTGCGGTGTAAGATGATGGTGCAATCTGAATTAGAGAAATTGGATATTGCATATAAATCTATTGAATTAGGTGAAGTACAATTGGAAAAGCCAATTTCTAAATCTATGAAACTAAAGTTGAAAAAGGCATTGCATGAATCAGAGCTGGAATTGATGAATAATAAAAATACAATTTTAATTGAAAGGATAATTAATGTTATTGTCAAAATGGTTCATTATTCAGACGAATTGCCTACTATCAATTTTTCTGATTTTTTAAATAAAAAATTGCAACAGGATTATCATTATTTGGCAGAAGTGTTTTCCCAAACAAAAGGTATTACTATAGAGCATTTTATTATAATGCATAAAATTGAAAGAGTAAAGGAGTTAATAATTTACGATGAGTTAAGCCTTACGGAAATATCCTATAAAATGCAGTATAGCAGTGTACAGCATCTATCCAGTCAATTTAAAAAGACAACAGGACTTACACCAACCTTTTTTAAGAATTTAAAGAAGCAGAAACGCACTCGCTTGGAAAACCTGTAACCACCTCTTTCTAATTCTCCCCATACTTCTTGACAAGAGCAGAAATCCCATTTAATGGATAGTTAAGCCTGTTTCAAATTAATCATGTAATTCTTATTCCTAATAGTGTAACATATGTAGATAAGCATGTCTGTAGCTTTATTGGGTGTGTCATCATAAATTTATATCCTATCTATCATGAAGCGGGTTTAGTAGAAAATGCCGCAATTATAGGTGAATGGATAGGGCCAATATCTAATTGGACTTTCACAATAAGTGATGATTTATCTTATTTACTTTCCTAAAAGGAATGCGCAGAACCTATTAGCGATCCACAAAATTATTCTACACGCACACTAGCAGAATTTAGAGTTAAGTTTATTAAAATTAAGGATGCTTACTGTGCAGATTTTCAACCTATTTTATGAAATGAAACAGATATAGTAATAAAAATCTATAGTCTAATTATACACATCTGATATCTTATTGTATAACATGAACTGTCCAATAAGTTCGCACATTTGTAATGTAATAAAAATTCATTTATTTCCTAAAAATTAGTGCTAATGAAAACTAACCAGGAGTTACAAAAAGAAGTACTAAACGCCATTAAATGGTTGCCAACTATGCATGCTGCAGAAATTGGGGTTACTGCTAAGGATGGTGTGATAAGTTTATCGGGGAAGGTAGATAGACACTCAAAAAAAATAAATGTTGAAAGAGCGGCAAAGAATGTTGTAGGAGTAAAGTCCGTAACTGAAGACATCGAAATAGATTATGGAAGTTCTTTCACAAAGAATGACAATTAAATTGACAATAGAGTAATCCATACTTGAAAATACTATTGGGAAGTATCTGAAAAATTAAATCAAAGTAAAAGTAGAATACGCTTGGCATAGAATGTGCCAGATGCATGATTTGTTGAAAACGATTTGGCACTAATTTATTAAAGTTTATCAATAAGTTAAAATTGAACAATATGAAAAATTCAAGATTAAAGAATGAATTAGCAATAATTCATTTGGGAAAAAATCAAAAGGGAATCAAAACCCAGAAGGATTTTTATAATAATATTGAATCTATTGAAAAAGGTCCTATTGATGTTGCAAAACAGCATGAAAAATGAAAACATGCTATAGCGTCTAAAAGTGCTAGGAAAGATCAACGTTTTCCAGAAGCGGATAATA
>JBLHMK010000032.1:0-20567 GCA_047621945.1 Flavobacteriaceae bacterium
AGTCGATGTTGTTTTTTATGATGCATTTGCTCCAAATGCGCAAGCTCACTTGTGGGAGCCTCCCATTCTAGAAAAGATGTTTAAACTTTTAACTTTAGGTGGACACCTAAGTACCTATTGCGCCAAAGGTCAATTTAAACGAAACTTAAAAATGGTGGGCTTTGAAGTGAAAGGTGTTCCTGGACCTGCAGGAAAACGAGAGATTACTTTAGCTTATAAATTATAAACTACTTACACTTCTGAAGAATACGCTCTATCTCATCCTGAGAGAAGTACTTTTGTTCCTCTGTAAAACGCTTACTTACATAGTTAGTAATATTAGCTACTTGAATGTCATTTAAATTCTCTATGCCTAACATTTCTTCATGGTACCAAACACTGTTAATTAAAAGCGAGTCTTTTACTCCGTTTCTGATAATACACGGAACTTGGTTCATGTTCTCCTGAAGCCAGTCCGTATTAGCCAATGGGGGTAATAACTGCCCTAATCCTTCTCCATTCTTACCATGACACTTTGCACAATTATACGCATAGCTTGTTGATCCAGGACTTTTAGCTAGCGCATTTAAAGTCCTAGTCAACACCCAGAATCCAATTATTCCGAGTACAGCTATAATTGCATATTTTCTTCGATTACTCATTCAGTAAAACAGCTAAATCTTCAATTAAGGTAGTAACATCATTTTCTGAAGTACCATCATAGTACCCTCTAATTTGTTGGTCTTTATCTACTAGAATAAAGTACCCACTATGTTCAAATCCACCTGGTACATCTTCATCTGCAAAGGCAACAATCATATAGTGTTCTGCCATATCAAATATCGCCTCTTTCTCGCCAGTCACGAAGTGCCAACGATCATTAGTATTGATATTAATTTTACCTGAATAGGCGTCCAACTTTTGAATATTATCTCTATCTGGATCTATAGAGTGTGATAAAAAAGTTACCGTTGGATTATCCAAATAGGCATCATGAACACGCAACATTTGCTTAGTCATTACAGGGCATATTGAAGGACACGAGGTAAAGAAAAAATCTGTAATAAAGACTTTGTCTTGAAAAGTAGCATTATTCACCACTTCTCCTTTTTGATCTACAAATTCAAAAGGTGCTACCTTATTTATTATAGTATCATAACCCGCTTCTGTTTTTACAAATTCCATCCCATAAACAGGCAATTTCCGCTCAGGTTTACAAGCAATTAAAAGAGAAATAATCGAAACAAAAAGAAGTGACCTTAACATGGCTATAAATTTTAGACAAAGGTCGGAAGAAAGCCTCTTTTAAAAGAAGAAAAATGAATGTTTCTACAAAGGAGTAGAGCTATCGCTTACGCCCAAACTAAGAACTAGAATTAGTAATAGTCCAACAACTATTCTGTAGTATCCAAAAAATTTAAAGCCATACTTGGTTAGAAAACCTATAAAGCCCTTAATAGCTATAAGTGCTACTACAAATGCCACTATATTCCCTAGAGCTAAAATTTGAATATCATTTGCAGTAAAACCAAACTCCAATTGGTACTTCAGCATCTTGTAACCAGTTGCTGCCAACATGGTAGGTACTGCTAAGAAGAATGAAAACTCTGCTGCATTCTTTCGATTTAATTTTTGTGTTAAACCACCAATAATGGTTGCCGCCGAACGTGAGACTCCTGGTATCATGGCAATCACTTGGAAAAAACCTACAATTAAGGCCTTCTTGTTACTCAGCGTTTGTTCTTCTACCGCTTCTTCATTCTTCGCAAAGATCTTATCGATAAACAATAAAACAATCCCTCCTAGAATAAGCATAATGGCTACTACCCATGGATTATCTAATAATGCATCGATATAATCATTTAAAAGTAAACCAAAAACAGCTGCTGGAATAAAAGCGATAATTAGCTTGATATAGAAATCGACTGATTGTAAAAACTTTTTCCAATATAGAACAAGCACAGAAAGTATAGCGCCAAATTGAATAGCTACTGTAAACATTTTCACATACTCACTTGATGCAATTCCCAAAAAGGAAGAACCGATAATCATATGACCAGTAGATGAAATAGGTAAAAACTCAGTTATTCCCTCTATGATAGCGAGAATAATGGCATGCCAGATACTCATTATTCAGCCGTCTTAAATTTTTTCAAAATAGCAACAGCCACGGTAATGAAACCTATAACTATAACCACGGGGGCTAGTGTAATTCTTCGAAAACTGTAAATACCTTCGTCAAATTCATGCGCATAACCATCTGGTCCTAACTCGGTACCACCGCCTGCCATTAAAAAAAATCCAAGGATGACTAAAGCGGCTCCAATGCCTATAAGCATATAGTTCATTTTACCGTATATCAATTGATGTTGTGCACTCATAATTATTGTTTAGTATAAATCATCCAGTTTCATTCGTAAATACTTACGCACCGCAAAGTACGTACTTATTAGGGGAATCACAATCCCTATAGCAATAAGCGATAAAGTTACAAAAGCAAAATATAGATAATTATTGAAGATGTTTAAATCGATTACATATTTCTCAAAGAGAAAAATTCCAAGAAGTAATAATAATGCGGCAATTAATGCACTTAAAACCCCATTGAAAATAGCGCGAAATACAAATGGCTTAGTAATAAACCAACGTTTAGCGCCAACTAATTGCATACTTCTAATGATAAAACGTTGAGAAAACATAGACAACTTGATCGTATTGTCGATTACTACAAAGCTAATTAATAAGAGTAAAGCTAGAAAAACTAGCATCCCAATTAGAACTTTAGATGAGAACTTAGAGATATTATCCGCAAGCTTTTCATCATAGTTCACTGCCACAACATTCTTGGTAGCCAATATCCCTTCTTTAATCCAAGCCAAGCTATCATTATTTGAATAGGCTGCGTTAAGGTGAAGGACAATGGCATCAGGCAGAGGATTGTACCCTATAGTTTCAATAAAGTCTTCTCCTAAATCCTCTTTCATTAATTCAGCAGCATCTTCTTTACTCACTTGTTCCAGGTCTTTAACGAAGATCTCAGCTTCCAACTGTTTGGCATATTGCAAGCGATCACTTTCATTTAAAGTTTCTTTGAGGACTAACTGAACAGCCATGTTCTCTTTGACTGATTGGGTAAGTCTAGCTGATTGAATAAAGAAAGTCCCAATTAATCCCAAGACTAACAAAATCAAACTTACACTCACAATAGATGTAAAGTAGGTAGGACTTGACTTTTTAGGTCTTTTTTGTTGTGGGCTGCTCATTACAAAGCGAAATTAATAAATTTATTAGGGTATCATTCACTTTTAATAATATTTAAATGAATTTTAGTGCAAGTATGGGTGGTATATTGCTTTTGTAAAAAATAAATACCATATTAGCATACGATGGAAAGCAATGAAATCAAATTTTTAGTTTTAGACGTTGATGGTACTTTAACTGATGGAGGAATCTACATTAGCGAAAATGGAGATGAAATGAAAAAATTCAATACCAAAGATGGTATGGGAATAAAGAATCTTCTTAAAAGCGGTGTTGAAGTCGGCTTCATAAGTGCAGCAATGAGTAAAAAAATTGTTCATCACCGAGCAGCAATGTTGGGTGTAAAGTATTGTTATGCAGGAAATGCAGACAAACTAGAGGTCTTAGGGCAATGGCTAGATGAACTAGACTTAAGTTACAAGGATGTTGCTTTTATTGGCGATGACATCAATGATGTGCGCATAATGCAAAGCGTAGGTCTTTCTGCAGCGCCAAGTGATGCCTTAGGTGAGGTGCGAAGTGCCGCAAACATCGTTTTAGAAAAAAAAGGTGGACAAGGGTGCGTGCGAGAATTTATTGATCGCGTGTTTATTAACCGCCTGTTACTTTCTTAAACAAGCTTTCTTACTTTTTGAAAGTTAAGTTTTCGCTTCTTCCTTTTTTAAATACATTACGCTGAGATTTCTTACCCTTACGTAACTCCTTTTGCTCTTCTTCTGGTAAAGCATTGATTGTTTTGCATTCTTCAGAACAACAATTATCTAATTTCGCTTTACAATCATCGCATTGTATAAACAATACATTACAAGCTACGTTACTACAATTTGAATGACTGTCATAAGGATTACCACAAGTATGACAATTTGCAATTACCTCTGGACTAATAGTCTCCTCTAAGCGTTCATCAAAAACAAAATTCTTTCCGACAAACAAATTTGGTAGCCCTTTATCGCTGATCTCATGGGCATACTTAATAATTCCGCCTTCAAGTTGATAAACGTTTTTATAGCCTTGATGTTTATACCAAGCACTTGCTTTTTCGCATCGAATACCCCCTGTGCAATACATGACAATATTCTTTTCCTCATTCCCTTCTAAAAACTCATTTTCAATAAATGGAAGTGACTCTCTGAAATTATCTACGTCTGGAGTAATAGCTCCTTTAAAATACCCTACTTCAGTTTCGTAGTGATTCCGCATATCAAGAAGTACCGTATTTTCTTTTTGAATAATCTCATTAAACTCTTCGGCTTTTAAATGCAAGCCTTTATTAGTTACATCAAAGCTTAAATCTTCCAGGCCGTCTGCCAGTATTTTCGGGCGGTGTTTAACTATTAATTTATAGAAAGAGTCATCGCTGTTTTCAACAGCGGTATTCAAGCGAATTCCTCGAAGAAAAACGATGTCTTCCATTTCACTTACAAAAGCATCATAGTTTTTTTCCGGTACAGACATCTGTGCGTTAACTCCTTCATGGGCAACATAGATTCTACCTAAAACGCCTACTTGGTCGAAATGGATATATAAATAATCTCTAAAAAATTGGGGGTTACCTATTTGAGCATATTTATAAAACGAAATAGTCATTCGTTTTTCATTGCTATTTGCAATTTGCTCTTTAAGCACCCTTTTGTCTAGGCGATTACACAGTTTCATGCTATGGTCGAATTTTAAAAGGTGAGTATTAAATTGATTACAAAGATACGACTTTTCCGTTTTCACTAGAAGTCATTAATAGACAAAAAAAAAGCGACAAACTCTCGTTAGCCGCTTTTTTCCATTAAAACCCCTTTTAATTTAGTTTAACACCATTGGTGCCGTTTGATAATTTTCTGGAACATTGCCTGATAAACTTCCTAAGAAAGCTGCAATGTTATCAATTTCACTTTGTTTTAAGTCTTTATTCAATTGAACTTTACCCATAATTCGAATCACTTCTTTCAAGTCAGAAACACTTCCATCATGTAAATATGGACCAGTATGTTCGATGTTCCGTAAAGAAGGCGTTTTGAACATATACTTATCTGATTCAACTCCGGTTTGAGCAGCAAGACCTTCATCTATTTTTTCACTATTCGTGTATTTCCAATAATCGTCATACACGCCGAATTTTTGTAAATAATTCCCTCCTAATAAAGCTCCATTGTGGCATGTAGCACATCCATTTATCACGAAGGACATCATTCCTTGTTTCTCTTGTTTAGTTAAGGCCAATTTGTCTCCTGACATATATTGATCTAATCGAGAAGGTGTAATTAATTCTCTTTCAAAACTGGCAATTGCATTCTGCAAGTTCAGGTAAGTCACCGGACTTTCATCTTCTGGATACGCTTTTGCAAATAAGTCTTGGTATAATTCAATATCGCTTAAACGGGTGATTAAAAAGTCTTCATTAGGAATGGCCATTTCAACAGGATTCAAAATTGGCATTCCTGCTTGCTCTTCAACATCGGCTGCTCGTCCATCCCAGAATTGAGTAGCATGTAATGCAGCATTTAACACTGTAGGAGAATTTCTATCTCCAAAGCCACCGTTATCTCCTTCACTAGTTGGTAAACCATCAACTCCAAAAGTTGCCAAGTTATGGCATGAATTACAGCTATTATTTCCTGTCATCGACAAACGTGTGTCGAAATACAAAGCATGGCCCAAAGCTACTTTCTCATCAGACCTAGGGTTCATTTCATTCTTAGCCAAAGATGGTAAAGCATCAAACAGGAATAGGTGTTGTTTGAGGGCGAAATCATACTCACTGCCTTCTACAGCAAGAGCTTTTGACTCATCGCTACTGCAAGAACTGAGTAAGACTGTTGCTAATAATAAATAAATAAATTTCTTCATTGCGAGTAGAGTTCGAAATTAAAACTACTTACACTGCGTAAAGTTCATTAATAATCAAAAATAATTAGTGACTTTTATCACCATGAACCAGCTTATTACTCGATGAGTACATACTCTTCATTGTTTAATCTTTTATCTACTTCATTATCCTTAATTAAACATTGATCATCCAAATAAATATAAGACTCTTCATCTGCGTAAAACAAATATTGCGTTTCTCGGGAGTCTTCGTAATCATATTTAAAATTATCTTTAAAATCACAGGCATAAAAATCTAAACTACTGTATGAATAGGCCGCAACTAAAGCCTGCCAAATTTCATTGTCTTTAAACGTGCAATTATCAAACATTCCATCGCTGTCGTAAAAGTCAATAGCCCCGCTTGTGCAGTTTGTAAACTGACAATCATTAAAGTAAAGACTATAGCATGCATCGGCATAAACACCTAATTCCCCACTCCCGTCAAAAGTGCAATTCGTAAACTCCATATCTTCACAATAATTCAGGTCTACTACATTTGCTCCGCAGATACCTCCAACATCATGCACCATATATACATTTTCTACAGAAACATTCGCACAGTTTTCAAAAGTTAGAACCGTAATCATTTCATCTGTAACCACAAGTTTGACATCTCCTTGACCTATGATATCGAGGTTTTTCAAATCAGTCAGTTTCAGACTTAACTCTGATTCGTAATCAATACTACCGCAGGAATACGTAAAGAAATCACTTACATAGAAATCTTCCCAACTATCAGCAGTTTTATAACTATTGCGCACCTCGTAAGGCAATGCATTAATATCATTGAGTTCATAGATGCCCTCTTCTAAATAAATTACTCTGTTACTGCTCAAGGCGTTTAGGAATTCTTCCGTACTAGAAACCCAAGTTTCCTGTTTGATGTTAAATGTATTATCGTAATTTAAAATGAAATCATAGAAATAAACATCGCCAAAATCATCCTGTGTCAACACTTCTTCCCTTATCAAATTACCCTCTTCATCCAGCACTTTACCGCCATCTTTATGCAGTAGAAATTCGTCTTCGAATTCATCATAACGGAAGGTGATAGACCTATCCATATAAGGACTTTCTTCACTCAGCTCTATAGTGAAAAATTCGTCTTTGATTACCAAATCTTTATATGCGCCAAAATCACCATAAATATATGGATAATGCACTTCGGCAATCCCATAGTAGTAAAACCCTTCTTCCTCCCCAGTGAAAACATAAACATCAATTGATTGATAATCTTCACTGTCATAAAATGCAATGACTATGGCATCCTCATATCCATCTGAATTCAAATCAGCATATTTGACATCCTCAACATGATTAAAGTCTTCTATCTCATAGAAATAATCTTCCACCTCCGCATATACATCACTATAATCATCGTAATCATCATAATATCCATCGTCGCTCCGAAACTCATCACCAGTCATAAAAGTAAAAGTGCTCCAAATATCATCGTTATTGATAAAAACAGCCTCCACCCAATCGCCATATTCATCGTATCCAATAATCGTATAATCCATTACTCCATCGTAGTCTATATCTTCTTTTGTGACAGCTTCGATTTCAAAATCGTCATAGATTTGTACTACTGCCATTTCAGGGTTAACCACATGATTATGGTCCGGTTCCATCCAGACATACTCACAAGACGTAAATAATGCAGCAAGTGCTGCTAAGTAGAATATATTTTTCATTGGGTTTATATTTTAATTGGTATCCTGCATAAGTTACAATACTTGTACTTTATCTGCAAGTTTACGAGCTTTTATTCTAAGAGATTCAACATCAGTAGCTAAATCATCATATACTAAGGTAACTCCCATTCTTCGATACTTTCGGCTTGTTGGTTTTCCAAACAATCTGATATCAGTCTTTTCTTCATTGATTGCCTCAGCCACTCCTGAAAATCGAGGTAGTTCCATGCTTTCCTTATCAGCAAGAATTACAGCACTAACTCCTGCTCTGTCCAGTGTAATACGAGGAATAGGCAATCCAAGAATAGCTCTTGCATGTAATTCAAACTCGCTCAAATTTTGTGTTCCCGCTAAGGTTACCATTCCAGTATCATGTGGTCGGGGGGAGAGTTCAGAAAAATACACACCATCATTTCCAATGAAAAATTCTACACCCCAAATGCCCGAACCGCTTAATGCTTCAGTCACTTTTTTAGCCATCATTTGAGCTTCTTCTATATCCTCTTCTTTCAACACACAAGGCTGCCAAGATTCTTGGTAGTCACCTCGTTCTTGTCGATGACCTATAGCAGGACAAAATAAAGTATCTCCTTTTTGCTGGGTAACCGTCATTAAGGTAATTTCGGTATGAAAGTCAACAAATGCTTCAATAATAATTTCTTTTAGGTCTCCCCTACTCCCTTCCATTGCATAAATAAAGCTTGCGTCTAAATCCGCTTCAGTTTTTACCACACTTTGGCCTTTCCCAGAACTTGACATTAATGGTTTGACCACACAAGGCATCCCAATTTCTTTTACAGCAGCTACAAATTCCTCTTTAGTAGTTGCATAAGTATACTTCGCAGTTCTTAGACCGAGTTCCTTTGCAGCTAAATCTCGAATAAGCTTTCTATTCATGGTGAAATTGGCAGCTCTGGCACTGGGTACCACCTGATATCCCTGTTCTTCATAGGCAAACAAACGCTCCGTTCGAATCGATTCAATTTCAGGCACGATTAGTTTGGGCTGATGTTTGGCTACCGCAGCATCTAAAGCCTCAGCATCAAGCATGTTAAATACTTCAAATTCGTCTGCTACTTGCATGGCTGGAGCGCCGGCATAACTATCACATGCCACAACATGCTCTCCGAGTCGTTTTAAGGCAATTACTAATTCTTTCCCTAGTTCACCCGACCCTAGCAACAATATCTTATTTCTCGTCATAAGACAAAGATAATAGACCGAAGGCAATAAAGCATTTTATGATACTAACGCATGTGAGTTTCTCAAGTATACATCGCTTAGCGCCCATAAAAAAAGGGAAACTTAATATTAAGCTTCCCTTTTTACCTAGTGTTGTGAAGACTAATTCTTCTTGATAAATCTTACAATTTTTGAAGATCTTTCATCTGAAATACGAACAAAATATACACCCTCTGCAGCGTCTTTAACATTAATGGTTTCGATACCTGATTGAAAATCTTGCAATTCTTCTTGATAAATAACTTGACCTAAAGTATTGAAGATCTCTAGTTCAAGGTCTTGCTTGCTACTTAAGGATATATCAATTTGAAGCTGATCAGAAGTTGGGTTGGGATATAAACTAATATAGTTCAGCCAAACTGGATCTTTAATTCCAACGCTTCCACCGCCACTTTTAATATTAATATTATCTACATAAATATTATTCCCATAACCGTTCACTGCAACAAAAGCAATTAAGACCTTGTCTTGACCATTTAACTCAGGAATAGTCAAACTAATCTCTTCATTATTCCATTGTGTCGAGATAGGCTCAAACTCTGTTGAAAGACCACCTGCAGTTGCCAACTCAACTCCTCCTTCAAATGAAAGCGCAAACCATGAATCCCCACAATCAATAGAGTAGGCTACCGCTAAAGAATCATAGGCTGTACCTTGCTGACCATCATAATAGGCATAAGCCAAATCATAAGTTAATGTTGGGTTCGAAACACTCGTCAAATCAAGGGCGGGTAAAACAAACCAATCGTAGGAACCTGGCGAGTTGTATTCCCAATTATTTACAAACATAGAAGCAGAACTGTTAAAACCTGCGTTTGTAGTTCTTTGCCAAGTTTCATCATTATCTCCATTAGATATGTCATAATTTGTAGGAGGGAAAGTTCCCGCTTGAAAATCTTGACTTAGTGGTAAAGCAATTCCAGAAACAGCATCAAAAGTTTCTGATTTCGAATCATTTGAAGTATTCGTATCATTGCCACCATTGGGAAATACGGTATATGCTGTAAAGGTATTCGTGCCTGGAGAAGCATTCATTGCACTAAGGGTAATAGTTGTTGTACCATTTGAAGATAGATTACCTATCCAATTAAAAGTTTGCAAAGCGCTACCAGTAACTTGATATTGTATCTGACAAGACCTTAGATTACTTGAACCTGAATTTCGTAAAACAACTTGAGGAGTAAATATTGCTCCACAGATATCTGAACTAGGCTCAACAATAGAAGATATACCGGCATCTAATCCAACGGACGTTGCACAAGGATCAGGAGAACCATTCATAGATGAAGCAGAACCATTTCCTGCAGGATCTAAATGAATATCCAATCTTCGATTATTTGCAGTCCCATTAGAATTCCAATGATAAGAAACTTTTCCATAATTGTCCCTTCCACTAGTGAAATTACAAAAAGAGCCCCCTCCAGTCAAGGTTCCAATAATTTGTCCTTGATCATTAAAGATCGGAGAACCTGAAGAACCTCCTTCCGTCACTCCGTGACCATTGGTCGTTTGTGCCCACTGCACTTCATAATGCGAAGGCAAACCACTCCCATTCCATCCTTCAGTTGTTAAAGTAGATGTATAGGTAGAAATTTTCTTTATATCTCCAGCTGGGTGATGGATACTCACTCCATTAGTTGACACATTAGATAGGTTAGTACTATTCCATCCATTAAAATGTACATCTGCATTATTAGGAATGGCTTGATTAAACTCAACTAAAAGAAAATCTGAACTTGAACTTCCTCCATTATTACTACCAGACACAACCGTACATCCTGTTAAACTAAAATATTCTTGACTACTGAAAATTGTGTTTTCACTATTTGGGCTGTTACAAGCGCTGGCTTCGTAGTTAAAGTAAAACACGAAATTATTAAAATCAGAAGTTGATGAACTTTCCCCACAATGAAAGGCTGTTAAGAAATATGGCTTGCAATCTAAGTTGGTGTTGTTCACAAGTGATCCAGTACACCATCCAGCACTATTTCCATTATTACTTACGACTAGAATTCTAGCTACACCCTTTTTAATATCTTGCCAAGCATTTCCTTCGCTACAATTAATGTTCACTTCGCAATTTTCTGAATCATCAAATCCTAGAACATCAGTCTCCACTATCACATCCTTGTAAAAGTCTGCTACTCCCGAGATTGTAAAACCTCCCTTGAATGCTTGACTTGCAGGTTCATAGTATTCTATTACTGTCCTGCTACCTTGAATTATCTCTGTTGTGAATTGACCAGACTCATGATTATTATAAGAAGTGAAGGCTCCAATTATTTGAGAATAATCAGGGTTGTAAACAAATAGTTTAGCTCCTTTTGGAAGCTTAAAGTTTTCATAGAGTAAGGTAGTAGCCAAAGCTTCTTCTGCGTGAATGACTAATCTCCAAACACGATCACCATTTTCTAACTCTGTCCAAACTCCAGAATTGTATAGATTTAGATTTGTAGGAAGAATTACAGCTGATCTTGCAATATGCCCATTCTTTACATTTTCTTGATCTTCCGCTATTAATGCTTGTACATCTAGAGCGGCAAGTTTAAAGGTTTCTACGTTTACATTAAGTTCGCCATTTAAGGAAAAAGGTTCTCCTCCAGAAGACCATTGAGCTATTAAGCTAACAAACAATACATTACATAAAGTGAAAAGTAAAATTTTTCTCATCAATTTGGTTTGAATTTAGAAATACGCCTAAAGATAACACAAAAACGAGTGTTAACGTAGTTAAGACAACAACAACTATTCCATGTTCTTATTGAAAATAGCCTGAGCATAATTTCTCCATTTTTGGATAACTAGATCCATATCTTCTGGTAAATCACTTTCAAAAAACATATCCTTTCCAGTAGTTGGGTGAATGAATCCTAAAGACTTAGCATGTAAAGCTTGTCTAGGACATAAAGCAAAAGCGTTGTCGACGAATTGCTTGTATTTAGAGTAAATGGTGCCTTTTAGTATTCTATTACCACCATACTTTTCATCATTAAAAAGGGTGTGACCGATATGTTTCATGTGCACCCGTATTTGATGTGTTCGACCTGTTTCCAATTTACATTCCACCAAAGTGGTATAGGCAAATCGTTCAATCACCTTATAATGAGTCTTAGCATGTTTACCGTAATCTCCACGAGTATATACTGTATAGTTTTTAGAGTTCTTAGAATCTCTACCGATATGACCTTCAACAAAACCTTCATCCTCGTCAAAATCGCCCCAAACCAGGGCTATGTATCTTCTACTAATCGTCCGGTCAAAAAACTGTTTGGCCAAGTGGCTCATTGCTTCATCACTTTTGGCAACAACTAATAAACCTGAAGTGTTCTTATCAATACGATGTACAAGTCCTGCCCGTTCTTTACTTTCGCCAGGCAAGTCCTTAATATGATATAATAAAGCATTGACAAGAGTTCCGTTGATATTACCGACTCCAGGATGCACAACCAATCCTGTTGGTTTGTTGACAACCATTAAGTCGTCATCCTCATAAACAATATCTAAAGGTATATTCTCGGGTGTAAGATCTGCTGAATGCTGAGATTTTGGGTAAACCAAAGAAATTTTGTCTGATGGACGAACTTTATAATTCGATTTAACGGGGTCGCCATTAACCAAAAGACTTCCTGCTTTTGCTGCAGCTTGAACTTTTGTTCGGCTTCCAAGAGGGCTATGCGTAATTACATACTTATCTATTCTCAGCGGACTTTGCTTAGGATCTACTTTAAGCTCAATATTATTGAACAAATCGTCATTCCCATCTTCTTGTTCAATAAGTTCTTCTGCAGCGGTCATTAGCTAAGGTTTGCTTTAAGTTCATCAATAACTTTCACTTCTGTAACGTCAAAGTCTCTAAATTCAGCCAAATAAAAAGATACCCAATCACCTAGAATCATTAAATAGATAGCCCTTTCAATTAAACTGTTACCCTTCGACCATATTTCATGAATACTAGAAGTATAGGTCTCATAGACTTTTTTATTTAAATCCATACGAGTAGCTACTTTTGAAAAGTCATTATCATTCCTTAAAAACACAACAGCCAACTTTTCATTTTTCTCTCTCCAACCTACTAGTTCATTATGATTCATTTCTGGCACTACATTATGCCAGCAAAGTTGTTTACCATTCTCATTGATTTGCTGACGCCATCTTACTGTAACAGATTCTATATGATCAGAACTGTACAACACAGGGATTTTATCTTGTAATTTATCCGCTAAGTTTTTTGCCTCACTTTGAATATTACTCAAATCATTTTTGATTAACTCACTAGCTTTCCCCAAAAGTTCTTTAAACTTATCTGAAATCAAACCAAAATGTGCTAAAATAAAAAACAGTTGAGTAGCAGAATAACCCAAACTAGCACGAGGTGGGTTCCCCCCTGGTATAGGGATACAATCTAAACCATTTTCCTTACATATTTGCTTAACTTTTCCATTTGAAGAAATTGCACATATTGTAAGATTTCTTTCTAAAGCCTCTTGCAAACAATTCAAAGTTTCTTCGGTGTTACCACTGTAAGATGAAATAATCACCAAAGAATTTTCATTTGCAAATTTTGGCAAGAAGTATCCTTTTACCAAATTGATTGGAATATCAATTTCGCCTATAGTCACGTCCTTAACAAAACTACCCCCAATACCAGACCCACCTAATCCACAGATTACAACATTTGTGAATGTTCTTTGCTTGGTTTTAAAGCTATATGCTTCTCCAATTTGTAAGGCTTCATTTATTTGTAGTGAAAAATTTTCAATTAATTCTTTCATAAAATTCAATTAGTCCACAAAGTAATAGCCAAATAGGCACAATGCCAAATAATGTGGTTTATTTGTACTTTAGCTAAATGGCTGAACATAACAATATTGGCAAATCAGGTGAACAACAAGCTGTGAACTATTTGCATGCCAACGGCTATGAAGTTCTTACAAGGAATTATCGCTTCAAGCGTTTTGAAATTGATATCATTGCCAAATTAGATCTGCAAGTAATTTTTATCGAAGTTAAATCACGTTCAAGCGAATACTTTGGGAAACCTGAAGAATTTGTGAGTGAAGCTCAACAAAAACGGATAAGCAGTGCAGCCAATCAATGGGTCGATGATCATGAATGGGAAGGGGAAGTTCGATTTGATATTATTGCTTTGTCTAAACAAAGTGGCTTAAATCATATCCAAGATGCATTCTATCTCATCAATAACTTGGAATAAATTCCTACCAGTTTTTTCTCTTCATTCTCCCAAGTAAATTGAGGTGCCAAGCTTTTACAATTCCTTACCAATTCATTATATTTCAAAGGATTAGTTAATAAACTATTGATAGCCAATACAACTTCTTCTTCATCAAGCGTATTTATTAATATTCCTGTCTCCCCCATTTTTTGAATCCGAGCGTATTCAGGGAAATTCATATTGACACTAGGAATACCAGCATGCATATAATCAAAATACTTATTTGCTAAAGAATAATAATAGTTCAAACTAGTTGATTCTAAAAGGTTAATTCCCAGTTTAGCTTCTGCGGTAAATTGATGTAAATCCTCAGGAAGTAACATTCCTTTAAAAGTAACTTTTTGAGTTAAGTTCAATTTTTTAACTAAGGATTTAAGTTTTTCTTCAACATCGCCCTTGCCTATTATAAGCAAATCCATATCAATTTTAAGCATAGAACGAATGAGCACTTCTAAACCTCGCCCTTCATTTAAAGCCCCTTGATAAAGCAAATAGTTCTTTTTCGTTTTCAGGTCTGGCGAAGGTTTTAGCACTGGCAGATTTTGAACGACAAGAAACTTTTTATTAAACTTTTCTTGGAATATTTTTGCCAAACTTTCATTGACCGTATAGCAAACAGATGCATGATTTACTCCAATTTTTTCGAGCATCGACCAAATAAACTTCTTAATGGGTTTATTATTCAATTCTGGAACTTCCGTAAAATACTCATGGGAATCATAAACGAATAAGCGCTCATTAAAACTATTGAGAAGTATAGCTGCAAGCAAGGTGTCTGGATCATTTGCACACACTAGATCAATTTTTCTTCTTCTTAGTCTAAGAAAAAAACGCAAATTTATCTCCAAATAAAACAGCATTCCCTTATTGAATTTGCAAACTACCCGTTCTTGCTCAAAGCTCCTATTCTGGAGGGGCTCAGAAGAGTCTAATTGTCGACCTATTAGCAACACATCATACTCTTGTTCAAATAATGAAGCCGCCACTTTTTGTAAGCGTTGATCATAATTGATATCGCTAGTAGCTAGTAATATTATTTGTTTTTTCCCCAAAAGTATTTTCCGTTTTCTTGCTTCAAGATAATTTCAAAATCAATGAGCCACTTCAAAAACCGAGCGACAACATCTTTGTTTTCATTTGGGATCGCTGTTACTATGTATTCCAATGAATGCTCTCCATAACCAAACTCATCCTTTACTACTTCTAGCAAGTTTTGATACTCTAACTCGCTAATATCTAATTTATTTCGTCCCACGCAAAAATCACAAACGCCACATCTATCGTCTCTAATCTCTCCGAAATACGCCAAAAGGGCATTGCTTCTGCAACTATGCTTATCTGAGGCATAAGTCAATATGGCTTCTAACTTAGTCTTAAATACTGCAATCCGTTTTTCAATATTATCCTTGCTAAGTGCTAAATCAATCGCGGCTGCCCGAGGCTCTAAATAACGAATAAAAACTTCATCGGTAAATTTCTCATATTGAATCATATTCAATTGATCGAGAAAAAGTAAGGACTTAATTATTCTAGCTTTATCTGTTTTAAGTTTTCCCGCAAGCATTTTTTCATCCACTTTCACCAAACCATCAAACACGCCGCTTAGTGCACGCAAAATAAATTTAATCAAAGGTTCAAACTGTTTGTTTTCAACCATAAATCGGTACAACTCGTCTTTCTTAGTGGTGACCATCAATTTAGAGGATTGGAAAATTCCATCCGATAAAAAGAGATATTCTTCCTGCTCAAGAAACTTTAGTGCGTTAACTGTCTTTATGGCTTGGAAATTATATTGCTTACAAAATCGCGATAAATCGAAGGGGTAAGATTTTTCTAAGCCAGATCCAATTGCTAATTGTAAAAAATTCCCGAGTGCATTATAAACGGATTTGATCTCAGCCAAAGTGGGCATCGTGTTTTGTAATCGATCGTTTGCTTCCATCTTATCCGCTAGGTTAAACAAAAGAACCGCGTAAGCCTTCGCTCCATCTCTTCCTGCCCTTCCTGCTTCTTGGAAATAAGCTTCAGGGCTTTCGGGCAGATCTATATGAACAACTACTCGAACATTGGGCTTGTCTATGCCCATTCCGAAGGCATTAGTTGCCACAATTACTCGAAGTTTATTCTTAAGCCAATTCTCTTGCCTTTGGCTTCTTTCCTCATTACCTAAACCAGCATGATAGTGTGTTGCACTAATTTTGCATTGATTCAGATAATCTGCAATTTCTTTGGTCTTTCTACGATTTCGCACATAAACAATTGCACTTCCGTTTACTTTTTGAAGGATATCGACTAGCTTGGTATATTTAGCATCCTCGTACAAAACCGAGTAACTTAAATTACTTCTCAGAAAACTCTTCTTCTTAAGATTGTTCGTATCAAACTCTAATTTTTCCTGTATATCTTCAACCACTTCAGGAGTGGCTGTTGCGGTTAAAGCCAGCACCGGCACATCTGGGTGAAGCGCTCTAACTTCCGCTATTTGAAGATATGAAGGCCTGAAGTCATACCCCCATTGTGAAATACAATGAGCCTCATCGATGGCCCAGAGATTCACTTTCATCTTTTTTACTCTTTCTATAAATATGGGAGTCTTTAGTCGTTCTGGAGAAACATATAGGAATTTCACATTCCCGTAAATACAATTGTCCAAAGTTTGATCGATTAATCGCTTACTCATTCCAGAAAAAATAGCGACTGCAGAAATACCTTTTTGTTCCAGGTTATTAACCTGATCTTTCATCAAAGCAATTAAAGGAGAAACCACGATACAAATTCCATCCATACACATAGCTGGGACCTGAAAACAAACGGACTTCCCCCCACCTGTGGGCAGAAGAGCCAAAGTATCTTTCCCTGTAAGCACTTCTTGGATGATCTCCTCTTGAAGCGAGCGGAAAGAACTAAATCCCCAATATTTTAATAAAACATCCCTAGGCTTGAACATATTCTTCAAATTTAAGCAAGTTTATTAAGATATTGATTATGCTAATTTCTCTAAAAAAATAAACCTTATTTTTGGATAAAATATACCATTATGAAAGTATTCTTAGGATTGATCTTTGCCGTTTTACTTGGGTGCAACAATTTTCTTTTAGCACAAAGCAATCAGAATCTCCATTTTGATGGACAAAATGATTACATCGTTTTAGATTCCGCTATCCAATTAATTGCCAATCAAAATGCTATATCCATGACAGGATGGTTCAATGCAGATAGATTTCAATATGGCGCTGGAATGATGGGTATAAGAGGAAATGGAAGTGGTACTGGTGGGTTTTATATCTTACAACTGGGGAATGGAGCTTTAGAATGTCGTTTATTAACCAATACTGGATTACATGAAGTGGTTGGGCCGGCAGGCACCATTACCCCAGGACAATGGCAACATTTAGCACTGGTATATAATGGATCTACTTTAGAATTATTCTTAGACGGAACTTCTATAGGAAGTGGGTCTGCAAGCGGAGTCATTACTTCGATAGACAAACCTTTTGCTATAGGTAAAAGTTTAGAAGGAGGTTTCAATTTTGTATATCCAGGAAGAGCTGATGAAGTTAGTTTATGGACGAAAGCATTGAACGCTGTAGAGATTAATGACATGATGAGTAATGAACTGATAGGAAATGAAACTAACCTTGAGGTGTATTATAAATTTAATCATGGCTTTCCAAATGGAACCAATACTTCTATCAAAGTAGTGACATCGACTACCGGAGGCGGTAGTAGGCATGCTGAAATCATGAACTTGGCCTTGACAAGCGATAGTTCAAATTTTGGAGGTATTTTAAATGTAGGTGAGCAAGCAATTAGTCTTCCTCAAATAGGAAATAAAGTGACCTTGAGTGCTCCTTTCACGGTTAATGCAACGAGTACTTCAGCTTTAGTCGTTAGTTTTGAAGTAATGAGTGGCCCAGCTATTGTTTTAGGAAACACAATAACATTAGATGGCACACCTGGAACAGTTCAGGTAAAGGCCAAGCAAATAGGAAATGGATCTTTTAATCCGGCCGAGGAAATCATATCGAGCTTTGAAGTGATTGATGCTTTGACCAATGTTCCAAACATTGATATCAGAAACCCATTAGCAGGCGACTTCTATATGAGTAATTTCATGCCTATTGAACTGGCTGCGATTGTAGATATTGATTTTGACAACTTGTTTGACGTGAATGAAGTTTACTTTAAAGTAGATGGAGAAAATGTTGGAATAAAGGATTGGGGGAACAAACACTACACCGCATGGTGGACACCAGATGCTTACGGTGCTCATACTTTTGAAGTAAGGGCAGTAAACAACTATGGGGGTTCAATTAGTCAGTCTGCAGTATTTAACATTAGCTCTTCTAGTACCAACCTCAACATTGATGCTTTTGATGACATGTGGTTAGATTTAGATAATTATACCGAAGAAGTTGAAGCTGAACTACCAAGTTATGTAGGTGCTTTTAATGCTATTAATGCGACTTTAAACATCGATTGTCCTCCAGGAGGGTGTGATCCTTGGGATAGAGTTTCTCAGGTAAGTGTTAAAGGACATAATGGTGAGTGGTATGAAATAATTCGTTACCTAACCCCTTATGGGGTGGCTTGCTCTCACAACATAGATTTAACTGATTTCATGTCTCTCTTGCAAGGAAAGGTGACCTTCAGAGGTGACTTAGGAACTCAAGGAAATGGATTTTTATATAGTTTAGATTTAGACTATCAAGCAGGCATTCCAGCTCAAGCTTATAGCAAAGTAGATAAGTTATGGAGTGAAACATACAACTTCGGGAACATGGCAGATCTTCAGCCTTGCGAAGTTTATGATTTTGAATATGAAAGTGGTGTTCAAGCTTCAAGCTTAAAGCTAGTTTCTTCAGGACATGGCTGGGGGGACAATAATACAGGGAATGCAGCAGAATTTCACCGAGATGAGCATCATATCTGGGTAGCGGGTTCAGAAACATTTGCTCAAGACAATTGGGTAGATTGTCAACCTAATCCAGATGGATGTAGTCCTCAAAATGGAACGTGGATTTATGACAGAGCTGGTTGGTGCCCAGGAAGCATTGCTCAATGGTTTGATTATGACATGACTCCTCACATTTCAGCCAACCCAATTGAATTGAAATACATTTTTGATGAAGACTATGTGGATCTTTGTCACCCAAACAATCCAGCATGTGTCTCTGGAACCACTTGCCCAAACTGTGATGATGGATTTAACCCACACTTGATTGTAAAGTCTCATTTAATATCATTCAAGAATGCCCCATTTAACACAGATACTACTTACCAAGCTACCGTCGGAATTAACTTAGTAAAAGAAGCTAAGTACGCGGTTTATCCCAATCCAAATGCAGGTCGATTTAATGTTGATTTAAGCGCGATTGATGGTGATGCCCTAGTAAGTATAATAGACATGCAAGGTCAGGTTTTGAAGACCTATAAACGTCATTTTTCGGCCCCCCTAGTTCAGGTTAATTTAGGGGAAGTAAGTTCAGGTATATATTTGGTACAAGTAGCTACGAAGAATGCGATAAGTACTAAGAAAGTTGTGGTTGAGTAGAATAATAAATATCAAGATTCTTATTTCAAGAACTCAATTTGGTTTTTATTAGTTTATCTTATAATACTTATGCCCACCAAAGTATTGTCAAGAGCAAACCCAATTTTATGATTCGGAACCCCCTTTATAAGTCCTTACTGTTCATTATTCCATTTTTAGCAGGATGTAGTACATATAAGAAGACCTATGTTTCTCCAAATGAGACTATTCAACTAACTGAAAGACTACCTTCAGACCAAGCCATTGAAACGCTTTATCTTATAGGAGATGCTGGAGATCCGGATATTTTAAAAGGACACAGCAACTACTTATTTGAGCACTTGAATAAAGAGCTAAGTGCAGCAACAAGAAAAAGTTCGATTGTGTTTTTAGGGGATAATATATACCCTGCTGGCTTACCTCAAAAGAAAGATGGAGACAGAGCAAAGTCTGAAGCCCTTCTAGACGAACAGCTAGAGATGGTTAATGGTTATACTGGCGAAACTTATTTCATTCCAGGTAATCATGATTGGAATCATTGGAAAGCGGGTGGATTAAAAGCTATTCAACGACAAGAAAAGTATATACAGGACTATTTTCCGAAAAAAGAGCAAGACATCAAGTTCTATCCTAACGATGGTTGTGGAGACCCCGAGGTAGTTAAGGTAAGTAAGGATCTTTATTACATCTTTATAGATAGTCAATGGTGGTTGCAAGACTGGAACGATGAATCCAAAATCAATAAAGGCTGTGCTATAAAATC
>JBLHMK010000033.1:0-20226 GCA_047621945.1 Flavobacteriaceae bacterium
TGCTATCCAAACTCGTTCTATGGAATTAATCCCAGCTAAAATTAGCTTTCAACGCTAGATGGTCGCTTAAATTTCCGTACAGATTATCGATAACTTCCAACTTGTTGGGATTTATCCAAAGCACTTCTTTAGAGTTTATATGGAAGGATATTCGGTTTCTTCGAAGAAAAACATAATCAATCACTGATCGATTCCTAGCCGTGGTAAATTTTTGTTCACTATCTGTGGGGGCATCTTCCACTCCCAGCATATCCAACATTTCTTCATACTTAGCAGTTTCTTCTTTACGCGTGTTCATGTCACCGCATACAATTTGCGGAACGCCTAACTTGCTAAAATCATCTAAGAGGCCTCTCATTTGTTTGTACTGTTCATGACGAATCCATTGAGGACCACCAGCATTTAAATGAGTTCCGAGAATTTGAAATTGTTTGTCTTTAAATACTCCTTCTAACAAAATTGCGCCTTTCTTAGCAAAGCAATCCGCGCCATTACAAGCTTCATACTGCACTGTACCCAAAACATCTAAAGGGATTTTACTGGTAACAAAAATTCCACTTGAAGTTTTAAGTGAAAGTTTACTTGGGTTAGCTGGACCATATTGATAAGGAAATTTCGCTTTGATTTTCTTACTGAGCCTTCTTCTTGAAGGGTTAAAAAAAGCTTCTTGAAACACCACAATATCTATTTCACTATTATTCAGATAGGCAGCAATTTCATCTGCTCTATCTTTTTTGTAATTCTTACTGATTTGTTTAGACAAGTTAGTTATGCCTGGAAGCATATAAACATTCCAACTCAGCACACTTAACTCCTCTTTATCCTCGTTCTGCGCAGTAGCACTAGTAAAAACGAAGAGAAACGCAATAATCAATGAACTATAAAATCTCATACTTAGTTAAAATTTGAGGTTAATGAGCATCCAATATATATTAAGCATATTGAAACGAGTATTGAAGAAACGGCATATAGTAAGGATAAGCCGATGCTACCCATTTCATTGAACTTGAATAATTCGAAAGCGAAAGTGGAGAAGGTAGAAAACCCTCCGCAAAAACCGACAATAATCAAATATTTAAGTGCTGGGAAATCAGCAAATTTCCCTACTAACAATCCTGCGATTAAGCCTAAAGTCAGAGAAGCCAAAATATTTGTTAGAAAAGTAGCTGTTGGAAATCCTGAACCATCCCAAGGAAAGGCTAGACTTATGGCATATCGACATGCGCTTCCCAAAGCTCCCCCAATGGCCACCAATAAAAGCTTAAGCATTATTATTCCTCCTTTTACCGATATTGTAGACCACTTGCATGATGCCGAATACGATAAAGAAATATACAAAAGCACCTATACTTGTAGCTAAGTTCCATGGAATTATACCCACATATAATAATAAGGCTAAAGTCGAAGACGTAAGTCCAAGTAGGATAAGAATCCACGCTGTTTGACGTTCGTTAAAACCGAAAAATACCAATTGATGGGTTGTATGGTCTTTACCTCCAACAAATGGCGACTGGCGCTTCATTAATCGTCTTGCAAAAACCGTAAGTGTATCCATTAAGGGGACTGCAAATACTAAAAGAGGAAGCACAAATTGTTTAATTTGAATAATTCCAGAGGTATCATTCCGTTCATTCCAAAACAAGAGTATACTTACAGCGGCTAAAAAAACTCCTAAAAACTGACTTCCCGTATCGCCCATATACATTTTTGCTGGGTTCCAATTGAAAAATAGAAAGCCCACCAACGAACCAAGAACCCCACAAACAATCAACACTAAAGCTGGAAAGGTAATCGGCATGGAGAAAAGAAATGCCAATGCAGCAAGCAGTATTATAATTGAGGTGGTTGTGGTTATAGCATCCATGTTGTCAAGCATATTAATGGAGTTCATTAATCCAACAACCCACAGTATAGTTACTAAATAATCCACTGCCACATTTCCTGTAGCTACAATATATATATTACTAAAAATAAGAATAAATGCACAAGTCAACTGACCAATGAACTTCACCAAAGGGTTGGTGTTGTATGAATCATCGGCCAAACCAATAATAAAACCGAGAGTGGTTGCGGCCATAACTCCCAATATTTTTTGATCTTGGAAAAAATTATCGCTATCAGAAGGCAAAAATCCAGCTGCCGCAATTGCAATTAAAAACACAAAGAAGAATGACAAGCCTCCTAAAGAGGGTTTAACATCGCTGGACCAACGAACTTGGTCAAGTTCGTCATTATTTCGCACCCCTAGGGACTTAGAGAACTTCAAGAAAAGCCAATTCATCATGAAGGCCAATAAAAGGCAAAACACAAAAAACAAAGCATATATTTCGTAGGATATCATTTGCCGAAAATTTGTTTGACCCAATTTATAATGTTGCCAATGAACCCCTGGCTTGGATGGGCGTCATCAGAATAATAACCCATTCCTCCAGAACCTCCATAACCTTCTCCATAACCATAGCCATAACCATAACCGTAACCATAACCGTAACCATAACCATAATTACTAGCTGATGCTGAGGCTCCTCTTCCAAAATCGTTTAGCACAATCGAAAGATTATGAATTTCATTATCAAAAATTAGCTTATTTACATTCTCTAAAAATACTCTATCCGAGTAATCTGCTCGTAACACATAGATAGGATAATTAGCTACCCTCAACAATTCTAAAGCATCAGTAACTAATCCCACAGGAGGGGTATCAATAAAGATATAATCATAAGTTTCTTTTAGAGTTTCTATCAGCTCTAGAGTCTCGTCCCTATTAATCAGCTCTGCAGGGTTTGGTGGAACTGGGCCAGATGTGATAATGTCCAAATTATTAACCCCTGTAGAAATTATACATTCCTCTAGCGTTGTTCGTCCAATAAGCAGTGTACTAATACCCTTTTGAGATTCCGCATTAAATATTTTCCCTAGCCTTGGTTTTCTTAAATCAAAATCAAGCATAATTACTTTTTTATCAAGCAAACTAAAAATTGCTGCCAAATTAATTCCCACAAAGGTTTTACCTTCACCTGGAATTGTAGAAGTTGTTGTGATCACTTTGGGGCCTTTTGAATCTTCTAAAAACTCAAGGTTTGCACGAATCGATCTAAATGCTTCTGAAATGGAGGATTTTGGATTTTCTATAACTACAATTGCACTTCTCTCCAATATGTCCTTGTGTTTAGGAATGATACCTAAGATATTTGCATTACAACTGCCCTCTACTTCATTTAATGTAGAAATTTTAGTGTGTAATAGGTATCTCGCTACGATAAGGAGTAGTCCGAGAATAAATCCTACAGCTACGCCTACCAATCTAATCATTAGAACATTCGGTGCAATAGGCGCGCTGGAAAATGATGGAGGTTGAAGTACAATATAGTCAGAGACAATTCCTGCCTTTGAAATTAGGTACATGTTCTTTTTACTCACTAAACTCAGATAAAAAGATTGCTTTAAATCATTTTCTCTTTTTAACTCTGAATAGTCGGACTCTTTATCTGGCAAATCATATAAAGCCTTATAATTTTGCTGAATCTTAGAATCAATCAGATTTTTATCCGTATCCTGTTTATTCCTAGCCAGACTAATCTGACTCAACACGTTATCCCTAAGAATATTAATCTCCTTATTTATTAAGAGAATGTTTGGGTGGTCTGGAGTTACATTAAGCAGCTTTAGATTGCGTTCAGACTGTAATCCAATAATAGCGTCTATACTCGATTGAAAAGTTAAGGATTGGTTAGTAAGCATTAATCCGGAAAGATTAGACAGGTCGTTTCCAGATCGCAAATATTGTTCTAGCCAAGACAATGAACTTTGATTGAGGTCTAACATAAGAAGATCCTTCTCTAAAAGTTCAAGTTCATTCATTTTCTTTGCTATTTGAGCCGATGGCTCTAAGAAGCCAGTTTCCAATCGAAACTTCTTCAATGAATCTTGGGTATTATAAAATTGATTCCCAAAATTTTCTATTTGCTCATTTAAAAAAACAATTGTATTATCTATACTTTCCCCTTTCTTAATTTTATCATACTTGATGAAGTATTTCGATATGGCATTAATTATCTCATTAGCTTTTAATGGATTTGAATTCTCAATAGAAATTTTGAGTGTATTGGAACTATAGTTTAAAGGACTAATCTTTAGCTTTGCTGCTATTTCGTCTATCACTCTTCCGTAATTTCTAAGCTTTACTGCGTATAATTGATTGGTCTGTAAATTGGAATTATTCTTAGATAAACGCAAGGTAAAAAAGGGAGTCTTGAGGTTCTTTCCAAAGGCTCCTTGAAAAGAATAATCTGTAGATTTTAGAACAAACGATAATTTATAATCTACTTTGTTATCTGTAATTACTTCTAACTCAAGCTCTTCAATTTCACTGGAATAATCAGAAAAATCCGCGTCAAAAGGTTGGTTTTTATAGAATTCTGATCGACTAATTTTACCTTTAGTATAGTAGTCTGTTCTTAATGGCAAAGAATCTAAAGCAGCGGATAATAAAAATTTTGATTTTAACAGTTGGATTTCTATGTCAATTTCCGACTTATCTTCAGACAGCAAGTCCTCAACACCCAAAATCCGCGTTTGCTTAGTTACCTTTCGCATTAAGGTAGTTGATGAAGAGTAAACTCGTTGCGTGTGACGTAAATAGAAAAATGCTACTGCAATGGATACTATAAAGAATAATACTACCCAAAGTAAGGACTTTTGAGCCGCGTGTAGAAGTACGCCGATATTGAATTCTTCAAGAACATTCTTGAGCTCTTTTCTCTCGCCCAATATTTTGTTTTCTTTATTTTCCATGCCTATAAATTCTTAACTAATACAATTACTGTGGTAACTGTTCCTACTAAGGACAATATTGAGCTAAACTCTTTTAATCCCGTGCTAATAACCCGGAGACGTTGTTCAATATAAATCACATCATTGGTTTGTACTATTAAATCAGCATTACGAAGACCTTCCATTGTAGATAAATCCACTTCAATAATTTCTGGATTTTTCAAATCTCCACGTAAAACTTTGATATTATATGCCTTTAAATCCGCGTTTATTCCCCCAGATTTCGCAATGACTTCTAAAAGAGTTGTAGGGCCAGGGTTTAAAGAAATGACAGAAGCCCTGCTGCCTGCAAATAGAAACGCCCTCCTGTTGGTGACATTAAGTATAGCATAAGGCTCATTGAAAATTGCTTGACATTTTTGTTCTATTAAGTCTTCTAACTCATTCTCCGTAAAACCAAAAACATAAGTTCGACCAAACAAAGGCAACTCCACATACCCATCTTGCTCTACCAGATAACGAACCCCTCCATTCCGAGCACCTATCAGTCCTCCCCCGCTACTGCCTCCGCCTGTTTCATTTGGTAGAACGTCGATAAGATCAAAACCTTCTCTAGAAAATACTTGTAGGGTAAGTAAATCACCTTTCTGAATGGTGTATTCTTCTATGGTTTTTTGCCCAACGTTAAAATATTCATAATTTCCTTTCTTAAACATCCGATTAGGATACATCAATTTACAAGAGCTTAGGGACAAGGAAAAACTTATTAGGACTAATAAGGGTAGGATGCTTTTCACTTTCATGTAGGTTTAATTTATTGAACTACTTTACGAAGATAATTAATTCTTTTCTTTATTACGATGTTCTTCATACAAGCTTGAATACAGCATAGACATATTCTTGCAGAGAGTATGGTAGCTAAACTTATTCTGAACATGTTGGAATCCAGAAATTTTCATTTCTTCTCTAAGTTTTTCATCTTCAATAAGCAACAGTAATTTTTCACTAAAATCACCTAAATCATTATTTTTTGCCAGCAAGGCCGTCTTCCCTTCAATCACTATGTCTTCTATCCCCCCAACCCTTGTAGATACTATAGGTATATTCGCCGCTTGCGCTTCAATTAGGCTAACCGGGGTGCCCTCATTGAATGAGCTTAGCGCAACCACATCTAAGCCAGGCAGGGCAGTTTCAATGTCCTTAATCCAACTGGTAAACAATACATCGATTTGAGCCTCTACATCAGAAAAGGTCAATTTAAGTTCTTGACAAAAATCTTCAAGCTCTCCTCTTAATTCACCATCACCAATAATAATCAATTTTATACTTTTTGCTGTTTTAGCTTTCACTTGAGCAAAAGCTTGAAGAAGTAGCTTATGATTTTTGATAGGAACAAGCCTGCCAATAATTCCTATTGCTATTGCATTTTCATCTACTTTATAGTTCTTTCTAAACGTTTTCCGTTTAGTTGAATTCTCTTTTTGAAATCGTTCCAAATCGAAACCCAGTTGAACCACTTCAAATTTATCACATGGCGCTATCTTAAACTGTTCGCAAAGCTCTTGTTTTTGTATATTGCTAATAGCAATAATTTTAGTGCTTCTTCGAGCCAAAAATCTTTCTATCTCAATAAACACTCTAGTTTTCAATTTTCCAAAATAAGAATGGAAAACATGTCCATGAAAAGTATGTAGGACAATCGGCACTCCGCAATTATGCGCAGCTAATCGACCAATAGCTCCAGCCTTAGCTGCATGAGTATGCACGATGTCTGGTTTAAAATCTTTTATAATGCGCACCAATTCTTTGTACGCAGGATAGTCTTTCAAAGGATTGATTTCCCTATACATGTCATTAATGTAACTAGGTTTTAAATCTAAACTATCTACTATGTATTCTGAACTAGCCTCACTTTCATCTTTCATCCCTGCTACAAGCAAAGTCTCAAAATCATCGCTAATATACTTACTCAAGTATGCGGCATTATAGGTTGGTCCCCCTAAATTCAATCTATTTATTATCCTTAGCACTTTGGGCATTAGATCATATATTTTTTATACCAGGTCTGGAAGACAATTAAAGCCCAAATTTGAGCATGTATCTCCCCAGGATTAGATGAAAACAACTGTTTTTTCAACCCACGTATGGTGTCTATGTTAAAAATATTTTGTTCTTCTATGAATTCATCTAAAAGTAAATCATCTAAAATTAATGACTTCAAATCGGACTTAAACCATTGAAGCAATGGAACTTCAAAGCCCATCTTATTTCGTGAGTAAAGCTCTGTGGGAAGCACTTCTCTGAACGCATCTTTTAAAATCCGTTTTCTTCCATCCTTGCTCACTTTGTATTCTGCAGGTAACTGAAAAGCAAAATTCACCAATTCGTGGTCTAAAAACGGGACTCTAACTTCTAGGCTATTCGCCATACTCATTAAATCAACTTTCGTCAACATGTCATTAACCAAAACCAGCTGCATATCTGTATAAAGCGTTTCATTAATGTCTCCGTTGGCCGTGAAGTTCTGAAGAATAGAGCTCTTTCTGTCTTTATACTCTGACTCCAGTTTGCTAATGTCCGTTTTTAGTAATTTTTGTGCATAGTTTTCCGGGGTGAATGAGCACCAACGCCAATATCGTTCTGGAGTATCTAACTTTCTTCCTTGTGCAAATCGATCTAACTGACGAATAACATTTCCCATTTTGGAGTGTCTTGACTTAGGAAGCTTGCCCCAAATTGGGGACCCGATACTAATCAAGGAATTTACCAAGCTATCTTGTTGAACTAGGTATTCTGCTTGATGTTTATTGTATCCACCAAAAATTTCATCTGCGCCATCTCCAGAAAGAGCAACTGTCACATGTTCTCTAGTTCGCTTACTTAATATATATACTGGAATCGCGGATGAATCTGCAAAAGGCTCATCAATATAATCCAATATATTGTGTAAGTCCTCGTATAAGTCGTTGTTGCTCAAACTAAACACTGTATGATTAGACTTAATTTTCTTTGCTACTAAATTCGCATAAGCTGTTTCGTCAAAATAGGGGTTGTCACTAAACCCCACCGAAAAGGTGTTTAATTTATCCACGTGCCTAGAAGCAAGAGTGGCAATTACAGAAGAATCAATTCCTCCGCTTAAAAATGAACCCAAGGGCACATCTGAAACCAATCTTCTTTGAACGGATTCGTCTAATTGCTTAACTAGTTCCTTTTGAGCGTCCTTATAAGTGATTTTCGAGTAGTCTTTTGAATAGGGGATTTTGTAGTAACAATCTTCCGAAAGTTCTCCATTTTCCTTTATTGTTAAACTATGTCCCGGTTTTAACTTATATACACCCTTAAAAATAGTACTTGGAGTAGGAATATAATTAAACTGAAAATACTGCTGTAAGGAAACAAAATCGATTTCTTTGGCAATTTTAAAAGCTAAAAGTGCTTTCATTTCAGAGGCAAACAAAAAATGCTCTTCCGTTTGCGTATAGAGTAAAGGTTTGATACCCATTCGATCTCTAGCAATGAATGTTTCCTTTTTTTCCTTGTCATAAATAGCAAATGCAAAAAATCCATTGAAAGAATTGACGCAGTCCTCGCCGTAATGGTGAAACATTCGAAGAATAACTTCAGTATCACTTAAAGTTTTAAAAACTTCCTGCTTGTCTTTTTCTAACTGACTTTTTAAACTTTGATAATTGTAAATTTCTCCGTTAAAAACTATAGTGTACCGATTATCGTAAGCTGACATAGGCTGATTAGCTGCTTCACTAGTGTCAATAATAGATAGCCTAGCATGAGCCACTCCTACATTATCATCCGGCTGCTCAATTAACTGACAATCCGGCCCCCGGAGGTTTAGGGTCTTAATCGCACATTCCAAATCAATTAATAAATCTTGATTCTTCTCTTTATTAAAGCTAAGAAACCCTACTATTCCGCACATAAGTAATAATTCAAGGTAAAAATAGAATATAATTGCTTTAGAACCTATATTTTTACTGAACTTATGGGCATACAAGACATAATAGTTGGACCTATTTATTTTTTACTTATCATGTTGATTGGTGTTAACATTAAAAATAAATTTAAGGACAAGGTAATAGGCAACTATTTCATTAAGGGCCTATTTCTTAAGTTAGTTGGAGCCTTTGGTATCTCTATTATATATTTTTTCTATTACGAGTCTGGAGACACTGTTTACTATTTTCAAAGAGCTAAATTGTTAGATAGTGTGTTAATATCAAATTTTGGTGTTGGCTTAAAGCTTCTTTTAGCGAACCCAATGATAATTGATTCTCAAACTTATGGACACTTTCAAGCTATGCGGGCTTGGGATGCTAGTTCATATATTGTGGTTAAGATGGCGGCGATAACCAATATCGTATGTTTTAATAGTTACCTAGCCAATGCCTTTATATTTTCCGCATTATCTTTTATTGGAATTTGGAGACTGTTTACAATGTTGAAGGAAATATTCCCTGATAAGACTAAAATTCTTGCTTGGTCATTTCTTTTTATTCCTTCAGTGTTCTTCTGGGGCTCGGGTGTATTAAAGGATAACGTTACCTACGGGTTTCTGGGAATTTTTATCACTTCTTTCTACTATTTATTTATAAAGAGAAGGCACGTGGGCAAAAACCTACTACTTCTAATCATATCAACTTATCTTATCGGAGTTATTAAGAGTTACATTTTATTAGCTGCCATTCCAGCAATACTTACCTGGCTGTTCTTCAAATTTAGAGGGAATATTCAATCTACAGCTGTAAAAACACTAGCAACACCACTCTTACTGCTATTTATTGCAGGAACCGGGTTTGGGGCATTACAGTTAATGGGTAATTCGTTTAACAAATTTTCCGTAGATAATGCTCAAGAAAAAGCAGAAGACATGCAACGCTGGCACACCTACCGTGTAGAAGTTCTTAAAGGAGGAGATGGATCTTCTTATAATTTAGGTCATGTTAGTTTTACTCCTATTGGTATTCTTACAAAAATACCCGAAGCCGTCAATGTAGCAATTTTTCGACCTTATCTCTGGGAGGCAGGAAATCCAGTTATGATGATGTCTGCTTTTGAGAGTCTGTTTTTTTTACTTATAACCATAAGGCTATTCTTTATGTTCTCCAAGAACATGTCTGGGGGCTTTTCCTATTTAGCTAAATACCCAATTCTCTATTTCATGTTAGTTTTTTCTATCATTTTTGCCTTTTCTGTAGGATTTACCGCTTTCAATTTTGGTGCTTTATCACGTTATAGAATCCCTCTTCTTCCTTTCTATATGTGTTCGGTTTTGCTATTAACCGATGCACTTAGAAATTATAAAAAAGTTCTCTAAAATTATAATCTGGAATAGCATTGTAAGGGGCATAAAAGTACCCGTGTCTTGAATAAAGTCCATAAACATATTCAATTTTTGGCCAATAGAACTTTGAAGTTTCCCGACTAGGACTAATCTTCCAAGTTGGCGTTACTTCTAAATCTTTTAAATTTTTAAAAGAATATACTTCCCCATTCACATCCTGTGTATAAAACGGTTCATTACTATCTATAACCATCCATCCATTTTTAGTCAAGACTTCACATACTGAATGCGAGGTCACGTCTTTTGAGCTAAGTGTTTGAAAGAATGACCCTTTTCGTAAGTAAACTGCTGCATGTCTAGTTTTAAATCCTGAAATGATTAACTGCTTTTCTATTGAACGGCTAAAATCATAGCAATATCCCCCTCCATTTTCTATCAATTGAAGCGGTTCCCTCTTATGGTTATATTGAATAGGTTTTAAGACTTTAAATTGGCCATGAAGTTTGTTCACTAATTTATCAATATAATTTATCTGGTCTTCAAAACTCAATTCTTTCGCATTAACCTTATCCTCATCAAAAATGGTAATAAGAGCATCTTTATCCTCTTGACTTATACCTTTAGGTACATTGTGGACATAGATGACCACCCCCACTAACAAACCCATCAAAATCAAAACTTTTAATTTCCTATTTTTCATCTCTAATTAAATTGATTAAGCCTTCTTTGTTGGCAAGAATAGAGTATTTGTCCAATATAGTTTCTCTACCCAGCTTCCCAAAAGTTTCTCGTAAAGCTTCATTTTCTATCAATAAAGATAGTTTTTCCTGCCATTCTCGACTATTAGCGCACAAATATCCATTCACTCCGTCTTGAATAATTTCTGCATTTACTCCCACGTCCGCTAGTATCGATGGAATTTCCATAGACATATAAACCAAGCCTTTTAATCCGCATTTCCCTTTACTCCATTCGTCATTTGGCAAAGGCATTATTCCAATATCCAATTCCTCAAGTTCTTGAATTTCCGTCTTTCTTTCCCATTTTACTCCTTGAATGTTAAGCTCTTCATTGCTGTAGTCTCCATCACCCAAAACTTTAAAATAAACTTTATCTCCATACTTTTTCTTTATTGCACTTAATACAGGTTGCGCTAATTTAAAATGTTCTATTGTGGTTTGACTCCCACTCCAACCAATACAAACCCGTCCATTCTGTTTCGGCTTTAACGGTGAACTACGCTGATACTCATAAGTGTCCACACAAGTTGGGATTTGCATTACATTATTTGAATATTGGGAGGCATAGTTTGAAAGAAATAAGTTGCCCGTCACATTATAATGTGCTTTTTCAATTATCTCTTTAACCTTATTAGGGTTCTTTAAAAATGATAATTTTTTATTTGCCTCAGATACATTAGGCATCCATATTGAATCATCAAAATCAAAAATCAACTTGGACCTTTTCGCAATCACCTTCTCAAAAAAAGCGGTTCCAAGCATAAAAGCCTCTCTTTGAACGAATACATAATGAAAGTCTTTTGATTTCACAAAAGCAATATAGCATAGCTTTATGATGCTTTTGACCACTAGCCAAGCTTTTCCCAATAATGCTCCAGGTGAATAGAACACCCGATCCATTTCTTCGGAAAGCAGATAATCATAGTCATAACTCAGTCCTTCCTCTTTGAGATAAGGCAGAAACTGCTCTATTCTATATCGTTGTGATGGAGAACGGCTCGGGCGATGAAGCCCCAAAAACAATATGTCTTTTCTAGCTTTCACGCTTTATATAAAGAACTTTCATGGCATCTCCGATGCCAAAAAAAGTAAGCGTTCCATTAACAAGTTTCTTAATTAGTTTCCAATACCAGATCGTCTCCATTTTTCCCCTTAGTTTTTCATCGTCGCTGTTCGGGTCAATGTAGGTGGTAGCCTCCGTGGTTTTTTGAGATATCTTATGTCTGGAAATACTAAACCCAGTTGCTTCAACAACTTCTTTCATAAAGCCCGAGTTGTTTAATAGTAGATTTAGGGTTTTAGGCGTGTAATAGCTTAAATGCTCTGGATAATCTACAACCACCCAATCCGGTCCGCTCAACATTCTAGATAAGGAATTGAAATTTGGAGTAGTAATGTATGCAGCCCCCCCCTTCCTTAGGATTTTGTTGAAGTTTCTCATCTCCTCTTGTGAGTTATTAATATGTTCTATAACCTCAAAAGATGTAACTATATCAAAGTGTCCTTCAGGGTAATTCGAAGGATCAAGTTTACCTTGCAACATGTCTATCCCTTTGCCTTTACAAATTTCTATAGCTTCATCTGTATATTCCGTGCCATGAACATTCCATCCTCTTTCTTTTGCTACTTCAGCAAAATATCCAATACCACAACCCACATCAATAAGATTTCCCGTTTTACGGTATGGCTCAAATGAGTCTAAAATTTCATGATATCGCTTTATCGTAATCGGACTTAAGTAATCGTTTCGTCCGTAGCCTTCGTAGTGTTCAATTAGCTCTTCCATGGTTGGAATGGATTTAGCAAATACAAAAGCACACTTCTTACATTGGACCATTTGTCCATCTAGGTACTCTCCTTTTTTAACAAGGGTTTCGCTATCACAAACTAAACAGGCTTTATGGTAATTGCTCATACTAGTAATTTATTATAAATGTTCCTATAGGCTTTAACCCCTTTTTCTAAGGCAAAATAATCAAAAGCATATTCTCTCAATTTATCCTTATCTGTACTTAAACTTAAAATTTCAGCAACTCCCTTTTCGTATTCTTCTTCTTTTTCAAGACTGTTAATCAATACACCACTATTTTCATACGAGGTAACGATTGCTTCTAAGTCACCTATATCCCTTGCGGATAAACAAGTCAAGCCACTGGCCCAATATTCTCCCAATTTCGTTGGACTTCGACCAATTACCGAAAACCCTAAGTTATACATTATTAAACCTACATCACCAACCATCAGCATATCACTCACTTCTAGGTAAGTGGCCGATTTTATGCGACAATCCTTCTCATCCAAACCCGCCACTTTAATTTCATCAAGTATAATATTGTGGTCAGAGTGAGAAAGGAAAGCTAGATATGAATTTGCTTTAACTTTCTTTAGTTTTTTAAAGAATCTCAAGACTAAATCCGTTCGATAATTTGAACCTACTGAGCCGCTATATAGAAAAACAGTGGCGTCTTCAGGAATATCCCAAGCCTTTCTTTGAGCTTTCCTTGTTTCTTCGCTATACGGTTTGAAAACATCAAAATTTACACAAGTAGGTATTACGTCAACCTTATCAGCCTCTTTTAAACCTAAATCTACGATAGCTTTCTTCCCAACATGAGTCAAGGATACTGCGATATCGCATTCTGTGAAAAAGGCTCTTTCTTTAGCCTTAAAATAATGATAAACTGGCTTGTATATAGGGTTGGACCATAGTCCACTTTCTAATTTTTCATCTGGCCACCATCCACGCATATCGAAGATAAATTTTGACCCATATTTTTTCTGTGCTTTCAAAGCTAAACTGGTAAGGGTGTACCCTCTACAATGCACGATGGAAAACTTATGTTCTTTATATAGCTCTTTGATCTTTTGCCACGCTAAGTGATTATCATACAGGGTAGATAAAATAGGTGGGCTTTTGTGATAAGGTAAAGGGTGCCAATGAATGTCATACCCTTCAATAAACTTGTCAATTACCTCTTTCTTTTCTTGAAAAACATCTTGTTTTTCGAAGCTAATCACATGGAAAGAAAACGCTCCCTTAGACAGTTCCTTTAGATAAGATAAAACTTGGCTTTGCCCTAAGGGATCCGTCATGCCATCATAGGCAATATATAATACCTTATGCTTTGCCATATTCTTGCTGAAACCAGGTTTTAAATTTAGCAAGCCCATCAACTAGTTTAGTTTGAGGATTGTAATCAAACAACTCCTTAGCCCTAGAAATATCAGCATAGGTAATGTTAACGTCTCCTGGCTGCATGTCTTGTTGCACTATATTGGGTTCTACACCGTTAATTGCATATATCTCAGCAATCAGTTCTTTTAAGCTCACCGGTGAATGGTTGCCTAAATTCACTATTTCAAAAACATTTTCATGTTCATTTACGTAGTTCAAGGCTTTCGTAATGCCAGAAACAGTGTCTGCCACAAAAGTATAATCTCTAGCAGTGGAGCCATCTCCATACATTTGAATAGGCTCACCGGCAGCAATTAGTTTGAAAAATTTATGAATCGCTAGATCAGGTCGCTGACGAGGGCCATAAACCGTGAAAAATCGCATATTAACAATATCAATATTATACAAGTCGTGATAACTATAATTCATCAATTCGCAAGATCTTTTGGTAAAAGCATAGGGAGAAATTGGTCCGTTAACCTCATCGGTTTCAGCAAAAGGAATTTTTGTGTTATTCCCATAAACTGAAGATGAAGAAGCAAAGAGCAGTTTCGAAATGCCCTTTTCCACCATAAAATCTAAGAGATGGTTAGTCCCTAAGATATTACTGTTAATATATGATGCAGGATCTTTTAAAGAAGGTAAAACCCCTGCTTTTGCAGCTAGATGAATAACTGCATCAATTGAACCATTGATTTGCTTGAAATTCTTCTTTTCGCTAATATCTAGTTGGTGAAATTCAAAGTTCGCATGCTCTTGGCAAGTGGCTAAATTTTTAAGTTTAACGTCCTTACTGTAGAAGTCATCAAAATTATCAATCCCAATGACTTTATTGCCTAAATGAAGTAAGTTTTCACAAACATGAGAGCCAATAAAACCAGCGCAGCCTGTTACCAAAATTGTTTGCATTTCCCTTTTTCTGCTTGAGGCAAAGGTAAACTAAAAATTTAAAAAATGCATTTCCGAACAAAAAACGCATTATCTTTCGATTATGGATGACAAGAAGGCCTTAAGCGCCGCGAAATTAGAAGGGGTTTCCCTTATATGGAAATCAATGCTTGCCTACGGTTTATGGTTTGTTCTAAGAAATGCTTTCACCAAAATTGGGTTTTTAATTCCACTATGGAATTCATATAATGACTTAATCGCTTCATGGTATGTGCGACTTTCAGCTTGGACGCTTGGCTTGCTAGCTAACCCGGTCAGGTTCAATGCTAGAAACCTTCTCATAGAAGGTACTTCAGGCATGTATGTTGGAAATCATTGTTTAGGAATTTCGGCAGGATTCATTTTTGTATTTATAATCTTACTATTGAAAGGTAACTGGAAGGTCAAGTTAAGCTACGTCTCTTTTGGATTGCTAATTATATTCTTTATCAATTGGTTTAGAATAGTAGGTCTAGCCTTTATGCTTAAGTATGGTTCTAAAGCATTCTTTCATTTCAATCACAGTTACACCTATCTGGTGATGGTATATGGAATTATATTCCTACTAATTGTTTACTTCCAAAACACCTTTAGTAAACGGTATTTTCAGCATTAGTTTCCAACCATTGGTTTAGAATAATGATCAACCATAGTTTGTTAAAGAGGTAGTCTTCTCCGGCAAAATAGCGCTGTTCGATTTCTTTTACTTTAGCAATATCAAACATGCCATATTTCTCCAATATCTTTTCGTCCAAATAGTCATCAACTAGATACTTTAGTTCTTTTTGCAACCACAGTTTAATTGGAACCCCAAAACCCCATTTCGGACGATCGAAATACTCTTTTGGCAAATAGTCATATAGCACTTGCTTAAGCAGGTACTTAGACTCCTTGTTTTTGTATTTCAATTTTTCATCTAAATTAAGGGTGAATTCTACAATTCGATGATCTAATAAAGGCACTCTAGTTTCCAAAGAATAGCGCATAGAGGCTCTATCTACTTTAACGAGAAGGTTGTCTTTTAAATAATGTTTAACATCAAACAATGCCTGGTGCTCAGAAACACTTAATTCTCTTTCCAAGTCCGCCTGTTCAAAGACCACATCTTCTTTGAAGTTATCACTTAAAATATCGTTCAATTCAGGTGAAGAAAAATAGTATTGTTCAACTGAAAAGATATGACTTGGCAGGTGAGTATTTTTGTTATAATCGAACATTAAAGCTGCACGCTTATTTCGGTTACTGCTTGTTTTCGACAGCCCGAAATTAAGTGGTGCTTTAGCCATGTTTACGAAAGGGTTATTCAATCGCTTAGCCCAATTATAAAAACCATAGCCCATAAATTGTTCGTCTCCTCCATCTCCTGAAAGCGTCATGGTAACATGCTTTTTCGCTAATCGAGAAACCAACATGGTAGGGATTGAAGAGGAATCTGCAAAGGGCTCATCATAGGTTTGAATAATTTGCTCAAAGTGTTCAATCGCATCATTATAGGAAACCATAAACTCATGATGGTTCGTTTTTAAATGATTCGCAATTTTAGCCGCATGCACGGATTCATTGAATTCAGCTTCTTTAAACCCAATGGAGAACGTATTGACCGGTTTATCGCTAATGCTTTGTGCAACCGCAGTAATAGTTGAGGAGTCAATTCCTCCGCTCAGAAATGTTCCAAAAGGAACATCACTTATCAAGCGATACTGAACACTGCTTTCAATTAATTCTTTTAGTTTTTTCTTAGCTTGACTTTCATCCGTATGGACTATACTACTAACTTTCTTGTCTATATTCCAATAGCATTCATTTGAAAAACCATCTTTCGAAACCGCGCCTAAATGTGCCGCTTCAAACTTTTTAATCTCTGTATAAATTGAATTAGGTTCTGGAATGTACCCTAAGCGCAAATATTGATTAAGCGCTTGCTTGTTTAAATGAAACGGGCCCTTCTCCTTCTTTAATAACACGAGGGACTTTAACTCAGACGAAAATGCGAACAAATCGTCATCCATATAGTAGTACAATGGCTTAATCCCAAGTCGATCTCTAAACAACCAAAGGACCTCCTCCTTGGTGTCGTATATAGCCATGGTAAACATCCCGTTAAGTTTGTAAACAAAAGCTTTTCCCCAGAGGGCAAATGCCTCAACTAATACTTCCGTATCTGAACTAGTAGAAAAATCAACAGCGGAATATTGTTGAATTTCTTTTTTTATTTCTTGGAAATTGTAAACCTCTCCATTAAACACTATTAGATATCTTTTACATGCAGATTGCATGGGTTGATTAGCAGATTCGCTTAAATCAATAACACTTAATCTCCTGTGGCCTAGAACACATTTCCCATCCTTACTTTCAAAATAACCAAAGGCATTTGGGCCACGATGACTAATAGCCTCAGTCATTCCTTCTAACAAAGATTTGGACGCGGGCTCTTTAAATGAAAATATTCCTGTTATTCCGCACATAGCACAAAGAAAAGCAAACTTTCAATTAATATGGATTAATATTTGGTGAAATCGCCAGTTATTAATTCTGGCAATTCATTACAATCAATAATAAGCGGAAGTTGCAAACTGCATCGTCTTGAACTTGTTAAATCGTCTATCTTAGAAAGTCTATTCTAGACTCTTGATTATAGGGTCTAAGAACAATATGGCTTCAGAATTATTCTGAACTCCTATTAAAATTAATTAGGGAAATTTTTAAGTTTTTAAAAGTGAAGTAATCAAATATATAAACCTTAAAAAAGCTCACGCAGATAAACGCCACTGAAATCCAAATTATATTTAAAAAATAGCCTGCTAGAAAGATTAATGTGACTTGGAAAAGGAAAATAAAAAATTTCGCTTTTAGAAACTCCATAGCATCTCCGGACATTGTTAAGATGGAAAATGACCATGAAAAATACGATACAACAGCAGAGGATGCCAGTAATAAGTAGAATACCGCAATGTGTTCGACTAAATAAGCTTGGTCCACCTCTGAATACCATAAAACCAATGGAAACATTAAGGCAATAGCCAAAGTAAGAAACCCTAATATATATGTATTGAATTTACGTATTTGAAACAAGTTGGTCTTTAATTTTTCTACTTGATTAGTTGACCACAGAAATGAAACTATAGGTTCAAAGTTTATTTTAACAACACCAGTTACAAGTTCGATACCTCTTCCCAGCGCAGCTGAAAAACTATAAATACCTACGACAACATCTCCTTGTAAAAATCCTATCAAAAGAGTATCCATCCTCAAGCCAGTCTCATTTAAGATTGATGCTAAAAAGTTTTTATTGCTAAATACAAATTGTTTTTTTATCCAAAATATTAGATCCAATTTGGTGAACTTCAGGTCTAACTTGAAAAACAGATAACTAAAAGAAACAAAGCTTATCACTATTTCCGTTATAAAAATTGTTTTTGCATACAAGATTAAGTCTAAGTTCAAAGTGCTAAAAATAATTAGAAAAACAATTCTTGGAACCCATCGTAAAACTGAATTAATGGAGTACATTTTCATACGTCTAACCCCTGTAAGTACCGAATCAAAAAAGTGATTTAATGATTGGAAGAATAAGCTAGGCGCAAAAACCACTAAAAAGGGTTGCATTCCAGTGCTTAAATATTCTATGTTTAAACCTGAAGCAAAATATAACAGTGCCGAAAATACTAAAGCAGAAGGTATTATAATTAACAACCCTGATGTAAAAATACTCGATTGTATTTCGGGTTTTTCATTATATTCTGAAATAAATTTAACAACAGACCTTAATAGCCCAATAGTTGAAATCATCGATAGCAATATATACCAAGTAAACGCTTGGACAAAAACACCTAATTCACCAACTCCGACAATTTTTAATAGTATTATGTTCTGCATTATGGCACCTAACACTCTTATGAACATAGCTACACCTGTGAACATGGAATCTTTCACAAATTTCTTTTGAAACAGCTCTAATATTTTATCAATTATCAATATAGTAGAGTTTTTTTAGATTTGTTTTCATCCAATGATTTGTTTGGTCTTGCTCCTTTTTATTTAACTGAGTCTTCCATTTCCCAATAGAATCCATGTTAACCGGCTTTTTAACATTTGTGTGATGCTTATACAAATCAACATCACCCAATTCTGAAGGTTTTCCCAGGTAGTCAAATATACTATCATCAAATTCTAAATTCAAAAACTCACAAACCTTACTAATCGTAGCAACTTGGTTTTTTACTAAATCTTCATATCTAATCGAAAAGAAATTATTTGGAAATTTTTGCTCCCATTGGCTTGCGCAATCTACGCTGACATTCCATCTAAAGCAGGCATCCTTTAAATTGGGAATCAAACCCGATTTTACATATGAATTTACCACATCCCTGCCATCTCTGTAAATATTAATGAATTTAGCATTCGGGAAAAGCTTAATCAACCAATGAACATAAAAGATATTCATCGGAGTTTTATCTCCCCAAATAGTTGCCTCTTCATCATGCTTTTTTATATAGCTCCGAAAAACACCATCAATTATTCCTTGTAGGGACTGATTGGGACTTCCCAATAACTCCGAGCTTAACGCATTCAAATCAATATTCCAAGTATGAAACTCCTTATGGGTCTTAATATCCTCAATGCATAATTCCACAATGGCTTCCCAAGGTTTTTTTGACAATACCGCATCAATATATACTCTAATTACCGATTGGAGGAAATAAGACTCAGGTGGTATACTTATCTTATTATGATTATTTAAAATTACCCGTAACAGCGTGTTTCCTGACCTTCCTGACCCTACTATAAAAAAGGGACTAACATTATTGTCAGTTTGATTAAAATATTGTTCGAATAAGTTGAGATTCTTTAGCCGGTAGAATAATAATAATTTTGCAAAAGATAAGAGTGCAACAACTTTAAATAGATACTTCTTCATTCAAAATGAATTTTATTTTATCAATAAAAATTGCAGAGTATCTTTTCCTTTTAAACGAATCACTTGATTGTGCAATTTTTTCCTTATCCCATTTTATCAAATTTGCTTTCTCGATGGCTTTACACAAACTTTCGGCATCTTTTCCTTCTGAAAGTACTCCAATTTCTTCATTTAAAATTTCTTCACTTCCTCCGTTTCTAGTGGCCACTACCGGGATTCCGCATGCCAGCGCCTCCACTTGTACTATCCCAAAGCTTTCATTATTACTTGGAAGGATAAAAATATCAGCTGTATTCATCCATATAGGTAGAACATTGTTCCGTATTGAGCCAACAATAACAATAACACTTTCCAAGTTTAGATTCTCAATATGGTCCCTGATTTTACCTTT
>JBLHMK010000034.1:0-20200 GCA_047621945.1 Flavobacteriaceae bacterium
ATGAATAAAGTTGTAAGAATTTTCATAAAACGCTGAAGAAGTCCATTCAGCAACATTTCCAGCCATGTTGTATAATCCAAAATCATTTGGCCAGTATGCATCAGCTCTTACTGTATACATTCCACCATCTTCAGGATAATTTCCTCTACCAGGCTTAAAGTTTGCTAATAGACATCCTTTACTGTTTCTGATGTAAGGACCACCCCATGGGTATGGAGCTAAATCTTTACCCCCTCTTGCAGCATATTCCCACTCGTGCTCGATTGGAATTCTAAAGTCATCTAATACTGAAAGACCTTGATCTGATTTATGACCATTATAAAAAGATGTTCTCCAAGCAGCGAATGCATTTGCTTGATCCCAACCTACACCTACAACCGGATAATCATCAAAAGCTGGGTGAGAATAATAATTTCTTGCTAAAGGCTCATTGTAAGAGTATGAAAAATCTCTAATCCACACTAAAGTGTCGGGATAAATAGCTACTTCTTCTTCCATCAATAAATCTTCTCTTTCAATGTTCGGCTGACTTGCAGCAGTTTGCCAATCTATCCAAACATATTCGTAAATTAGTTTGCCTGTATTTAAGCCTCCACCTAGAGGATCATCACTTGGATAATTCATTGCTTCCAACAATTCTCCTGTTTCAGTATCTGCCCAATCGATTTCTACACTCCAATCAATATACTCTTCACCAGACTCCTCGTCTACTATAATATTGTCAAGTAATTTGTGTGCTATAGAATCTCTTACCCAGTGCTCGAACTGACGGTACTCATTATTAGTGATTTCCGTATCGTCCATAAAGAAACCTGTAATTGATATCGATTTACTTTGAGATAATAGGGCATGATTCACATCCTGGTCAGATGGTCCGATATGCACAAATCCTGAAGGGATATATACCATTCCATAAGGCATTTCTGGCTGCCAATTTGGTCTGTCCAACTCTCCGAGTAACTGTCCATTGTAGCTTCCGCCACAACCTGATAGTAAAACCATTCCTATCGCTAGGAACATTACAGCTAATGATTGTAATTTCATAATACTTTGTCTTTTTTTAATAGCAATTTTCAAGCGTGTAAATATAATAATCTTTTATTTAAAGAATAATAAACACCGCGCTAATGTAATGTTTTTTTTATAAAAATCTCGGATTAAAGATGATATTACTTTTAACATTTTGTTTAAAACTTCTTTGTAAGTCAAACCTCAAACTGAGCTCATGAGAACCCGAATTCGAGGTGTTCAAAAAAGAGACATTATAATCATAACTATATACGACTCTAATTTTCTCTTTCAACTTAAAACCTACCAAGCCAATTACCGCGTCATTATTAAGTCCGCTGTAGCCTCTAAACCCTAATCCTGCGATTAACTTCCGCCAGTCTAGCTCTACATTTAATTGTGCTTGCCACTTTTTAAAATCTGTCTTACAAAAGAACGATGGTTTTACTTTTATATTATTCGCCTTTATAACGTAAGTCGAATGTAAGTTTATTGTACGTGATAAATAAATAATTGTTCCACTTGCCGTATTTGATATGTTAATTTTAGGTGAAGATAAATGTTGCATAGCCACGCCAGCTTCAAAATTCTTAAATCCATAAATTATACCAAATGAAAATGTTGGAGCCATACCTGACGACGAGGTGTTTGGAAGAAGGTCGTCATTATGCTGCACTACACCAGGTAAATAACTCCCATCTGGAGCGGTCAACTTAGCTCCATTCAAACCAAACTGCACAATACCCGCACTTAAGCCGCTTGACAACTTATGCTTTCCTTCTAGAATATGATAGGCGGCGTTGATATCTAAATTCGTAAATCTTTGTAAGCCAATAAAATCATTAACCAATCTGAAACCTAAGCCCCACTTCGAACTTATTAATGGCGAGCTAAAACTAGCATATTGAGTACCAATAGCTTTTGTGCCTAGTCCCACGTACTGGCTTCTATGAGCCAAAGTAGCATTCATGTTACTATTAAAACCGGTGTAAGCAGGATTTAAAAAAGTGCCGTATTCATTAGCCTGACTAAACTGAACCCATTGTTGAGCATTCAAGCCTAATGCAGAGAATACTAATCCAAAAAATATGAAAATTCGCAATCCTAAATCTTTAAAGTAAAGTTAGAACAGTTTATGGGAAAACTCTATAAACTAGCTAAATATCTTTCTAAGGAAGCAGACATTGATCTAGCTTCAGGAATAGGTGCTTTCAGACTTAAGTTTAGTCCCATCTCCTCAATTTTAACACAAGTGTTTGGTCCGAATCCAGCTATATGCCGATCCTCTTGCTTATACTTAGGGAAATTATCAAATAAAGACTGAACGCCTATAGGGCTGAAAAATATCATCATGTCAAATTGCTTGACATCTATTTCAGACAAATCAGCATTAACTGTACGATACATTATGCATTCTTTGTAATCAAAGCCTTCCTCAGTTAAAAACGTTGATAATTTATCATTACGAACATCTGGGCAAGGTACTAAGAATCTTCCCGCTGCTGGTTTATATTTTAAAAGTAAGAGTTTGTAATCTTCAAAGGTTCCGTTTGCAAAGAAAACTTTTCTCTTTCTATATTGAATATACTTCTGTAAGTATAAAGCAATTGCTTCAGACATGCAGAAATATCTAGTTTCTTGTGAAACGGTAGCGCGCATCTCTTCCATCATTTGGAAATAGAAATCCATGGAATTTCTACTAGTAAAAGTAACCGCTGGATAGGTGTTTAAATCCACTCGTTGTTTTCTAAACTCTTTATTACTAACTCGTTCAACTTCTATAAGCGGTCGAAATTCTAAGCTTACACCGAATTTTTTTGCAACAGCAAAATAAGGTGACCTTACATTAGGTTCCGGCTGAGAAATAAGAATTTTAGAGATTTTTTTCATAGAAAAGACAGCTTTTTACTTCCACCTAATACCTAGAAAATCACTTTGATTAATAGAATAAAAGGTAAAATTTTGAAGGTGCAAAGGTAAGCAAAAAAATGTAATGACATAATATCTATTTTTTCCAACCAAAGTACTTGAAGTACTCTTATTTCTTTTGCCAACATTACCCCAGCCAATAGCAACAAGATGAGAATAGCAAAAAACTTTGAAACAGCGAAGGAAGAAAGCAAGACAAAAAACAAAGCGAACCAAATTAAAAAAGTCCAAAGTGGTGAAAAAGCGAGACTAACGGACTTAACCAAGTCTATACTTTTGCTATTTGTAGCAAACAAGTGATATATGTTGTTCGATAAATAGTCCCAAACAAAATACAGCACACAAACGATAAACAAACTAGAGACTGTCACCTGGGAATCAAAAAAAGTATGCAAAACAAAATGCAGCACTGCAGTAAAGGCTACGATAAATAAAATATAATAGACTAACAAATAAATTAAGTTATTCTGCTTATCCGTTCTACTATATTGCACATGGTGCTGGAAGCTAACAAATGACTTAAAACTGGAATGAACAATTTCCCTTGATCCAAAATAGAAAAACACTAGCAACAAGCTAAAGACAATCACTCCATAAAAATACAGGTCTTTAGTATCATCCCCCTGTCTTAAAGCAACAATCCGATCCTGATGAAAACTAATGGTATCTGGGTTAAATGCCCAGAACCCGAGCATCGTATCTAATGTTAATTCCAGATCTGCTGAATCCATTAACTGTATAGAATCATTCTGCGCTCCCAGTGATAGGGACATAAAGAGACTTAAAAAAAACACCGCTAATCTCATCAAAACAAACTTATAAATCCAAAGTGTATTTTCCCATTTCTAAACTCAATCTTATTGTCTAAATTTTTACCCAAGGCATAACTCAGGCTAAATATTCCGCCTCTAGTTTGCAAGGCAACCCCCATTCCAAAACCAATAGGCACATCTATATTACCAGGACCCTTTTGCTCATCTTCAACTATCGCTATATCAGCGAAAACATTGAAAAAGGAATTTTGGGAAAGTAAAAAACGAAATTCGCTGGTAAAGATAGAGTAATATGGCGTATAAATAGCTTCCTCATCAAAACCTCTCAACAATCTATACCCACCTATTCGATACTTTTCATTGTTCAATATATTTTTAGCAATGTACAACTTCGAAACATTTCTCAGCAAGAAAGTACCTCTCTTGCGAATTGGAATAAACTGAGACAAGTGAAACCCCAAGGCGTAATTGATCTTTTTAAGCGCCAATGAGTCATATTTGTTTTGCAATGGTTCTCCATCAAAACCAATTAAGCTAGCAATGCTTTGATTGACTTTAATTTTATTCAAGCCAACTCCACCACTCCATTCCAATTGAAAACCTTTACGAGGATTAAGGACATAATCAAGCTGCTGTAACTCCAAGGCTAATCCATAGCTATTGTTTCTAATATCCAAAGTAGTTGGCAAAATACCGCTTGACTTGATAGCCAAAGAGTCTACATTCAATATGTTTGAACTCTGGTTGTCGTAAAAGAACTTAAGTCGATTAAAGCCTCCAAATTGGTACAACAAGCCCACTTCTGTATTGATGTCAATAAACAAACTGTCATTCTTGTACAAATTGAAATCTCCGAATACTCCAATAGGAGAGTTTAACAAATAGGGATAGGCAAAAGCAATATCCAAATTCTGCGTACGAGGTTTCAACTGCCTAAATTCAGCATATATCTCTTCCCCTACTCCAAATGAATTTAAGAGTTGTAGTTTCCCATCACCGGTAATGGTGACTTTCTTGTCTACCAATTCAGTATTGGGCAAGACTCCCAGAATTAAGTTGAATTGATTGCTCTTTTGCTTTTCTAAAAAAACATGTACCTCAGCTTTCCCTGGGGTGAAATAGACTTCCGCTGGCTTAGTTGTCCTCAAATAGCTTAACTGCTTGAGTTTTTGGGAAATACTATTTAATTTTTGTTGACTGTAGTCATCTCCCGAAGCAATCCCAAGGTAGCGCTGCAAAAATCTCGACTTGGTTTTGGTATCTCCATGAACCACTACACTGTCAATTGTAATTGCCTCTTTTTCATCTACAAACAAAGTCATTTTAGCTCCATTTCCCAAAAGCTCAAATGAATCCACCCAAACCTGAGCATAAGGGTAGCCATTGTTTTCATGGTGCTTTAACACCTCCTTCTCGATCTTATCCAAGAGATTCAAACTAATGCTGCTTCCACTTTTAGCTAGACCTAGCTTTTTCCAAACCTCATCAGATACATTTCCATTCTCTAAACGCTGAATAATGAATTGTTGTCCGACAAAAACCTTCGCTTGACAGCCGATGCTATCACACAACAAGGTATCAAGAGAAGCTGTAACATATCCGCTTTTTCTAAGCTTATAGACTAACTCTTCGAGAGCTATATCCAACTTAGTTTGAGAGTTATAGGTATCGCTGATCTTATACTTCTTAGGTAAGCCATCCCCATCTACTCGCGATAGATTAAGTATAACGGATTCCTGACTGAATACGAACAAAGACAGCAAACAAAAGCCAATGGTATATGCAAATTTTCTACTCAAGTCTTATTTAAACTCTTTACTTTGTGAAATATTTCCAAAAGTACACAATAGATTCGATGGCAGGTATATACATTCACGTTCCATTTTGCAAACAAGCGTGCAACTATTGTAATTTTTACTTCAGTACTTCTAGCTTTTTCATGGAGGATTATCTTAAAACGGTTCTTCTTGAAATTAGCAATCAAAAGGAATACCTTGAGAAAGAAGAATTACAAAGCATCTACTTTGGGGGAGGAACTCCATCTATATTGAGCGGACAAGCCATTGAACAAATATTATCCAAAATCACTGCTAATTTTAAGCTGGGTTCGAATGTTGAAATAACGCTCGAAGCAAATCCTGATGATTTAGCTTTATCCAAACTTCAAGAATTAAAAGCAATCGGAATTAATCGCTTAAGTATTGGCACTCAATCGTTTCATGAAGCGGACTTACAATTTATGCGCAGGGCACATAATGCTAAGGAAGCCATTCAATCTATTGAACATGCAAGCAAACTAGGGTTTACAAACCTCTCTATTGACTTAATCTATGGGGTTCCTACTCAAAGTGAAGCTGCTTGGGATGAGAACTTACAAATGATTGAAAAACTAGGGGTCAATCACCTTTCCTCTTATGCCTTGACTATTGAAGAAGGTACGCCCCTTTTTCATGAAATTAGAAAAGGCAAAGTTTCGAATATAGATGATCAACTAGCGGCAGTAAACTTTAAACAATTGCAAGCTTGGGCTTCTCAACAAAACTGGCAGCATTATGAGATTTCGAACCTCTGTAAAGCAGCTAATTTCGCTATACATAACACTGCATATTGGCAAGGGGCAAGTTATTTAGGAATTGGACCGGCAGCCCATTCATTCAACGGAGTTAGTAGGCAATGGAATGTAGCTAACCTTAAGAAGTATATTGAGGCATTGGAATCTCAATCCCCCTCTTTTACAAAAGAAATACTAAGCGAAAAAGATCAATATCACGAATACATCTTGACGGGAATAAGAACCATGTGGGGAGTAAACAAACAGGATCTAGCTAATCGATTCCCAGATTTTTATCCTAATTTTGAAAAACAGCTAATGGAGATCAATCCATCTTGGATTAAAAACTTAGACCACCAACTTGTCTTAAGCGACGAGGGTATGTTCTATGCAGATGGAATAGCCTCTCATTTATTTATTGACTGAAACAAACTCTGCTGAATATGAAAGCCGTAATTCATTTAAACAACCGCGAATATCTTATTGACTTAAACGAAGGAAGATCTATCTCCACTCCTTTTTATGGAGAGAATCATTTACCTCGAGCATTTAACTCTCCAGATATAGACATTGTGCCTGTTCGAAACGGAGATTGGATTGGGAGTACAACGGAAGGGGGTATTTTAAATTTTAAAAACATTTTCATTAATCCCCATGGCAACGGAACGCATACAGAATGTGTAGGTCATATTGCCACAGAGCCCTATTACATCAAAGATTGTCTTAAGCAAAGCCATCATTTAGCTCAGCTCATATCGATTAAGCCCAAAGAGCAAGGTCAAGATACTTTTATTAGCAAGCAGCAGCTGGAAGCCATTACATTAGAAGAAGGTATTTCCTGCATTATTATACGCACCTTGCCCAATTTAAAAGAAGATAAGATTAAGGATTGGAGTAACACCAATCCCACTTATATTAAGGCGGACGCAATTGGACATTTAGTGGAACAAGGCATTGAACATTTCATGATTGATGTTCCTTCAGTAGATCGTGAAAACGATGAAGGGAAACTACTAGCACATAAAACCTTCTGGCAATATCCTGGCGAGCAGCCAAGAACTAGAGCAACAATTACAGAAATGATTTATGCTCCGGATGAGATAAAAGACGGATCCTATATCGTTGACATTCAAGTTATCCCTTTCGCCATGGATGCCAGCCCTAGCAACATTAAGTTATATAAAGTTAAGAATTAGCTTGATTCAACATTTATTTTTAACTTGACTTTGTCATTATTCTCAAAGCCATTATGTATGAATTCCTCTTTACTTTAAAACTTGTTTTCTTTTTTATTCTGCGCTACATTTTGTTTGCAGGTACCGCATTAGCAATCTTTTACCTCGTGTTTAAAAAGTTCTTTAAGAGGTATAAGATTCAAAATAAAAAGGCTGACAAAAAAGACTTTCTCCGTGAGCTATTTTATTCCATTCAAACCAATTTAGTTTTCGTAGGAACCGCTCTTTTAGTCGAGTTTGGCCCTTTAGGAGAGTACTCAAAAATTTACGCAAATATCCATGAATTCCCATTATGGTATTTACCTGTAAGCGTAGTTCTAGCCCTGCTCATTCACGACACCTATTTCTATTGGATGCATCGAACTATTCATATTGAGCCTTTGTATAGAACCTTGCATAAAACTCATCATCTTTCTACGAACCCCTCCCCCTTGGCATCTTTTGCTTTTCATGCGGGTGAATCGGTTCTAGAATCATTTATCATCATCATCGTCATCTTTTTAATACCTATTCATATCTCAATGATATTTGTGTTTACGTCCTTAAGCTTATTGATAAACGTGTACGGACATCTAGGCTTTGAAATCATGCCTAAATGGTTTAGAAAAACACCCTTATTTCAAATAGTAAATACTTCCGTGCATCACAATATGCATCATCAATATTTCAAAGGAAACTACGGCTTGTATTTTCGCTTTTGGGATAGACTAATGGGAACGGAAAATGTAGACTATGTTTCTAATTACGAAACTGTAATAGCGTCGAGAGATAAATATTTTAATACTGATGAGTAGCTAACAACACCTCTTCTAAGCGTTCCTTTGGTAAGAACTGATTTTCTAGAACCTTTGCAAAAGGTACTGGGGTATCCAAACTTCCAACCCTTCTTACAGGACCATCTAAATATTCAAAACAGTTTTCACTAATCCAAGCAGCAATATCTGAAGCAATACTACCTGTCAGACAATCTTCATTTAATACGATGACCTTACCTGTTTTTTGAACGGTTGATTTAATTGCTTCATAATCTAAAGGAACTAAAGTACGTAGATCCAATATCTCGATACGAATGTCTGGATATTTTTCAGCCAACTCTTTTGCCCAAATCACCCCTTGACCATAAGTAACGATACTGATGTCCTCCCCATCTTTAAGCACTTTAGCTTTTCCAATTTCTAGTGTATAATAATCGTCCGGAATATCTTGCTCAATACTTCGGTACAAGGCTTTATGCTCAAATACCATTACGGGGTTGGGGTCTTCGATAGCTGCACAAAGCAATCCTTTAGCATCGTGAGCATTGCTAGGATAAACAATTTTCAATCCTGGCGTATGATAAAACCAAGCTTCATTACTTTGAGAATGAAAGGGCCCCGCCCCTACACCTGCTCCTGTTGGCATTCTAAGGGTAACATCTACTTGCTGCCCCCAGCGATAATGAGTTTTGGCTAAATTATTAATTATAGGATTGAATCCAGAAGTCACAAAATCTGCAAACTGCAATTCCACCACCGATTTAATTCCTTTGATACTTAGTCCTAATGCGGCACTCAATATTCCAGATTCACAAATTGGTGTATTACGCACACGGTCTTTGCCGAATTGATCAACAAACCCATCCGTAATTTTAAACACTCCACCATATTCGGCAACATCTTGTCCCATAATAACAAGGTCATCGAAGCGTTCCATACTTTGTCGGAGTCCATCAGAATAAGCATCAACCATACGCTTAAGGCTTTGCTTCTCACTTTTGGGAAAACTTGGTCTTAATGTAAATGCTTTGTACACGTCTTGTATTTCTTCTTCTAGGTTTGGAGTAATCTCGGGTTCTGCAAAAGCTTCTACCAAACCACCTTCTATTTCAGCAGTCATTGCCGCTCTCATATCCGCAATTGAATCTTCCGTCAAGAGCTTTTTCTTCAATAAGTGCGCCTCATAATTTACTAAGGGATCTTTTTTACCCCACTCTTCGAATAGCTCTTTGGGAACATATTTTGTTCCTGATGCTTCTTCGTGACCACGCATTCTAAAAGTATTACATTCAATCAATACCGGGTGTGGATTAAGGCGCATATCTTCTGCATTCCTACGAATGGTTTCATAGACCTCAACTATATTATTTCCATCTATTGTGATTGCAGGGATACCATATCCTACACCTCTGTCAGATAACTTTTCACACTTAAACTGTTCGTTGCTTGGCGTTGACAATCCATAACCATTGTTTTCCACGACAAAAATGATGGGTAAATCCCAAACTGCAGCAATATTCAAGGCTTCATGAAAATCTCCTTCACTTGTTCCTCCATCACCGGTAAAAGCCACCGTTACTTTTTGTTCGCCCTTCAATTTACTTGCCAAGGCAATACCATCGCCTACGTTTAATTGTGGACCTAGGTGCGAAATCATTCCAACGATATGATATTCATTCGTACCAAAATGAAAACTTCGATCCCTTCCTTTAGTAAAACCTGATTTTTTTCCTTGCCATTGTTTAAACAACTTAGCAAAAGGGATTTCACGAGTAGTGAATACGCCTAAGTTTCTATGCAAGGGAAGAATATACTCGTCGCTTTCTAAAGCACTAGTAACACCCACAGAGATCGCTTCTTGACCAATACCACTAAACCACTTAGAGATTCTTCCTGTGCGCAATAATTTCAGCATTTTCTCCTCGATCATTCGAGAATACAACATGTTTTTATACAAGGATAAATGGGTATCTGCCGATAAATGTTTAGATGCGTATTTCACACTGTTAAGTTTTACACAAATGTAGTATAATTTTGTAGTTGAAGAAATAGTTGACAAGCATATCCAATTACTTAGCTAAGAATTATTTTATATTTACAATAACACAAAAACTTATAGATTGCCCCCAGTGAATGAATAGTTTCAAAAGCATACTTATTGATTTAAATAGCAGTGATTGGAGTCCTGGCTTTCTAGTGCCCAAAGAAATTGCAAGTGTTTACTTGGATCTGAATGACAAGCGTGTTTTTTGTAGACTAAGCAAACCAACAAAAGCGTTACCCTGGTTGAATACTTAAACGATGTAAATGGGCATTTAGATTTTAAAGCGCTTAACCTTGCAATCAAAAACTCTACTAATTAATTGAGTCGAATACCATACTTTAAAATTAAGGATCTCCTAGAAATCAATAAATTTCACGCACTCAGCAGGTAACAGTCTAAAAGAATAGACTAGTTCACTTATCTTAGCGCGATGAATCATAAGCATTACATGCAGCGCTGTTTGCAACTTGCGGAGTTAGGATTGGCTAATGCTGCTCCTAATCCGAGTGTAGGCGCGGTATTAGTGCATGATGATGTTATAATAGGAGAAGGTTATACTTCTGCCTATGGAGGACCACATGGTGAAGTCAACTGCATTCAGGATGCCAGATCTAAACTGGCGAAAGTACCGTCAGGAAGTATCCTTTATGTTAGCCTAGAACCTTGCTCCCATTATGGAAAAACCCCTCCATGTAGCGACTTAATCATTAAAGAAAATATTGCCACAGTGGTAATAGCCTGTACTGACCCTAATCCATTGGTTGCGGGTAAGGGTATTCAAAAATTAAAAGATGCTGGCATTGAGGTGATAGAAAATATCTGTCAAGAAGAAGCCTTAGAATTAAACAAGCGGTTTTTTACTTTTCATCAAGAGAAACGACCCTATATCATATTGAAATGGGCACAATCGAAGGAAGGATACTTCGCTACTGATTCTGGCAAACAATTTTGGATTACCAATCCGAAAACCAAAGCCTTAGTTCATACTTGGCGTAGCCAAGAAATGGCTATACTTGTTGGAGCCAAAACAGTATTAGCAGACAACCCTAAGTTGAACACTCGATTGATTGAGGGAAAAGATCCTCTGCGGGTTATCATTAATACCAAGGAACAACTAAATCCAAAGAGTCAGGTATTTGAAGATGAACTTCCTACCCTCCTTTTTAGTTATGAGAAAATGGAACTGACCTCTCCAAAGGAATGGATCCCACTGAATCAAGAACAAGATGTAATTCCACAGATTTTAAATTGCTTATACACCAAAGACATCAATTCTGTGATTGTAGAAGGTGGTGCTTTTACCTTACAACAATTCATTGATTTAGGCTTGTGGGATGAAGCAAGAATATTGACTGGCAAAAACAATCTTGAGGAAGGAATCCTTGCACCAAAAATTGAAGGCAAAATAATGGGAGAATTTAAGTTTATGGGCGACCATGTGAACATACTAAAACAGCATCAATGATTTGGTTACTATTAAGCATTCTTAGCTCTACTGCGATCATGCTCATATTCAAATCGTTCAAGCGATTTCAGATTAGTACTTTCCATGCTATTGTGGTTAATTACTTCACCGCCATGCTTGTTGGTTTTCCATTTGTAAGTGATTGGGATGTAGTCGCAAGCAGCTACACTTCCTGGTATTACTATGCGCTAATTCTAGGTAGTTTGTTCATTGCACTCTTTTTTCTAATTGGTCGTACGACCCAAGAACTAGGGATAAGTGTTGCAACAGTATCTATGAAACTGGGCTATGTGCTACCCATCGTACTTGCTTTTACTTGGTATCAAGAATCGCTCTCGACCATTAAGATTATTGCCATCTTGCTAACCTTTGTAGCCGTAGTTTTAAGTTCAATGAAAGATCATGAAGAGCATCATGATTTGAGTAAGAGAAAGTGGTTATTTCTACTTCCATTAATCATTTTTATCGGAAGTGGAATCTGCGACGCTATCGTTCAATTTACAGAGAAGAAGTTTTTTCAGGAAAGCGGATTTGAAGCCTTCTTAATTATCTTATTTTTAACAGCGGCAACACTTGGTTTGATAGCGGCTATTGTCCATGATGTTAGGAAGGGTGAAAACAATTTCACACGCAAGAATATTATAGCTGGAATATTTTTGGGGATACCCAATTACTTTTCTATCTACTTCCTCTTTAAAGCCTTGAATTTTTATCTTAACAATAGTGCTGCGGTATTTCCAATCAATAATGTAGGGATTGTAGTAGCCTCCACCTTATTTGCCGTATTAATCTTTAGCGAAAAATTAAACCGTAAAAATGTGATTGGCTTTGTGCTTGCTATTATTTCAATAATACTAATGTCACTTGAGCACTTATTTTAGCATATCATCACCAAGCGAGGGTTATTTTGAGGATAAAGCCTCCAAGTTTTTAGCTTATGCCTTCCCCTGTTATGCAGATGAGGAGTTAAAGAAATCGCTTGAGATTGTAAAGACCCTGCACCCTAAAGCAAGCCACCACTGCTATGCTTATCGAATAGGGATTGATAAAAATAATTTCAGAGCCAATGATGATGGGGAACCCAGTGGTTCTGCTGGACGACCAATTTTAGGTCAAATAGATTCTTTTGGCTTAAGCAATGTGTTAATAATAGTTGTGCGATATTATGGAGGAACCAACTTAGGTGTTTCCGGTTTAATTAACGCCTATAAAAAATCAGCGCATAATGCTTTAGAGCAAGCGAATGTCATAGAAAAAGAAATTGTACAAACTTGGCAGGTAAGTTGCACGTATACGGAAGTTAATGACCTGTTTAATCAACTCAAGAAAATCGGCATTGATAGCTGGAAAGAAGATTATTCAGATTTGTGTAAAATTCAGTTTATCATTCCGCTTTCTATAGTTGAAGCCCTATCTTTATGGATAGAATCTAACGCGATGAGCTATCGCGTTTTGTAATTTAACACCATCATTTTGACTAAATACAAATACATATTCCTGTTGTCCTGCATCTTGACTTTGCTACACTTTGCACCGTTAAATGCGCAAAATTTAGGCGCATACTATTCTCCTTTTGACAAGCAGCAATTAGACAAAAATCTAGTGGATAAATGGACTGGTTCAGCGGGTTTTATAGAAGCATTTTTGTCTAATGAAAAGTATGCTGATCTCAGTCTGGAGCAAAAATATGAACGAACAAGTTTAGGTGGTAAGCATTATACTTTTCAAGTATACTATAAAGGTCTTGCTATTGAACAAGTATTTATAAAAATACTTATAGATAACTCTCAAGATCTCCGTTTGATTCAATCCAATCTTCCCGATATTGAATTATGGAGTACGATAACTTATTCAAGGGCAAATACAGCTGAACAAAAGGTCTACTTGTTTCATGAGAATAGATTAACCCCTTGTTTGAAAGAAAGCGTGTTAGATGAAAAAACAGATACTTACGCCGAACGATTTTGGGTAAATGAATCCTTGTTTTACGAAAACAACTTAAAGTTTCATAGTGACACCACAGCTTATGCTAAAGTTTTCCAACCTGACCCATTGACGAGTTCCGGCATGAGTTATGGAGGCAATTATCAAGATGCATTTAGTTTTGATACAACTGGGCTACTCATTCAAAACATGAATAACCCTGGAGGTAATACTATTACCGCGAATAGCACGAATTACAACTATTACGGACAAAGCTTTAATATTCCTACAGAAAGTTACGTGAATAATTTTTCGGACCCAATCATTCGGCAAGTATTTGAATCTATATTCCTAAATGGCCAAGGAGTAGTTATTGGGTTCAACACAGCAATTACAAATGATGTTTCTTCTTATGTTACTTCAATTACCATAGAGGATTACAATTATCCTGCTCTTGAGCAAGAACTTGTTTGGGGCACAATGCCTGTAGATTTTTCAGGCGGCAATTTTAATTTATCCAACAGCTTTTTCATCATCAGTGAGTTTAGTGCGCCTTTTACTAATCCAAACTCAAGCTTCACTGATACTTTTAATTTTAATCGAAGCCAAATCGATTTTGAAGATGTAAATGCTTTCTATCATTTGAACAATTTTAAAGCCCATTGGGAGAGTTTAGGCTTTACCGATCTAGCAAGTGAAGTCATTCTTATTGATGCGCATGGCAACAATGGGGCAGATAATTCCTTCTTCACCCCAACATCCCCTCCTCGTTTGGTTTTTGGACAAGGCGGTGTGGATGATGCAGAGGACGCTGATGTGCTTATCCATGAATATGGACACGCAATTAGTGCTTTCGCTTCTCCTAGCACCAACGTGGATAGTGAAAGAAGAGCATTGGATGAAGGTTTTGGCGATTATTTAGCAAGCTCCTATTCCAAGCAATATTCCAATTTCAATTCAAACGATGTTTTTTCTTGGGATGGTCACAATGAGTTTTGGTCGGGAAGAATTAGTAATTCAAACAAAACTAAATTAGACATCTCTTCTAGTGAGAATATCTATTTTAACGGGGAAGTATGGTCTACCACTCTAAACGATTTGTATACTGAGCTAGGAGCAGTTGTTACAGATAAGCTAGCCATTGAAGTGATGTATTACAATATGCCGAATACCACTATTAGCCAAGCAGCAAGAAATTTATTCTTAGCAGACACCCTTATCTATAACGGCATCCATTCTTGTGAGATATTTGATGTGCTTTTTGCACGTAAATTCCTTCAAGGGAGCTGCACTGATTTTTATACAGGTTTAAGACCTTCACACTCCCGGAACAAAGGCGTTCAGTTGTTAAACACTTATGGATTTACCAATTACAATCAAGACCTTACCTTACTCTTTGAAGGAGCGAACTATGCGAATAGTCAACTCCAAGTATTTGATGTAAGTGGCAAACTAATTAGGCATCAAAATATTGAAGCCAATTCCGAAAAACTAAACTTCCCAGATTTGCCTGGTGGAATTTATTTCATAGAAGTTCGAACTGATGAGCAAATTTATAGGTTTAAAGTATTAAAAAGTTAACACTCATGTTGAGCACTATTGAACAAGAATATATTGAAGAATTTGAGCTATTTGATGATGCCATGGATAAATATGAGCACATCATTAGTATTGGCAACGAACTGCCTCCTTTAGATGAGCAATACAAGCGAGATGAGCTCCTGGTGAAAGGATGTCAAAGTAAAGTATGGTTGCGTACATTTGAAGCTAATGCGAAAGTTTATTTTGAAGCGGACAGCAACACGGTTATAACCAAAGGAATTATTGCCATGCTAGTTAAGGTGCTTTCTGATTTATCCCCACAAGAAGTCGTTGACCACCCTTTAGAATTTATTAAAGCTATCCAACTTCACGAGCATCTGAGCTCTCAGCGTAGTAATGGATTAACAGCGATGATAACACAAATGAAAAAATTTGCTGAACAGTACATCTAAGTCCATCCAATGAAAAAAATATATTACCTCAAGACTTGTAGCACTTGTCAACGAATTCTTAATGAAATAGACGCCGTAAACAATGGCTTCGAACTCCAGAATATTAAAGAAGACAAAATCACTCCTCAGCAATTAGAAGAGATGCAAAAACTTTCCGGCTCATACGAGGCATTGTTTAGTCGCACGGCTATGAAATATAAAGCCCTTAATCTGAAAGAAAAGAATTTGACAGAGGAAGACTACAAAAATTATATCCTTGAGGAATACACTTTCCTCAAGCGCCCTGTAAGTATTATCCAAGATCAAATATTTATAGGTAATAGTAAAAAGCTTGTAGGGGCTTTAAAGTCAGCTATTTGATTTATGTCAATCTTATGACATTGCAATAGAACCAATCTTTCTCAAAGTTCATTTAGTAGATATTACTTAACTAAAGTATCCCATTATGAACTCAATTAAAATAATTTTTAGCCTTGCATTTCTTAGTATTATACTCGCGTCATGCAGCAAGAAACAAGCCACATTTGAAACAAACTTTAGTGGATTGGAAGACCTCGGACCCAATTTTAAATACGAAGGATGGTTAATTGTGAACGGCAATGCCAAGTCTGCAGGAATTTTCACCGTAGATGCCTCTGAAGTAGTATCTGAATCCTCCTTTGAAATCAAAGAAAGTGATTTAAACAAAGCAGATCGTTATGTATTAACCATCGAACCTTTTCCAGACAGTGATGCAGGAGCAAGCTCTGTGCATATATTAGCGGGTGATTTTAGTGGAAACACGGCTAATCTAAGTGTTGGTCACGGAAGCGCAATAGGTTCAGCTTTTAATACAGTAACAGGTTCATACATTTTAGCAACTCCTACAGACGGCCCTGCAACTAATGAGAACAGCGGAGTATGGTTCTTGGACCCGAGTGGACCTTCTGCTTCATTAGATTTACCTACCCTCAATGGAGGATGGCAATATGAAGGCTGGGCGGTGATTAATGGACAAGCTATTTCTACCGGCACATTTTTAGATCCGAACGGAATAGACAGAGGCAATCCTTTTAGTGGAACGACTGGCTCTGCTCCACCTTTCCCTGGAGAAGATTTTTTATTAAATGCACCTAGCGGATTTAGTTTTCCAAGTGATTTATCTGATGGAACTATTGTAATTTCAGTGGAGCCACTTCCAGACAACAGTGCTGCACCATTTACATTAAAGCCACTAGTGGGAGCTGTGCCAACGGCTGCGGTTAGCGGAACTTCTTATACTTTAACAAATAATGCAAGCGCAACCAACCCTACTGGATCAATTTCTAGATAGACTAACTCTAAAGTTATAAAAAGGGGCTCATTAAAATGAGCCCCTTTTTTATTTGTGTTATTCTAATTGAGTTAACTTTTTAGTTTACCAAACATCTTAAAGAGAAACTTATCTAGCCATGTTGGCTCAAAGTCTGATGCATGGTAATGCCCAATTTCAATTAGGAAATTCATGGCTTGTGGATAATCCTCTTCTTCGACAAAGATCTTAACACCATTCAAGCTTCCAGAAGAAAACTCTCTTAAAGCGTTGATGTGCTCATCTCTAATATGCGTAACAATGCCAATGTGTTCTAGCTTATTTCGAACCATAGACATTTCTATCTCATTTGAAAATGAGGCTATTTGAACTAATTTTTTCATGATAAGGCCTGCTAATGTAATAAGAATATTAGTTATAATGTTCCTCTATTGGCTTGTTCTCTTTCAATTGATTCAAATAAAGCTTTAAAATTTCCTTTTCCAAAAGACTGCGCACCTTCTCTTTGAATGATCTCAAAAAACATAGTAGGTCTATCTTGAACTGGTTTTGTGAAAATTTGTAAAAGATAACCTTCCTCATCTCTATCTACCAAGATATTTAATTCTTTTAATACCGCCACATCTTCTTTAATATCTCCAACTCGGTCTAATAAATCGTCGTAGTAGGTGCCTGGAATTTCTAAGAACTCCACTCCTCTTCGTCTTAGCTCACCTACCGTATAGATAATATCCTTCGATGCTACAGCAATATGTTGAACACCCGCACTTTGATAGAAATCAATATACTCTTCAATTTGCGATTTTTTCTTTCCTTTGGCTGGTTCGTTAATTGGAAATTTCACATAGCCATTTCCATTACTAACCACCTTACTCATTAATGCAGTATACTCGGTAGAAATATCTTTATCATCAAAAGTTAGTAATAAGCCAAAGCCCATTACATCTTCATAAAATTTAACCCAATCATTCATTTTGCCTAACTCTACATTTCCCACACAGTGGTCGATATATTGAAGACCGATAGGTTTTACTTCAAAGGTAGAAGCCTTTGCCTTAAAGCCTGGCATGAATGGACCGCTGTAATTTTTACGTTCAATAAACTTATGAATAGTCTCTCCGTAGGTTTGAATTGCAGAAACCACTACTTCTCCAAATTCATCTTTAAGCACTGTAGGTTCTTGAACACTTACGGCACCTCTATCTGTTGTTTCTTTCCAACTATGTGTTGCATCATCTACCCATAGGGCCAATACTTTCACACCATCACCATGCTTTGCTAAATGTGCATTGATTGGATTCTCAGGAGTTAATGCTGAAGTAATAACCAAACGTAATTTCTCTTGTTGCAAAACGTAAGAAGTTTGTTCTTTGTTTCCAGTTTCTAAACCAGAATAAGCAACTACGTTAAATCCAAAAGCGGCTTGATAATAATATGCTGACTGCTTAGCATTTCCAACATAGATTTCCACGTGATCTGTACCTAAAAGAGGTAAAAAATCTTGAGCATCAACCAATTTATTTTCATTTCCTGAAACAGTTCTTTCCATAATTTTGTTATATTTATTCTGTGGACAAAGTTACAAAAAAAATCAAGACTATTGGTCTATCGCTTTTCATTTGGGCAAGCTCTCTAAGCGCTGTATGGGGTCAAGAAAGCTATGATTTAAATGGAATATTTGAAGGTGAACACGTAGAATTTAGCATAGATGATCCCAATGACAGTTCAGTCTATTTTTACAAATTCGACCTTGTTCAAGATAGTAAGCGAGTAACAGGGAAATCTTTCATTTACAATGATGATGGATATTATGCGGTTGTTCAGTTACGAGGACTCCTGATTGAAAATGAATTTTACTTTGAAGAGTTTGGAACAATCGATGAGATTAATCCTGCTATTAATCATTGGTGTTATAACAGTGGCCATCTAAGTATTACTGAAGAGGATGATAAGATTAGATTTCAAGGCTTTACAAAAAGCTACACGAAGAAATATGGTGCTTTTTGCAGGTCTGGATATACCAATATTTTCAAAGTAAGAGAGCCGGACCCCAATCAGTATGAATTGATTTCAGATGACTATTACATGGTTACGAATCTAATATTAAACCCCAATCCTACACGCTCAGAAACTACTTTAAACTTTGAGCTACTAGAGGATGCCTGGACTATCTTAGAAGTTCGAGATTTACAAGGAGAGCTGATTCTAGAAACCCTTAATAGGCGTTTATTAGAGGGGGCTTATAGCTTTCCGATTGATCTATCTTTCCAACCAGATGGCATGTATATCGTAGAATTGATTGTTGATCGCACCTTGTATACTAAAGAACTCTGGAAAGGAAAATTTTAAGGCCGTTTCAAATTTAAACTTCATCGTCCTCTGATTTTTTAACAATTCTTTTTTCTTAATGCAAATCTTTTTCTGCAATTTTATGGACAGCGATGTGCATTTGCATCCTTAGATTGAACTTAAAACAGGAAATATGAAAAATATCAAACTCTTTACCGCTGCTTACCTTGTATTCTTTGTCTTGTTTACCAGCTTTGTTTTTGCGCAAAGCAGTAATGATTTGACAGGTGTATTTGAAGGTTTAAGAAAACAATACGACCCACATCATCGAACTTTCATCCAAGAATTTCAATATAAGTATGACTTGAAGCAAGATGGCAATCAGGTATATGGTGTTTCTACTATATTCAGTGAATCAGGTGATTATGCTGATGTAAAGATTAGAGGAATGGTTGTAGGTGATAAATTCTATTTTGAAGAGTATCAGATTATTGATGAAATCAAATCTACATATAGTGTTTGGTGTTATAAAACAGGTGAGTTGAATATTACCAGAGAAAACGGAATGGTGATGTTGTCTGGCGAAACGCAAAGCTACATGAGTAATTATGGAGCTCCTTGTACAGGTGGTTATACAGAAATTCTTAAAATGGATGATAGCGATGCTCCAATAAAAGATGCGAGTAAATTGCAAGATGCGCATATGCATGTGGACTTATATCCCAATCCAACCGCGGGAGAAGCTCAGATTTCTTTTGAGTTAAACAAGAAAAATAAAGTTAAAGTAGAGTTGTTTGATTTGTCAGGAAGATTAATTGCGACTCCTTTAGATGGTTCTTTAGGAAAAGGAATCCATCAAACTAAGGTTAATGTAGAAAAAGAAAGCACTGGTTTATTCATCGTCAAGTTAACAGTTGGCGACAAGTTCTATTCTAAAGAATTA
>JBLHMK010000035.1:0-19295 GCA_047621945.1 Flavobacteriaceae bacterium
TCAAGCCATAGTTGCGTTTGAACGACATATAAAGCCGTTCACTAAACAATTTTTCCCAACCATATTCACTGTCTGGTTGTGCTGGATAGGCACTAGATTCTTCACATTGTGGGTTGTCTGGATCCATTTGATTATACTCAGGATATATACAAGCAGAGGAAGAATAGAAGACTTTTGAAACTTTATGGTCTATGCAAGCCTTAGAAACATGCAAATTAATTAAGGCTGAATTGTGCATCACATCAGCATCATGTTCTCCAGTAAAAATATATCCCGCACCGCCCATATCTGCGGCTAATTGATAGACTTCATCGATATTCGGTGATAACACGCTATCTACAATATCGTGAAAACGAAGATCCCCAATAACGAAATCATCTGCCATGGATGTTGAGAAATCTGGCTTTTTAAGATCAACCCCCCTTACCCAATAGCCTTCACTTTTTAATCGTTTCACTAAGTGACTCCCAATAAAACCTCCTGCACCTAGGACTACTGCTCTTTTCATACTTCTAATCAATTTTTTACTTGACGTTTCTTTTAAAAACAATAATAAATAGCGTCTATTAAAGCATTAAAACGCGCTAAATTGTACGCTAATTTAAAGCTATTATTTTAATCGCTAGGTTTGAAAGAGACTTACGTGCTTGTCAAAAATGCAAGACACCCGCCGATGGGATTCGCTGGGCGTCTTACAAAAATAAACCCAAATGAGGCTTGTAGCCCCATCTAGGCTAGAACCAACTAGGCTGCAATTGGCTCATTAAGATGAGAGACTGGACTCTCTAGCCTATTTATTTTCTTTAAAAGGGCATTTAGATATTGTTGATCACTTACAAAACTGAAGTGTCTTTGGTTTAATCGGTTCAAGGCATTGAATACATGAATTTTCGCATGACTCGTATTCTTAAAGTCTATACAAAGAACAGTTAAGAAGCCATGGATGTAAACGGCCAAGTAATCATTACTTTGTTTGGCAAAGATTAAGGCTTCACGGGCTATTTCCATAGCCTTCAGTTTGTAGCCTTTATTAGCGCTTTCGATGGCTAACTCAAATAGGTTTTCAATATTTACGCTTCCTTGGAAAGTAGTTTGAATGTCTTGTTGAACTTCGGATTGTAGTCTCATAATTAATAATTTTAAATCAAAAGTACATGAGCTAAACGCATTGTATTTGCGCTATGCTTTTTTCTTAAAAAAAAGCTTCAATCTATTTCTTTACTTTTGCAGCTCAATCAAGTTATGGCACATAGAAAGATTAGACATAAGGTATACGAGGATTTAGAGATAACAGGGCTGTCTTCAGAGGGCTTAGGGATTGCTCGGGTAGAAGAAAAAGTGGTTTTCGTAGAGCAATGCATCCCAGGCGATGTGGTGAAAGCAAGAACTTTTCAGCGAAGAAAGAATTTTGAAAAAGCTAGAATCCTGGAGTTAATCACTCCATCTCCTGATAGACAAGCACATTTTTGTAAGCATTTCGAATCATGCGGTGGCTGTAAATGGCAATACCTGCCGTATGAGAAGCAAATCGCATTTAAAGATCAAATTGTATCTGATGCATTTACTCGATTAGCAAAAGTGGAGGTTGGCGAACGCTTACCAATCCTACCTGCTTTGGAAACTGAATTCTATAGAAACAAATTGGAATACACCTTTTCTACCAATAGATGGTTTACTACCGAGGAGATCGCCACAGGTGATGATTTAGACTTTAGAGCTCTAGGGTTTCATGTTCCTGGTCAACATACTAAAGTAGTGGATATAGAAAAATGCTATTTACAAAATGAGTTTTCTAATCTGCTAAGAAATGCAGTTAGGGAGTATGCCTTGGAAAGGAATCTTGCTTTTTATAACATCAAGGTACGAGAAGGATTCATGCGAAACCTTGTGGTAAGAACTGCAAGCACTGGAGAGATCTTGGTAATAATGATTGTGAACGAAGATAATGATGAGCTTTTACCATTGATGGCGTTCATCAAGGAAAAATTTCCAGAAATCACCTCTTTAAACTATATCATTAATCCAAAAATGAATGATACCTACTTCGATCAAACTCCTGTTTGCTATTCGGGTGAAGCATTTATTTATGAGCAATTGGGACATTTTAAATTTAAGATCAGACCCAAGTCATTCTTCCAAACAAACACTAAACAAGGTGAACGCCTGTATGATGTAATCAAAGAATTTGCGGATTTACAAGGCACTGAAACACTTTATGATTTGTATGCTGGAGTTGGAAGTATTGGTTTGTATTTATCAGATAACTGCGAAAGATTAGTGGGCATTGAGCAAATTGATCAAGCCGTTGAGGACGCGAAGGAAAATGCAAAATTAAATAATGTAGAGAATGCAGATTTTCATGTTGGAGATGTGCGGATGCTATTGAATGCAGAGTTTTTAGCGCAAAATGGCCAACCAGATGTATTGATTACCGATCCTCCTCGTGGAGGCATGCATCCAGAAATCGTACAAACTATTTTGGAAGCTAAGGTGCCTAAGATTGTTTATGTAAGCTGTAATCCAAGTACTCAAGCAAGAGATATCGCTGTTTTAGATGAATTGTATAAAGTAGTTAAGATGCAAGCCGTAGATATGTTTCCCCATACGGTACATATTGAAAATGTGGCCTTATTAGAGTTGAGGTAGGAAAATTCTACTTGTAATCTTCCACTTCGCTTATTAAGTAATTAGATAAGTTATACAAGCACCCAATCATTCCTAGGTGTAGCACATCATTGGCAGAAAACCAGAGACCATTCAAGCAAAGATATTCCGTCACAAGGCAGATAGAGTAAATATAATAGGCAATTATGGTGAGCATTAAAATGAACCAAGCGGTGAAGTACTTGTGGGTTTTTATATTTTTTCGTTTTTTGAAATCGATTCCTGTCAGAACGAAAACGGCTAGATATACAATAATAAAAACTCAAACGAAATCCATATAAATTGATCTTGTCCGTTGGCCACAAGGCATAAAATAGTGTAAAAAGCCGCGTGTAGAATCGTGGCAAATGTTAAAGACCTACGCCTAGATTTTTGAAGAAAAGAAGCGCTTATCGCTAATAGTAAAACTCCTGCAGACCAAACGCTTAAGATGTTATAAAGAATTTCGAAGGAGCTAGTTCTATCACAAAAGACATTTCCAGTGCATTTGAGTTCATAGCCAAAAGCCTGAAAATTTGTACCTGCAGCCAAAGCGCCTAGTCCTCCTAAAATGAGAGAAATACTCCAATATAACCTGGACGTGTGGGCTACTTTGTTTTTGAAAAATAGCTATCCCACAAACAAGCCCTAAAAGGCCAATGCATAAAACTAATGTTCTAGTAGCAATAATTCACTAACTTATTCGTCAAGCTTTCGATGTAGTAACTACCATGAGCTGGATCAGCTACTTGGTTTAAACCACTTTCATTTTTTAAAATTAGCTGAACATTCCTAGCTAAACGTTTGGCTCTGGAAGTGTTGCTTGTAGGACGAACAATCAAATGATCGGCTCCACCTAAAACAGCACTCATTGCCATGCTCGTTGCTTTAATCAAATTGTCTTGTTCGTCCTCACCATAAGCATCCGGGGCAAACTGGACACTTATGAAAGGTAGTGTTACTGATAAGCCTAATTTTTTCATTAAGTTTAACCACAACAATTTGAAGGCTCTGATTTTAGCTATGTTGACCAGGTAAGCATTGTCAACGAAAAAAGTAAACTGCATTTGATTGGCTAACAAATGAGCGTCCGCTGCTTGATTCAACATCCCTTTAACTAGTAATAGGGTGTTTTTTAGCTCCTCATGAATCGCTACTTCTCCCTTATATTGAGAAGAAGCATCTATATGTACACTCTTGCTTAGGACGGCAATTGGAGATTTTAATTGAAAATATGCAGCGGCTTTTATCCCACGCGCCTTAACTAACTCCATCCAGTTTAAATAGAGCTCGCCGTCTTCAGAATTGAAATGGGTATGAATATGTTCTAAACCCACTCCTTTAAATAAGGTATTCAGGTCTTCAACACTTGGCGTGTTTTTAAAACTAAAACTGGGTGCCGTTAATCCATGCATCAGATCGTGCAAGATGATTTCACTGCTTGCTTTATAGTCACTCACTTCATAATGCTCGCCAACCTGCCAATCAGGATTATGCTTTTTGAGCGCACTCGTATCTGATTGATGGTTATCACTAGCGGAATAATAGGGGCTTAGTGTTATAGCTTCATTGAGTTGCCAGGAGAGGTCTTCAATACTCTTGCCTTTTAAATCTGTTAATGCTTTGGCTTCCCATTCTTCTTTGGAGTTTGCTTTAAAAGTGCTTAAAATATCTTGTATAATTGCTGCCGCCATGAAAAAGTGAATTAATATGAATTTTTTACGAATTTAAGGCTAAAAGATTTAAGCATAAAATTTTATACCCTTACCTTTGTGGAAAATATCTCCGCTATGAAGACCTTCACTAATTTACTTGTCGAAAATATTGACAATATTCTTCACATCACAATTAATAGACCGGCTAGTTTAAATGCTTTAAATAGGTTAACCATTCAAGAGATTGGAGCTGCGATTGAAGAACTTTCCAATAACAGTGAACTTAAAGGAGCGATTCTAACCGGAGCAGGAGACAAAGCCTTTGTTGCAGGAGCAGATATTAGCGAATTTACTTCCTTGAGTTTAGAGGATGCTAAAGCGCTTTCAAAAGCTGGACATGATATTTTTAATAGTATCGAAAATTGCTCTAAACCGGTTATCGCCTGTGTGAATGGATTTGCGCTTGGTGGTGGATGTGAGTTGGCTATGGCCTGTCACATGAGAATAGCCTCTCCTAATGCACGTTTTGGTCAACCAGAAGTTAACCTAGGAATTATTCCTGGTTATGGAGGAACGCAACGTTTAATCCAACTAATTGGTAAGGGAAGAGCTTTTGAATTATTGACAACTGCTGACATGATTGACGCTGACCGAGCAGAAGAACTAGGCCTGGTTAATTACGTGGAAATGCAAGGAGATTTGCTAGCAAAAGCTTCTGGTATCATTAATAAGATAGCGAAGAAAGCACCTTTGGCAGTTGCTAAAACGATAGTGTGTGTTAACGCCTACTTTGATAAGAAGCAAAATGGCTTTAATACGGAAATTGATGAATTTGCTGCTTGCGCGGCTACTGAAGATTTCAAAGAAGGCGCTAGCGCGTTTTTAGAAAAGAGAAAAGCAAAATTTATAGGAAAGTAAAATAGTACTCTCGCGAAGACGCAAGGGCTCAAAGAGTATTTAAAAGCGGTCTTTTATATATAAAAAACATAATATAAAATTTGTAATTTTGTATTATGACAGAAAATGAACTTTCAAGAATAATAGTAAATGCATGCTATGATATTCATGTTGACCTTGGCCCTGGTTTGTTCGAATCTGTTTATGAAGAAATACTTTGTTATGAGTTGATAGACAAAGGCTTATTTGTAGAAAGGTAAAAATTGATTCCAGTTTACTGGAAAGGTCTAAAAATGGAAAAGGGTTTTATTGCTGATATCATTGTAGATGATTTGGTAATAATTGAAATCAAATCTGTAGAAAAGGTGGGAAATGTGCACTACAAACAATTGCTAACCTATCTAAAGCTGACAGATATTAAATTAGGATTATTAGTAAACTTCAATGAAGCACTACTAAAAAATGGAATTAAACGAATTGTAAATAAGCTGTAAAATAGTGTCTTTGCGCCTTTGCGAGAAAAACATTCAAGATGGCAGCTTAGCGCCTTTGCGAGAAAAAATTTATAAAAATTTATAACACATGAGTACACGAAAAGAAAAAGATACTTTAGGTTACGTTGAAGTGCCTGCAGATAAATATTGGGGAGCTCAAACACAGCGCTCTATCCAGAACTTTAAGATTAATCAAGACAATGGAAAAATGCCACTTGAAATCATCAAGGCATTTGCTGTTTTAAAGAAGGCTGCAGCTAAAACCAATCATACCTTAGGCGTACTCGATGAGGATAAATCCAAGCTTATTGGACAGGTTTGTGATGAGATTTTAGCCGACAAATTAAATGATCAATTTCCTTTAGTTATTTGGCAAACAGGTAGTGGAACTCAAAGCAATATGAATTGCAATGAGGTGATCGCTTATAGAGCCCATGTGTTGAATGGAGGAAAACTTACAGATGAGAAAAAAGCCTTGCATCCTAATGATGATGTGAACAAGTCCCAGTCTAGTAATGATACATTCCCTACGGCCATGCACATTGCTGCCTACAGTATTTTAATGGAAATTACTATTCCAGGTATTGTAGAATTGCGTGATGCATTGGATGCGAAGGCAAAGGCCTTTATGGATGTTGTAAAAATTGGTAGAACGCATTTCATGGATGCAACTCCTCTTACTTTGGGACAAGAGTTGTCTGGTTATGTTAGTCAATTAAGTCATGGCTTAAAAGCAATAGAAAACACCTTAGAACACCTTAGCGAATTAGCTTTAGGTGGAACTGCGGTAGGAACAGGTATTAATACTCCCGAAGGATATGACGAGTTGGTAGCGGAAAACATTGCAGAAATAACTGGACTCCCATTTGTAACTGCTGAAAATAAGTTTGAAGCTTTGGCAGCGCACGATGCAATAGTTGAGGCGCACGGTGCTTTGAAAACAGTTGCAGTAAGCTTGATGAAAATTGGAAATGACATTAGAATGTTGTCCTCTGGACCCCGTTGTGGAATCGGAGAAATTATTATTCCAGCTAATGAACCAGGGTCATCTATTATGCCCGGAAAAGTTAACCCAACGCAAAGCGAAGCAATTACTATGGTAGCTGCTCAAGTAATGGGAAATGATGTAGCGATTAATATTGGTGGTTCAAATGGACATTTTGAACTGAATGTATTTAAACCAATGATGGTTTACAATTTTATTCACTCTGCTAGATTGATTGGAGATGCTTGTATGTCATTTACAGAGCATTGTATCCGTGGTTTGGAGCCTAACCAAGATAGAATTACACAAAACTTGAATAACTCATTGATGCTAGTTACAGCGCTAAATACTAAAATAGGGTATTATAAGGCCGCTGAAATTGCAGGAAAAGCACATACTGAGAATAAAACTTTGAAAGAAGTGGCTCTAGAATTAGGCTATTTAACAAGCGAAGAGTTTGATTTATGGGTTGATCCTAGTAAAATGATTGGTAAAATCAAATAAACCCGCATGGATGCGGAAGTCTTAAATTAATAATTCATATCTTTAAATGTTATTATATTATAAACCTTTAAAATATGTCTAATGTTTAAAAAAATTACCTTTTTTCTAACGCTCTTTGTGTCCATCATTGCGTTGGACCTATGTGCTCAATGTATACCCGTGTCGGTTCGACCAGTTACAGGAAATGTGACTGCCTCAACAGGGGCTTTTACATTTAATAATGTGGCTACTGGTAATGTTATTCAGTTAACTGCAGCAACAGCTGGTACTTTTTATGATATTAGCATGTGTACGACCAACCCAGCAGGTTCTGCCGATGGATTGAATGATTCTTATTTAACTATTTTGGATGCGAATTCTGCAGCAGCAAATTCTCTGGGGACAGGGGATGATGGTTGTACAACGAATATTCCAAATGGATGGGGCCCATCGGCCATGACTTTTACTGCACCTAGTGCAGGAACTTTCTTTATCTATCTAACAGAGTATGATGCGACAGGTGCATTTTGTCAAGCTGATGGACTTAATGCAGCTTATGATTTCGTAATTACGGTTACCGGTGCGCCTCCAACGTGTGATGCGGGAACACTTACTTCTCCTTTGACTCAAACAGTTTGTGCCGGTCAAGGTGCAACAGGGATTATTTCTTCAATTGGTAATTCAACTCCAGGCGATTATTCTCTAGGATTTGCTCCTGGTTTAACTGGTACAGGTGGAAATACAACAGGTTTTACTCTTACTGGTGTTACAACGCTACCTTTTACGACTGATAATGATGTGAATGGTGTTATGAGTGGTAACGGTTTTCCTATTTTAGAAGGGGAATGGATTTTAACTCTTTATGCTACGGATGGAGCAGGGGTGAATTGTGATTCTACAGTAACTACTTCAGTAACATTTTTAGCGGCTACAGATCCAGCATGTTTAGCTGCCGGTTTTGATGCATCAGTTGTTGCCGGAGACATCTCTGAATATACTTCAGTTCCTTTGGCTCATGTAACATCTTATACGCCTACTTGTCAAGTGTTTAATGGCGGGACAGGTTCACTCACTGGAGTTACTGTGGCTGCAACAATTACAGCTACTTCAACAAATACAGTGGTATATACTTCCAGTTTGGTGCAAGGTGGTTTAGCCCCGGGAGTAACAAGTACAACTTTAACTGCTCCAACAAGCTTTACTCCAACAGCTACGGATTTGTACTTAGTAGAGTTCATCGTTTCTGTTAATGAACTGGATGTAACTGCGGCTAATGATACTTTTCTTACGGCTATTCTTGTAGAGGACTCTTTATACGCTAGAGATTTCTTCTTATTAACAGGAGATGCAGCTGGTTTAGGTGGTCCTTGGTTTTTAGGAGCCACAGCCAACGGTCAATTAGGTAATGTATTTAGAGCAGAGACAAACACTGAACTTGTTTCAGCTACAGCAACTTTTGGTGGGGGCTTTGCCATCGGAGATCAAACTCAAGCTAATCTATATAGCATGACAGGTTCAACGCCAGGTGCGTTGATTGCATCTTCTCCAGTTCTGACGGTAACACAGGCGGATACTCCAGTAATATTTTATGATTTTATCTTTCCAGCTGGAACAAACTTAACAGCAGGAAATGATTATTTGATTACCGTTCAGCAGAATGTGGCTAGTGCACCTAATTTCGGCTTGTATACAGCTTTAGATCTTTATACACTGAACAAATCCTTTTTACAAATTGATGGAGGCGCGTGGCAAGAAATTGCGGCTTCTGGTATTGGTGAAGAAACTTTCATGATTCGTGCAAATGTTTATACGCCACCAACAACAGTTTGTGCTATAACAGACGTAACTGCAGGTATTACAGGGTCGTGTAACCCAGCCAACAATCAATATACACAGCCAGTTACTGTATTCTATACTTCAGCTCCTGGTTCAGGGATGTTGAACATTAATGGTCAAATGTTTGCTATTACAGCAAGCCCTCAAACAGAAACTCTTACAGGATTAACTTCAGATGGATTAGCTGTGAATGTAACGGCAGCTTTTACTGCTAGCGCAGCTTGTACATTGACTTTAAGCAATTTATTTACAGCTCCAGCAAATTGTTTGGCGGTTTGTGCTATAACAGACGTAACTGCAGGTATTACAGGGTCGTGTAACCCAGCCAACAATCAATATACACAGCCAGTTACTGTATTCTATACTTCAGCTCCTGGTTCAGGGATGTTGAACATTAATGGTCAAATGTTTGCTATTACAGCAAGTCCTCAAACAGAAACTCTTACAGGATTAACTTCAGATGGATTAGCTGTGAATGTAACGGCAGCTTTTACTGCTAACGCAGCTTGTACATTGACTTCAAACAATTTATTTACAGCTCAAGCAAATTGCTTGGCGGTTTGTACAATATCAGATTTAACTGCCGGAGCTCCAACACCATGTGTGAACACAACTAATAATTATACAGTGCCAGTTACTGTTACCTATTCAACGCCTCCTGCTTCAGGAATGTTGAATATTAATGGTCAAATGTTTGCCATTACGTCAAGTCCACAAACAGAAACTCTAGTGGGTTTAACGGCTAATGGCTCAACTGTCAATGTAACGGCTTCCTTTACGGCGAATGCGGCCTGTACGTATACCGAAAACGCACTGTATATAGCTCCAGTTGGTTGCTTATGCCCAACTATCGGTGTAAACGTAACTACGGTTAATAACTCAAATTGTTCAACACCAAACGGTTCGGCTACTGCCAATGTTTCTGGTGGTGCAGCGATTGTTAGCTATGCATGGACACCTGCATCATTTGGTGCAAGTTCAACTATCTCTCTTTTACCTGCTGGAACGTATTCTGTAATAGTTACAGATGCAAACGGTTGCACTGGTTCAGGTACTGGTTCTGTTAGTAATACCACAGTAGGTGCAGTTCAAGCATCCCTTAGTAGTATTTCTAATGCTACATGTAGTAATAGTAATGATGGACAAATTACCATTGGTGTAACTGGAGGAACTACTCCAATTACTTATACTTGGAGTGATATACCGGGAGCAACATCTATCTTTTCTAGATCAAATCTAGCTCCTGGTTCATATACAGTAGTTGTTACTGATGCAGGAGGTTGTTTTGTTAATCTAGGTCCATATACAATTTCAGCACCTGCGCCCTTAACAGCAGTGTTAACAGGAACGAACAATGTTACTTGTAATGGTGGAATTAATGGAACTATCGACATGACCATTTCTGGTGGTACAATGCCTTATACGAATACTTGGACGAATAGCTTAAGCACTAGTGAAGATCTTGCTGGATTAACTTTGGGAACTTATCAGTTAAGCGTAGTGGATGCTGAAAGTTGTCCTGTAGCTACTGGGCCACAAGTTACGATCACAGAGCCTAGTCCTATTGTTATAAACCTTGTTAACTCAAGTGATGTTTCATGTAATGGAGGTTCTAATGCAACTGTAGATGTTAGCGTTTCAGGTGGTACACCGGGATATTCTTACAACTGGGGTGCTGGTAATTCAACAACTGAAGATTTAAGTGCAGCATCTGCTGGAACTTATCAGTTGATTGTTACTGATTTAGCGTCATGTACAGAAACTGGGCCACAAGTTACTGTTACAGAGCCCGCTGCTCTTTCTATTAATCTTGTTGGGTCAGATGATGTTTCATGTAATGGAGGTTCCGATGGAGCTGTTGATGTTACGGTTACGGGTGGTACACCGGGATATTCTTACAACTGGGGTGCTGGTAATTCAACAACTGAAGATTTAAGTGTAGCATCTGCTGGAACTTATCAGTTAGTGCTTACAGATTTAAACTTATGTTCTGCAAATGGACCATCTGTTATCCTCTCTGAGCCTACAGCTTTAAGTTTGACTGTTTCAAGTACGGATGAATCTTCTTCAGGAGCTAATGATGGTACTGCAACAGTTACAGCTGCCGGTGGAACTGCACCTTATACTTCATACCTATGGGATGATGCAAGTGCTCAAACTGCCGCTACAGCAAGCAACTTAAGTGCAGGTACATACAATGTAGTAGTTACTGATTCTGAAGGTTGTACTGCCACTATTAGTGTAACGGTTGATTTAGGAAGTGGAATTAGAAATATTGACTTGAATAGATTTCAAGTTTATCCTAACCCAGCTACTAAGCAAGTAGTGATTTCTTTTGAAAGTTCAACAACTAGAGACTACGAAATTGCTGTTTATAGTACTATTGGAGACAGATGGATTGAAGATAAAGTTGTGAATACACAGAATTACAACAGAACATTCGATGTTTCTAATTTAGCAGCAGGAGTTTACTTTGTTGAAATACAAAGTGATGGAGGAAAAGCTATTAAGAAGTTGACAGTGACTAAGTAATAGGAATAAAAAGTTAAAAAGGCCGTGATTTATTCAAAATCACGGCCTTTTTTTTGCCTAAAAACTACGGTTCATTTTATAAGCGTTAATTTTGCGCTATGAAATACTTCCTTCTATTTTTTTCTATGCTTCCCTTGTTGCTGTTTTCTCAAATGGAAGAAGAAAAAAAGCTTGAACGGATAACTAAACTTGAAACAGGGTATATGTTTGGGGGTATTATTAACTTAAACTACTTTGCCACAAATGGTGCGTTTAGCGTTGCGGTTGGACATGGGGTTAATATTGCCGATCGAATACAGTTCATCCCCACTGTTGGGGTGGATAGATTTCAAGACGGCATCCTCTTTCCTTTTTATGCAGATATAAATGCCTATATGGGAAAAGGCAAAAAGGGCTTTCTAGATTTCAAGTTGGGTTATAGTCTTGGGACTAATAAAATTGCCAATGTAAACATTGACTATAGGTATAAAGGCGGTGCAATTTTCAGTGCTGGTTATGGCGCGAATTTATATAAGTCAGAGAAAATAAAGTTGACAATAGCGGTCACATATAATCTTCGAAATGCTGGGATTTCATATAAACCTTATGCTAATGAGGATAAAATTACTACTAGGTTTTCTTATCATCTCTTTGGTGGAAAAATAGCCGCAATATTTTAAGATGAAATATTTATTTCAAATATGCCTACTTCTTCCACTTTTTGGGAGCACCCAGCTGCACATCAATGAGGTAATGGCTAAGAATGAGAATGGCTTGACGGATCGCTTTGAAGATAAATCGGATTGGATTGAAATTTACAATGAGACTGACTCAGCAGTCAACTTAGAGAACTGGTCAATTGCCGATAAAATTAGCTTACTTAATGTCTATAAATTTCCAAGTCTAATTATTCCATCAGAAGCATACTTGGTGGTATTTGCCTCTGGTAGAAATATTACCTTAGCCAATGAAATTCACTTGCCTTTTAAGTTGGATGCTGATGGTGAAGATGTATACCTCACCAACCCAAATGGTGCGCTAGTTGGACAGCTTACATTTCCGGAACTAGCTGCGGATATTTCGTATGGATCCTTTCCGGATGGCGACGATAATTATGTGAAATATGAAATTACTACTCCGAACATGATAAATAGTTTGGGAGATACTTTGATTGAATTTGATTGGCGATTTACCTACCCTTCTGGCTTTTACAAAGACGAAATAGTATTGGAGGTATTAGGCGATTTACCAAATGGTTCTGCGGTGCACTACACCTTAAATGGTAGGGAACCAACGATCAACGACCCTATATTAACTGGTGGTTTAAGTTTGAATGAATTTAATGTTCAGGAGGTGAGTATTGCTCAAATTCCTACAGGAAAGGGCTGGCACCTCCCCAAAGAAGTGAAAGTAATTCACGTAATTAAGGCACAAGTTTATGTGAATAACAAGCCCGAAGGGACAGTGCTTCACGGCTCATATTTTATCAATAATTCTGGTAATCCTTCGTACTCTTTACCTGTGATATCATTGCTGACAGAGCCTTCATCTTTTTTTGCAAACGAAACGGGTATTTATGTAGAAGGAGATAATGAGAACTACTTTGGCAGAGGAGAGCAATGGGAACGCCCAGTTCATGTAGAGTATTTTAATAAATCTGGAAGTTTAATCTTCGGTCAGGATGCGGGAGTTAGAATTTTCGGAGGAACCTCCAGAATTAAACCACAAAAGTCTTTGAAACTTTTTGCGCGTAAAAGTTACGGTAAGAAAACATTTGACGAGGCATTCTTTGGGGAAGATTATGATGATAAATTTCAACGATTGGTATTGCGGTCTTTGATTACTGATTGGGGTCCAAGTGCAATGACGGATGATTTGATTCAAGAAATTGTACACCAAAAAGAGGAGAGTAATTTTGAGTATTTACGACGATCTTACGCTATAGTATATCTCAATGGAGAGTACTGGGGAATTCATAGTCTAAGAGAAGATTTCTCTGATGAGTTTATAGAAAGGAAATTCGGCATCCCTGAAGATGAAGTACTTGAACTAGGTAATGAATTTTCTCAATTGTTAAGCTACATAGTTGATAATGATATGCAACAATTGAGTTATTATCAATATGTCACCTCCCAATTAGAAATCGATGCGTTCATAGATTATATGGCTACAGAAATATTTTTCGGAAATATTGATTGGCCAAGGGTCAACTATTCCTTTTGGAAGCAGCAAGGTGTGGGCAAATGGCGTCCACTGTTGTTTGATTTAGATGGAACCTGTAAAGTGTATAATGAGGATTTATTGAGGTATGTACATGACATACAACGCTATCATTCTCCAGTGCATGAAGAAGCCTTGCTTATAAAAGTGTTGGGCCATTTACTGGAAAACGAGAACTTTCGTCAACAGTTTTTAATGCAGTTAATAGAGCTTATTCAGTATAGGTTTACACCCGATTTCACCACAGGCGTGCAGGATGAATTGATAAGGACTCTGGATCCCGAGATGAAGGAACATATTAAGCGATGGAACTACCCTAGCTCATATAGTAGATGGAAATCTGCAACAGATAAGCTTAGAGATTTTCTTTTTATGCGCCCCAATTGGCTGCAAGGCCTTACATTCGAGATTTTTGATTACCCGATTCATCTATACCCGAATCCAAGCGCAAGCACCTTTGTAAACCTTGAAATAGAAATGCTGCGAGAGGAAGTTCTTCAGGTTTCATTAGTGGACTTAAATCAACAAGTGATTAATCTTGGAGAGTTCAATACCGTAGAGGGAAGTAATACCTTTAAAATTGATTTGAAAGATGCCCCAAAAGGCTTTTACTTTATTTCAATAAATGGAGATAAGCTGTTTTACTTTGATAAATTAATCATTCAATGACTGAAGGACTCCAATATTTACCATTATTTTAAAGAGACGGGAGTAATCCGATATCCTTCTTGCCTCAATAGATTGAGTATCCCTAATTCACCAGGTAAGTGTGCGGCACCAACAGCGGTGAATGTTTTTTGCTTTTTCATAGCAGCTATCATTCCTTGAAAATGGATCTGATTCCTAGACTTCATAAACTCATCGGTGAACAAGGGGTCTTCCTGGCGAGCATTTATCAATTCCTGACTGATGGCGGCTAAATCTTCTGCTAAATACATCAATAAAATTTCCTCAAAGGATGAATCGATATCCTCTTTTTCTTCAAGAAACTCCAGTAAATAATTCTTTTGAGCGCTTATCTCAATTTTTTGGATGTAGGCAAATTGACTGGCTAAAGTCTCAAGACTTATTAATTCGTGACCCATGCTGTCCGCTTTTCCTTGAAAGTATACATCCAAGAAAGCCTCAGAATTTTCAGTCATGCTAGGCGGAATACTGAGCATAAGGGCCGTCATATATGGAGACATAAAAGGAAGGACAAGCAACATTTCTTTACCAAGACTCTCCTTGACAAGTTCCTCAATTTGTTCGTATTGATCTTTATCAAAGACTGATTTACATCGCTTGGTCTTATTTTTTTCAATTAGAAAAGGAAATGCGGCAAAGGCATCATTAGGGTCTAACATGATTTCTCCTGCATAAGCGTCACATTGATATAGGAAGGGTAATGCTCCTTTAGCAAGATGTATGACTCTTTGGTCTTGAGAATGTATCGTTCCATACAGATAAGAAGTTTTAACTCTCTTTTTACTTATTTCCCATAACAAGGCATTTTCTTCATTTTGACCATAGCTAATGAAGAGGAACAGCAAGGACAAACAGCTTAAAAGTATTTTTTTCATATAATCAAATGGATTGGATTACTGGATTAGTTCTAAAACTCTGCAATTTAATAATCATTGTGCTCTTAGCATGTTCCTCATTTAATTATCTTTGTAGAGCAAAATTTAGCCATGTTAGATAAATTAGAACCAATAGCCTTAAAATTTGAGGATGTGCGTCAAAAACTTTCGGATCCCAGCATCATGCAGGATATGAAGGAATATACGCGCTTGAGTAAGGAATATAAGGAATTGGAAGATGTCAAGAAGATATACGATGAGTACAAGAATGTTTTAAGTAATCTAAGTAATACGAAGAAAATTCTTTCCACTGAACGCGATGATGAGATGCGGGAAATGGCAAAAATGGAGCTGGATGATTTAGAAACTAATCAAAAACGATTAGAGGAGGAGATAAAAGTTCTTCTAGTACCCAAAGACCCTGAAGATGGAAAAGATGTCCTATTGGAAATTAGAGCGGGAACAGGGGGTGATGAAGCCAGTATTTTTGCTGGAGATTTATTCCGAATGTACTCAGCCTATTGTTCTGATAAAGGATTTAAAACTGAATTGATAAGTACCAGTGATGGAACTTCGGGCGGTTTTAAGGAAGTAGTAATGTCAGTGAAAGGGAAGAATGTATACGGAACCTTAAAGTACGAAAGTGGAGTGCATCGAGTACAACGTGTTCCTAAAACAGAAAGTCAAGGAAGAGTGCATACTTCAGCAGCATCAGTAGCGGTTTTACCAGAGGTAGATGAAGTAGATGTAACTATTAATCCAGCCGATTTAAAGGTAGATACCTTTAGAGCAAGTGGAGCTGGTGGACAGCACGTAAATAAAACTGAATCTGCCATTCGTATTACCCACGTTCCATCTGGAGTGGTGGTTGAATGTCAAGAAGGTCGATCACAGCATAAGAATAGAGAGATTGCGATGCGATACCTTCGTTCTAAGCTCTATGAAGCGGCTAATGCTGAAAGACATGCAGAGATTGCAGACAAAAGGAAATCTTTAGTTAGTTCAGGCGACCGGTCAGCGAAAATTAGAACCTATAATTACCCACAAGGAAGGGTTACAGATCATCGAATTGGTTTGACATTGTATAATTTAGATGCAATTATCAACGGAGATGTTGATCAAGTGATTGAGAAGTTGAAAATAGCTGAGCAAAGTGAAAAACTTTCAGCTATGGAAGGATTAAGTTAAAAACTAGATTGAAAAAGATATGGCTAAAGTGATTAATACCATCAGAGCAATCATCATGTTTACCTTGTTGATTTTTATTCTCATTTTTTGTTTTCAAAATCGAGAAGAAGTGGATATTGCTTTTTTACAGATGCAAGTTCAGAAATTACCGCTGTTTATTGCCTTGTTTGGCACACTCATTACCGGACTTTTAATTGGCTTCTTAGCAGGTATTATTTCTGGGTCAAAAGAAAAGCGTGAAGCGGCAAGAAAGCATGAGGAAAGTCGAGAATCTAGACATCGACCAGCTAAAACTATTACTGACAAAGAAACAAAAATACCTGAATGATTGCTTTATTATCTCCAGCAAAGAAATTAGACGAATCACCTTTAGATGAGTTCTCCCTTCATTTGAGCCAAGCAAGATTTTTGGATGAGTCTGAAATCTTGATGAAGTACCTAAGGAAAATGAAGCCCAAGGCTATTGGTAAACTCATGGATTTGAGTGCCAACCTTTCAGAGTTAAATTTTGAACGAAATCAAAAATGGGACAAAGAGCATACCTTGTCAAATAGCAAGCCTGCCATCTTAACTTTCAATGGAGATGCCTACCTCGGCTTAAATGCAAAAGACTTTAGCGAGAACGATTTGAGCTATGCTCAAGATCATCTTCGAATGCTATCAGGATTGTACGGAATTTTACGACCCTTAGATTTGATTCAAGCTTATCGTCTAGAGATGGGTAGAAAATTGAACACCAAAAAGCATGATAACCTTTACGGATATTGGGGCGGTAAAATAAACGAGATGCTTCAAAAAGATATTGATAGAAGCGGTAGTCCTTATTTGATTAATGTTGCATCGAATGAATATGCGCGCGCAGCTAACTTTAAACAATTGAAGGCGAAGATTATTACTTGTGAATTCAAAGAGCATAAGAACGGCGAGTATAAGGCCATAATGGTCTTTGTGAAGAAGGCTAGAGGCCTAATGAGTCGATTCATCATAAAGAATCAAATTAATGATCCTGAGGAGTTAAAAGCTTTTGATGCAGATAATTATGTTTTTAACCCCAAAATGAGCGCTGAACTGAACTTCGTTTTTACAAGAAACTAATTGTTTGGACAAAATTAAATACATACTCTCTTTACCATTCATCATACCTATTCGTATTTACCAATTGGTTATTTCACCTTGGTTGCCTTCAAGTTGCCGTTACACGCCTAGCTGTTCTGCTTATTCCTTACAAGCATTTAAAAAATACGGTCCAATTAAAGGGCTTTGGCTAAGTATTAAAAGAATTGGAAGCTGCCATCCTTGGGGTGGAAGCGGATATGATCCGTTACCTTAATTTTTTAGTGCTTTGTATCAAGTACCAAGTAAGCTGTGCTTAGAATTTATCGACATTATCTATATCCTTACGTTAGCAACAATTAACAAAGTAACATTTGGGGTTGAGGCAATTATTTCTCCCAAACTCAGTTAAAGTATTATGAAACACTTAAAAATTATTTTGCTCTTTTCGTTAGTCCTTATGGCGACTGCAAGTTGTATGAAGGAAGAAATTTCGAATCATAACAGACTTGTTATCGGTACATGGGATTGTGTTGATTATGCAGATTCAATTTCAAATGAACTAAAAGGCCACCCTCCAGTCTTTATTTCAAATCTTTACGAAAAGGGTTACGATTTTAAAAGGAATGGTCTAATGTGGACTCGAAATACAGATGGCGACAATAAAATGTATACAGACAAACGAGTAGAATGTAAATGGACTCTTTCAAACGACAATCTTCAAATAGAACTTGTATTTCCCGAATCTATTGAAACTTATGACATAATTGAATTGACACATGTGAAAATGATTCTAAGAGGAAGTGAAGGGTTCTGGGCTAAAAATGCCAAAACTTATGTCTTCGAGAAGCAATAAATTAAAAAATAATGCTAAGATCATCCATACTCCATTGCTTAAATCTCGCTTCGAATGATAATTCATTCAAACTCGCAAACCTTACTCCGAAATAAATTTCATCTTTAGTCAAATGCTACAGCGCTTAGCCAAACCTTTAGACGCGCAACTTTAAGGTAGTCGTTTTTTGATTTAATAGGGGAGTTGTTTAGTAAAGTGAAGGGTTCATTGTGTCATCGCTTATTTATTTTGAGTCCATCCATTCTAAGTCCTAGAAACAAACAAATCATATACCCCCTGGTATATAATTTATTTATTCCCAGGATGCTGACTTCGACTTGGCTCATTTAGTGACGCTTCAAAGACTACGAATAACACCGAGTAAACTTCATTGATTCGTAATTAAAGTCAAAGCTATTTTTTATAACTATATTTATTTAAAATTACATCACAACTAAGTTTAGTCGTGGTGTTATAAGTAATTATCGTCAAGACAAAAATTGGAAGACTTAATCAGTAAAATAAAAAGTAGTACAACTCTTAGCCCAAAAGCCGAAGAATATGTTGTTTCTATTGCAAAAGAAAAGTCGGTTTCTAAAGGGGATGTATTAATTCGTCAAGGACAAGCTGTGAAGAACACATATTTTGTTAAAGACGGCTGCATAAGAGCTTATTGTATTGATAAAAAGGGAAAAGAGCACACATTACAGTTTGCTATCAAAAATTGGTGGATTAGTGATTTTATGGCCATCTACAATAATGAGCTATCTACATTAACAATAGAGTGTATTACTGATTCAAATATTATCGAATTTAATGCTGAAAAATTGAATGGAATATATTCAATTTTTCCTGAATTTGAAGCGTTTCAACGAAAAAACTTAGAGCGTCATGTGGTCAGTTTGCATAAAAGAATCTTAAATCAATTGCAAC
>JBLHMK010000036.1:0-18845 GCA_047621945.1 Flavobacteriaceae bacterium
TGTAATTCTTCTGCACTGTATTTTTCAGTTCCTAAATATGGGAGATATTGAATCGCTAAGGCTAGATTCTTATCTGTGTTACTACCAACATCATAGAGGTAATACAAGTTGAAAATTTGATTGTTTTCATTTTTCACATAAGCCATTTCAATATCATCCAACTGGTCAATTTGAATATCATTTGTGAAATCTACAAACTTGGGCGTCAAGCTTTTAGAAGTCATACTGTCAAAAGCAGCATAGAAGTTGGATTGACTATCTCTATCTACTTCCACAGCGGTAATTTTTGGCTTAGGTACACTGTGTCGATCAGACTCACCCATTCGTTTGTAAGAAACCACATAGTTGTCTTGATAATGTTTATTGGCAAATTCAACAATTTCTGCCTTGGTTATTAAGGCCATGCTGTCGTATTCGAAAACAATACTTTCATAGTCCAACTCATTGATGAAAGCATCAATCATTAAAAATGCTCGTCCTCGATTTGTTTCGAGACCTTTTACTCTATTTAATTTTAGATCATTGACCACAGCTTCTATTAACCAATCGTCAAAATCCCCAGCTTTAATTTTGTCTAGCTCGCCTAAAAGCAAATCCCTAAGCTCTTCAAGCGATTGGCCTTCTTTAGGAACCCCGTATATAAAGTGAATAGAATGATCTTTTAAAATTTGAGGGAAAGAACCTGCGCTAAGCACTTTTTGTTTAAGCATCAAATCGATATCAATCAAACCAGCTTGGGAATTTGCTAATAGCATGTCAATCAATTGAATCATTCGAGTTTCCTCGCTTCCAGCTCCATCAAACTTATACCCCATGTAGAGCATTTCTTGCTGTGGCCCGAATGTCTCCATTGTAACAGGAGCAATTAGTTCAACATCTTCTCTTTCAGTAAATGCTGGAACTTCTTTAGTTTCCCATGAGCCGAAATATTCTTCAATCATATCGATAGTGGCATCTGGATCTAAATCACCGGCTAAACAAATTGCCACGTTATTCGGCACATAGTAATTATCGAAATACTCATGGATATTGTACATAGAAGGGTTCTTTAAATGCTCTCCTACTCCAATAGTCGTTTGTGTTCCATAAGGGTGATTAGGGAATAAGCCTTCTAAAACTCCTTGATAAACCCAGCGGTTATCTGAATCTTGTGAACGATTAAACTCTTCATAAACGGTTTCCAACTCTGTGTGAAATAGTCGTAAAACCAAAGTTTGAAAACGCTCGCCTTCAACTTTCAACCATTTCTCAATTTCATTAGAAGGGATGTCATTCATGTATACGGTCTCATCATTAGAGGTGTATGCATTTGTTCCTTTAGCTCCTAAACTAGATACCATCTTGTCATATTCGTTAGCAATAGCAAATCTAGAAGCCTCCAAAGACAAGCTATCTATTTTTGCATAAAGGGCAGTCTTGGTAGCAGGATCATCGCTAAGTCGATGCTCTTCAAAAGTGGCAGCAATTTGATCTAAGACTTCTTTTTCCGATGCCCAATCTTTAGTTCCAATTTCATGGGTTCCCTTAAACATCATGTGTTCTAAGTAGTGTGCCAATCCGGTAGTTTCTGCTGGGTCAAATTTTGAACCTGCTTTTACAGCTATTAGGGTCTGAATACGAGGTACCAATTCATTTACGGACAAGTAAACTTTCAAGCCATTTTCCAGTGTGTAAATCAAAGTATTGCTTGGGTCGCCTTCGGTAGTTTCAAATTCATGGGTATATGTTGAAACGGTTTCAGTCGATTGCTTGCATGCTACAATAAATAGTAAAAAGGCAAGTAAGATGGTGTAATTTTTCATAGGAGATTATCTTTCTAGTTCTAGATTTAATTTGTCAATTAAAATCGTCAACGTTGGATTACTTTGCGCCATTCGTTGAAATTTGTCTTTTTGGTTGAGAATTACTTTTTGTTTCTTTTCATTTTCTTCAACCACTATGTTGAAATCAATATTAGTCGCAGCTAAATTGGATCGCAAATAAGCGGTAATTCTAAGTAACTCTTTCTTTATCAAAGTAGCTTCAACTTTACTATCTGCCACAAGGTTAATCTTTCCTTCATCAAGGGAAGGAGATTTATCATTAATACTATGTAAAAGACTTTGGTTGTTTTCCTCGGCTAAGCTATCCAAAAACTGGTGCCAAACTTTTTGTAGATTCTCTTCAGTTAACTCTAGAGAGCCCACTGGTCCAGATTCTTCAATTTCATTTTCTTCCTCAACTACCGGAGCATTTAGTTCTTCCTCAACTTGCTTTTCTAGGTCGTCTAAACTGAAATGAGTAGATGCTTTCGGGGTGGTTTCTTTAGGTGGGGCAGGTGTTTGTTCTGCCACAATTTCCTCTTCTACTTTTGGGGTCGGCTCTTCATTTACTTGCTCATTTACTTGTTCGTGAGCTTCAAGAGGAGCTTCAACAGGAGCGGGCGCTTGAGTATGTGTTTCCGCATTAAGAATTTGACCTAATTTTTGTTCAAGCTTTTTTTTTTCAGCCGACTCGTCTCCGAAGAATGATTTCCCTTCAGTCAAATTGATCAGAAATGCCATTTTCATTAGCATACCTTCAACTAATAGACGCTTGTTAATACTTGCCGCATAATTTACGTCGGCGTCTGAAGCTAGACTTAAGGCATTCACCAAAAATGATTTAGGCGTCATTCCTGCTTGGTCAAAGTAAAGCTGCTTGATTCGCTCGCTGAGCTCCAATAATTTTATTGTCTTCGGGTCTTTACAAACTAACAAATTTCTAAAATGACCACTTAATCCTTGGATAAAATGATCAGCTTCAAAACCGTTGTTTAAAATTTCATCCAGTGCCAATAGGGCATTCGACAAATCACTGAGTAAAAGATATTCAGTAATCTTAAAGAAGTAATCGTAATCTAGCACGTTTAATCCTTTAACGGCTGCTTCATAAGTCAATTGATCTCCTGAAAAACTAACTAGACGATCAAATATGGATAGGGCATCTCTTAAGGCCCCATCGGCTTTCTCTGCAATGATATGCAAAGCACTTTCATCAGCGACTATGTTTTCTTGAGAAGCAATGTTTTGTAAATGCTTCACAATGTCAATCACCGATATTCGCTTAAAGTCATAAATCTGACAACGCGATAAGATAGTCGGGAGGATTTTGTGTTTCTCTGTAGTGGCTAGAATAAAAATAGCGTAGGGTGGTGGCTCTTCCAAGGTCTTCAAAAAAGCATTGAAAGCTGCTTGAGATAACATATGAACCTCATCTATGATATAAATCTTGTATTTCCCTGTTTGGGGTGGAATTCGAACTTGTGCAATGAGTTGATGCATGTCATCCACTTTATTATTCGAGGCTGCATCTAATTCAAAAATATTAAAAGAGAAATCTTCTTCAATCTCATCTAACTTTTCAGTTTGCCCTGTATTAACTGCTTTAGCCATAATACGTGCGCAGGTTGTTTTACCAACTCCACGGGGGCCACAGAATAAAAAGGCTTGCGCTAGATGATCATTTTCAATTGATCGTTTAAGCGTAGTCGTGATTTGGTCTTGACCAACTACATCTTCAAAAGTTTTAGGACGATATTTCCTTGCAGAAACGATATAACTCATAGTTCGTAAAGTTAGGATTTATTTTAGCTCGCTTCCCTTATTTTTTCCTACAATTTATTAACAAATTGGAGCGTATTATCAAGTTATGGAGTTCAAGGAAGTTTTGAAATTTTGCTTAACTTTAAGTCATGAAAACATTGGTAATTGGCGCAAGTGAAAATTCTAATCGTTATGCTTATCGGGCTATCAAAAGCTTAAGAATCAACGGACATCAAGTTGTAGGAATAGCTTCAAGACTTGGACAAGTAGATGATGTGGTGTTCTTAACGGAGCAAGAACCTTTAGAAGATATTCATACAGTTACCCTTTATGTTAATCCACAAATTCAGGCAAATTATGAAGATTACATTATTAGTCTTCAACCAAAGCGGGTTATCTTTAATCCTGGTTCTGAGAATGGGCCTTTTATGGAGAAGTTAAAACAAAACGGTATTGTTCCCGTTATAGCTTGTACACTGGTTATGTTGAATACCAATCAATACGCATAATGAAAAAAAATGTTTTACTTTTTTTACTAATTACAGGCTTTACCCTACAAGCTCAACGATACCAATCGAGTAACCATGAAATTGGCTTCTCTGCTGGAGTAGCGAATTATTTGGGCGATCTTGGATCAGATCGAGGACCATGGTTCTTTGGTCAAGTGAGAGCCAACGCTTTCCGCCCTGCCTTTGGTATTTTTTATCGCAATAATTTCCATAAGTTTTTGTCCTTTAGAACAGGTTTAACTATTGGCCGAATTTATGGCAATGATAGTTTTTCTGAGCCTGGAGTTTCTGGTCGCTATGAACGAAATTTACATTTTAGAAGTAATATTACTGACATTGCGATGATGCTTGAATGGAATATTTTGCCTTACAAACCAGGACACTATAAGCATAAGTTTACTCCTTACCTCGGAGTAGGGATTGCAGGCGTGTATTACAACCCAAAAGCCAAGTTAGATGGTCAATGGGTAAATCTTCAACCCTTAGGAACCGAAGGTCAAGGATTGACCCAATACCCAGACAGGGCCAAGTATGCTAAAATGGCTTTTAGCATTCCTGCAGCTATCGGGTTTAAGTTAAACGTCGGAAGGTTATGGGCAATCGGTGCTGAGTTTCAATATCGACATACTTTTGTAGATTACTTGGATGATGTAAGTACTTCATACCCCGATTTAAGCTACTATGAATTGAACTATGTAGAAGCCGTAGCCAATGAAGCAATTTCCCTTTCTTATCGAGGGAATAATCAAGATCCGGGAAATTTAGAAGATGTTAAAAGAGGGAATTCTAATGATAGTGATGCTTATTTTTTCATTATGCTTAATGCCTCCTTTCGAATTGGAGATGGAAAAAATTCGTGTCCAACTTTTAAATAATTACAATAAAAAATAAAAAAACACCATGAATATTAAAGAAGGAATGATGCGCCAAGACGCGCTAAAAGGTAAAACAATTGTTATTACAGGTGGAGGCTCAGGTCTTGGTAAAGCAATGACTAAATACTTTATGGAATTAGGTGCGAACACGGTTATTACTAGCCGTAGAATTGAACTCCTAAAAGATACCGCTAAGGAATTGGAAGAGGCTACAGGTGGTCAATGTTTACCCGTACAATGTGATGTGCGTGAAATAGCGCAAGTTGAAGCGGTAAGAGATGCTGCTTTAGAGAAGTTTGGCAAAGTGGATATTCTATTGAATAATGCTGCAGGTAATTTTATTAGCCCAACGGAACGTTTATCTTCTAACGCATTCAAAACGATTATTGATATTGTATTGATGGGGACCGTTAACTGCACATTGACATTTGGTAAACATTGGATTAATACGAAACAAGACAAAGGAAATGTTTTGAATATTGTGACTACTTACGCTTGGACAGGATCAGGCTATGTGGTTCCTTCAGCTTGTGCAAAGGGTGGAGTAGTAGCTATGACTAAATCACTTGCCTTTGAGTGGGCAAAATATAATATTCGTTTTAATGCCATTGCACCAGGACCTTTTCCAACTAAAGGCGCATGGGATAGATTGTTGCCAGGGCATTTGAAAGAGGAATTAGACATCAGTAAGCAAGTACCTTTGAAAAGAGTAGGAGAGCACCAGGAATTGGCCAATTTAGCGGCATACATGGTTTCTGACTTTGCAGACTACATGAATGGTGAAATTGTAACACTAGATGGTGGAGAGCAAATTAGAGCTGGTCAGTTTAACAACCTTGAAATGATTCCCAATGAAATGTGGGATCAATTAGAAGCAATGATTAGAAGTACGAAGAAGAAGTAAGATTTAATTGATAATGTATAATTGACAAGGTATAATTGTTAGTTGTTAATGAATAAAAAAGGCGCCCAACTGAGCGCCTTTTTTATTTTGAATACAGGGGAGGCTTTGTAAGGCATATTGCCCGAGCCAAAACGCTCTGGTCATTTCTCCAATCATCGAAATGACCAGTTGAGGATATTTCTACTTCAAAAACACTTTCTTGATGACGTAGTGCTTATCTGCAAAACTTAAATTAATAATTAAGTACTCTGTTTTCCAATTCTTATCTAGAGGGAGGTCAATTTCATTTAAGCATTTACGCACAAACAATTCTTTTGAAGCCAACATTTTACCTTGCAGGTCTACAATGAAGTAATCCACATTAACTGGCTTTTCTAATTCAAAGCTCAAATGCATTTCCTTGTGCACAGGGTTTGGAGCAACATTAAAATTAAAGTTGCTGTTTTCAATATTCGTGCGAATGCCAGTTGTCGTTTCTGACTTTATCAGTTTAGCCGTATATAGTGTATTTGAAACCTTCGTATCATTAGTATCGTTGACATTAAAAGGATTTCAGCTGATACTGTAAATGCCTCCTAAAATATGACCTACAATTGCGGTGTCGGATGCTAGTTCCTATAATTTAAGGATGTCAATGGTAGTGTATGGAAGATCCTCGTTTGTAATAAACTCGGCACTTGCACCTTCTAAACTAAGCATTTCATTCCGCAAAGAATCAAACATAGCAGTATGTGCACTATGGTAATTACTTAAGTATTTGTTAAAGCCTGTTTGTGGGGTGTGACCGCTGTTTGTAATATCTACTGGGTACAGAAAAGGTAAGTCTACATTTAATTGAAAAACACCTGAAGCAATCAGGTATCCTTCGGTTCCATCTGGATTGATTTGAGCTAATAGCTTATAGTTTCTTCTGTGTAAATGAACGGGGTCGTTTATGGCAATGTATTTATTAATACTCAACTGACTTCCTGCTGTGCTAATAGAGAATTTTTAAATTTTATCCGTATGGGTTTGTTTAAAGGTAGGCATGTTTATGGGGTATAACGACCATCGAATCGTTGACCATCCACTAGATAAAAAGTTTGATCGATTTCCCCTAATTGTCCACCAGTAACAGCGAATCTTTGGTCCTCTAATTGCTTAAAGTAAGGTGCGATAGGCTGATTGCCAGCTATAGCCTCAATAAGCTGAGGAACTGCTATACTTGTCAAAAAAGGATAAGTAATATGGTCGCTAGAACTTGCGGAACACCCATGTCACCAATTATAAATAGCGTATTTCGATCTTGATAAAACTGCATGTTGGTTGACTGTAATTGCTCTTGTAAATCTGAAGATAAGGGAGTTAAATCTGTGGAATATACTTGTTGGCTTTCAATATCCACCACCATATAGCATGGTATTGTTTTTACTTTCGGGAAAAGAGTTGAAAGGTTGCATTCCACCTACTCTTCCGCCTACAAGTAAAACATCACCTGAATATTGACCAAAGGCGCAAGAATGAATACCAGGCAAATTATTAATGCTTACAGGCTCTAATTCAAGAAAATAATCAAATGAATATTGAGCCTTAGTTAGGGGAATTAGGAAGATGCTAATAAATGTAATAATTAATCTCATATAGTAGTTTTTACAAAGTTACCCTTGGTATTCTGCATGCTAAGTGACAATTGCTACTTGTTGTGATTCATTTGTTGCATTAACTCGGCCATTTTTTCCTTAAGCTTCATCATTCCCTGCATAGGGCGTACCATTACTTTAAATTCAACAATTTTTCCTTCATCGTTAAAAGAGATAATATCTACACCGTTAATAGTGATTCCATCAATTTCAGCGATGAATTCTAAACAAGCATATTTCTCTGAAACAATTTCTTTTACATATTTAAAATTGCTTTTGCCCAACACGAACATAGCTGCTGTGAGATACATTGACGTAAGCATTTTGCCTTCTTGTGGAGACCATACTACTGGGGAATGAAAGACAGCGTCTTTTGCTAGTATATCGTCCAAGATACTTGGATTCATAGTTTTAACCCCTTCGTACCATTTTTCTAGTACTTCCATTTGCTTTGTTTTGAAAACTAAAGTTAAGACTTATTTCTTTGCTTTGGAATACACATAAAAATCACCACTAGGCAGCTGATGCATGGCATCTGCGATTTCTTGAGGTGGAATAGTTAACTTTCTTTTTTCTAAGTCAATCCATGCGCCTTGCGTGGTAATTTGTGCACATTTTACTCCATGTTGATTGAAAATCTCATGATGAAGTACCCATTTAGATGCATTTTCCGTCATCGCCCCCTTAAGGATGTTTATTTTAATGGCATCGTCAGGGGAGAGTTCTCTAATAAACGAGCATTCTTCTTTGAAAATAATTGGGCCAATGTTAAGCCCTTCTAGTTTCTTAGCAGTAAAGCCATAATCTTTGAAGAATCGAATTCTGGCGTGAGCTCCATAATCATAATATGCGGAGTGCCGTACATGACGGTTAGGGTCTGCATCTGCCCATCTTACTTCTATTTCTACTTCATATTTACTCATTAATATTGTTTTTTGGATTTAATAGTTGTTCTCACTTATCCCGATTTAGAAAAGAGCTAGCTTCTGTATAGAAATTTATCAAATCTTCTTCAGGAAATAGTTCAGTAAAAGAGCGATCTGTTCCATCGGTCAGTTTGATTAACTTAAATTGATCAAATGAATTTGCGCCTGTTTTCATAAACATCAAATCGATATCAAGTAGATCCACATCTTGATCGTCACATAGTGAATCTAAGTTAGCAAGCTCGAGTATGTGCATCAAACTATCATAGTTTGGAATGGAAGCTACTTCAATTTTTTCAAATCCTCGGTACAGTTTATTTTCAGAAGAATCGGTAAGTCCACGATTTATTTGTATAGTACTTCCTGGAATTTTAGAAACAACTTCAATATGACTATCAGAACTATTATCATCTCGTAGCTGATTGCTTTCATTTTGAGATGTACACATGCTCAAAACAAGGCTTAATAAACTTGTAAAAGCTAGGTTAATTTTTTTCATTTTCAACTTACTTATTTAGGCTTTCCATTTTCCAATTCACCATCAAAAAATCACCTTATTATCTTTATCATATATTTTTACCTGACCATGTTCTTTATCATCTTTCCAGTAGCCTTCTTATCGACCATTCCCTGGACTAGATTCTACACCATAACCATTGCGAATAACCTCTTTAAAGGTTCTAAGATAAGTAATGGAGGATGTATTCTCTTCACATTTAGTTAATGTCCCTTCTCCTTGGTAAACCCCATCTTTAAAAGTTCCGGTGTATTCTTCATCGAATTCATAACCTGGTAAAAGGATTAGTTGAGTGCCCTCACTGTTCAATTTCCCTTCAAATATTTTTCGATCCCATCCTGCTTCATATTTAATTCCATGGCCATTTTTATTGGCAGCCCTCATTCAAGTAGCCCATAACTCGCCTGTGTCAAAATACTAGGTATTCGTTTCTTGAGCATGGCTTTGAATGGAAACAAATGTTATCAATAGGATGACTATAGTTTTAAGCGCAGTGGTTTTCATCCTTAGGGGTTTTATTAATTCTAAGTTAGGGCTTTCCATCTAGATTCTCTCCAAGCTGTTTGTTCTTTTCGAGTAAGGAAGGTCCACGCTACGATGCGACTAGATTTATTACCCGTTCCCATAGGAATCGTTTTCACCTGCTTTGCTTCAACTTCATCTAATGTTTTATAGATACCTTTTAAATTGGACTGCTTAGAAACTAGGGTCGTGAACCAATAGCAGTTTTGAGCGAAATTTGCACTTTCATTAATCATGTTATGGATAAAGCCATGCTCTCCGCCTTCACAGATTAACTCCGTTTGAATTCCTGCAAAATTGAGGATAGGCTTCTTTACTTTTTTTCCTCGGAGGTTTTTTGCTTTTCTAAAACTTCCTTTTTCAGCTTCTTCTGGGGTGGCATGAAAAGGTGGATTGCAAATGGTTAAATCAATTTTATCTTCTTCGTCCAGTATGTTGCGAAAAAAGCTTGTTGAATCTTGTTGTAATCGACAAATGACTTTATTGCTCAATGATGGGTTTGTATCGACAATTTGCTGGGCAGAAGCAATAGATTTTGTGTCAATATCAGATCCAATAAAATTCCAGTCGTATTCGCTTACCCCAATGATAGGGTAAATGCAACTTGCTCCAATACCCACATCTAAACAGGTGACAGTTGACCCTCTTGGAATATTGTCTGAGTTGGTTTCTGCTAACAAATCAGCGATATGATGAATGTAATCTGCTCTACCTGGAATGGGTGGACACAAATTTTCATCAGGGAATTCCCATTGTTCTATTCCGTAGTAATATTGAAGTATGGCTTGGTTTAATAATTTGACTGCTCGTGGTTTTGAAAAGTCAACAGACTCATCCCCATATTTATTCAGCATTATATAGTTTTTCAACTCGGGAGAAACATTGATCAATGCACTTAGATCATATTGCTCTCGGTTTCTATTCCTAGAATGGAGTCTTGATTTTATGGGTTTATTTTTTTCTGACGACATGGTTGATTATTCAATACTTACATGATAGATGGCATCACCTTTATAAACGATTGGTGCGGTGTTTAATCCAAAGAGGTAACAATCGAATGGGGCGTATACGTTTTTTTCAAATTCACCGAAAGGGTCTGAAATCTTTCCTAGAATAGTTTTGTGCTTAACCTTGCTTCCATTTTTAACAGTGGATTGGAACATACCTGAATAAGGAGCTCTTATCCACTTGCTATTTTCCACAAGTATGGGTTCATTATTAACAACCACTTCCCCGTCTTGCAAGCCTAGACGCTTCATTATATTTAGTGCGCCCTGAACGCCATAATCAATTACCGACTGATCTAGTTCTAGAGATTTCCCTCCTTCAAATAGTAGAACTGTTTTACCAAGTTTACGAAAAGTATCTCGAATTGATTTAGGAATGTAAAAAGAATTTACAATAAATGGCGCTCCAAATATTTTTGCCAATTCGAAGGATTCTTCTTCTTCAAAAACGCAGCGTACATTGGAGAAATTTTCTCTTCCAGATCCACCTGTGTGAAAGTCTAATACATAATCAATCAGGGGGACAATTTCTTTGGTGAACTTATGCGCAAATTGACTGGCTAAGGAACCTGAGGCTGATCCTGGGAACATTCGGTTTAAATCGCGACCGTCTGGGAATTCTCTACATTGGTTTAAGTAGCCAAATACATTAAATACTGGGATACAAATGATCGTACCTCTTTTTGGTTTATTATATTTTTTTCGAATGATGTCGCGCACAATAGCTACACCGTTAGACTCATCTCCATGAACACCACCTAACAATAACATGACTGGTCCATCAAGTTTTCCGCGTTCTACAATAACCGGAATGTTTAAGCTATTTCTAGTATGAAGTTTTGCAACATCCATTTCAAGAATAGCTCCCTTGCCTCTTTTTATATTATGGCCTAAAATGACAAAATCATTATTAGACATTACGTTCAATATATTTTATTATCTCTTTAGCTATATTTTTTCCAGTTGCTATTTCAATGCCCTCTAATCCAGGTGAAGAGTTAACTTCTAATACTAATGGACCACTTTCTGATTGCAGCATGTCTACACCTGCAACACCAAGTCCCATTGCTCTTGCAGCTTTTATAGCGCTTACTTCTTCCAAATCAGATAATTCTATTACTTCAGCGGCCCCACCTCTGTGTAGGTTAGAACGAAATTCACCCTCTTTACCAGTTCTTTTCATAGCACCTACAATAACGCCGTCGACAATAAATACGCGGATATCTGATCCTTTAGCTTCTTTAATAAATTCTTGAGCAATTACTCTTGCTTTTAATCCATTAAATGCTTCGATAACCGAACTTGCCGCATTATGCGTTTCAGCCAAAACTACTCCTAAGCCTTGAGTGCCTTCCAATAGTTTAATAACTAATGGCGCTCCTCCCACTGATTCAATAACGTGATCTATATCTTTAGCATAATTGGTGAAAATCGTTTTTGGTAATCCAACACCTGAACGGGCTAAAATTTGCAAACTTCTTAGTTTATCCCTTGAATTGACCAAAGCTTGTGATTTAACTGCGGAAAATACGTTCATCATTTCAAATTGACGAACAACGGCTGTTCCGTAAAAAGTAACCGATGCTCCAATCCTTGGGATAATGGCATCAATGTCATCTAGGTATATTCCCTTATAATAAATTCTTGGTGCTTTTTTCTCAAGCTCAATAACGCATTTAAGAGGATCTACTACAATGACTACATGGCCTCTCTTTTCAGCGGCTTGAACTAATCTTTTGGTAGAATATAAATTTGGATTTCTTGATAAAATTGCAATTTTCATAATGTTCTTTTGCTTAGGGTGTCTAATCTAATTTCTTTTTATTCGCTTTACTTTTTAATTTATAGGAGACGTTTTTTAAGGCAGTGTTTACAAGGAAACGTTTGTTTATAAACTTCCGGCCTAACAAAATCGGATATTTCATATCTCCACGCTCACTGAGTGAAAGTTCTATTGGATATACTTCGTCAAAAATAGAAATGACCGTTTCTATAACAAACCGTTGCTCTGCTGTTCCGTTTGAACTCTTAATTAATTTTTCAAAGTAATTCTTAACCGTGTAAATCTTATTTTCATATTCCGGATGTGAAGGATCTAAAAGTTCAAATTCTATATATTTTTCTCCATTTAACTCAACTTCCTTCACATCATGGCAATGGATGGATGAAGTATAGGCACCCGTATCAAGTTTAACCTTGATGTTTTGAAGATTTATCTCAGGGAAATCTGCCTTATCGGCTCTACCTATTGTTATCATGCTTTATTTTCTAAATAATGGTGTAATGTAGTTGTTTTTGGCTTGTCAAACGTTCATTCTTTTGACTTTAGCATCAATTTTGAGTCTATTTTTTCGGATTTAGACACTTCAATCAAAATTCCTCTTTGATTAGACTTCTATTACTCTCGTTGGACATAGATTGAATACTTAAAGTTTAATACCAAACTTCTGCAAAACGATGATGTAGATGCTGTAAGCAATGAACATGACTGCTGCTGATATCCCCATGGCACTTCCAAATTTAAATCCATTTTTGAGTAATAGGGGCAGGACCAAGAAGAAGATTAAAGAAGGTAAAACTGCCCAAAAGATATTGGAAGAAAGATCGATGACTTTTTGAATATCCTTAGTGTCCACATAAAGCCAGATCATTGCTAAAATGGAAGTTAGTGGAAGAGATGCTAGGATAGCAGCAACTGGTGAGAATTTTTTTCCGATTTCTGAGATACCGACCACAACAAGAGCTGTAATGATTATTTTTAAAAAGTATTGCATGGCTTAGTTTTAAATTGTTCTGTTCTAGCTTGGGCAATAAACGACTTAGTCTTTATAAAGGAGTTATTCATCCCACACTGTCAATAATTATAGTACATACCTAATGAAGATGTCGTCAAGAACTTGTTCAGGTTCACCACAAAGCCCAGGGTGTGTCCTAGAGCTTTGGATAATGGTGCTTCTGGATGCCACGAGCCAACGAAAACGAGAGGCAATATCAAAGGTGCCTATGATTCCTCCTTTGGGCTCACCTTGGCAAATCAATTCCCAGGACTCCATGTATTTTTTGATTAAATCAATATCTACCTCATTCGAAAATGCATGTATTCTTTCCGCATCAATTTTGTACTTAATACCTAGATATTTTTTCCGTTTCGAAAATAGAATAACTCCAATATTTAAGAATTCTTCTCGTTCAACTTTTGGAACTAATCTAATAATAGCATATTCGTATGTTACCTTATCTTGCATCAAAAGCTTCTTTAGCTAGTAAATCAATTTTGTTTAGTTTATCACTTAAAAATTCAATATAAGCATCTCTCATTTCTACAGTGCTTAAAGATATTGATTCTTCCAACAACCATTCTTCGGGAATCAGTGATACGATTTCAGTAATCGTATCTGAATTAATTAATTGTTGCATTTCAAGTGAAGCTTCACTGAGCTTATCTGCTCTTTCTAATAAAACATGATCTTTTACATTGGGGAAAGTACGCGAAAGGTGGTTTCTCCAATTTGGCCAATTATGATGGAAGTATAAACTTGCGCCATGGTCTATCAACCATAATTCTTTGTTCCAATTGAGGAGGTTGGTATTCTTTGCTGTTCGATCGATGTTATTAATCATACTATCTAGCAAAACAACTTTAGAAGCCGATAAAGAGTCGGCTAAGGAGACCAACGGGTCATAGGTGATTGCCCCGGATAAAAAATGTAAGCCTAAATTAAGTCCAACACTAAACTTTAATAAATCTTGAATCTCTTCATCTGGTTCAGTCTTACTAAATGAATCATCCAAATTCATGAAAACTATTTCAGGAACTTTTAATCCCATAGCTTTAGCTAAAAGGCCACCAATAAGCTCGGCAATAAGGGCCTTCTTGCCTTGCCCCGCACCTCGAAACTTCAAAACATACAACAAATCATCATCCGCTTGAACAATAGCAGGAAGTGATCCTCCCTCTCTCAATGGCTTTAGATATTGTACCACATCTAGTGTGCGAATTTCCATTTTACTCATAAGCGCCAAGATAGTAAAAAGTTAATCAGCTGAATATGTTTGAGAATTAAAAATATTGCATCATTTGGGAGTATAATAATCGATGTTAAAGCGGGTAGCTAATATTTATTTAAGTCTTTTATTACATCATAATATTTCTTATATTCAGTTTGTATTATTGCTAAACCCAACTCTAAACTACTGGTGATATAATCACTCTTAAATTGATTCCACGCTAACTTTAAGAACTGTATCAACATCAAAAAATCCCATAGCGCACGAAATTAAACTCTCTCCTTATAAGGATTTCACAACATTTTTGTATACCATGACTTGGAAAAAAGCAGGCACACAAAACATTCTAAAATAGACCTTAATTAAAGGTGGGATAAGCAAGACCTACTCTGAAAATGTCGAGTTAGGTCGTCCAGATGTTTATTACTTATATTGGAGTAAGGATCCAAATGATTCAAATACTTCTAATACTAGGTTGTTTATTGATGATATTATCGTTGTAAGTGAATGATGGGGTAATAAAACTGACTTCTTACAAGCTTTTCTTTTTTAGTTGTAATATTGCGCTATAATTGATTCCTAGTCTATTTAACTAAATTTCAAATCTAGCTTATTAATGTCTTTTGAAGAACTCAATCTCCATCCTACGCTTCTAGCGAAGCTTACTTCTCTCGGGTACAAAAATCCTACCCCCATTCAAGTTCAAGCCATTCCTGCCATACTTGAAGGGCGCGATATACTTGGAATTGCTAAAACAGGGTCTGGCAAAACAGCTAGTTTTGTTTTACCTATTTTAAATCATTTACAGACCATAGCCGTAGGTATACGAAATAGACAACCCAAGGTTTTAGTACTCGTTCCAACTCGAGAACTGGCTGTTCAAGTAGCGGATGTGTTTAAGGAATTAGCTATCAACCTTCCTCGACCAGTTAAATCTATGGCCGTTTATGGAGGGGTATCTATCAACCCTCAAATGAAAGGGCTTAATGGTGTGGAAGTAATTATTGCTACTCCTGGTCGCTTACTTGACTTGCATCGGTCTAGTGCTATCGATTTCTTAAAAGTAGATAGGCTAGTGATAGATGAAGCGGATAAGTTGTTAAATATGGGTTTCCAAGAGGAGATGCAAGAGATTATTTCACTCGTACCTCGGAGAAGGCAGAACATGTTGTTCTCAGCAACCTTAAGTGATCAATTGGCTGGATTAAACAGGGTTTTACTTACTAAGCCAGTTGTCATAGAAATAGTCAACAAAACAGATGAAGTAGAATTGATTAATCTCTTGGGGTACTTTGTTAACGAAGAACGAAAAGGTCCTTTACTCCGGCATTTGATTATAGAAAAAGAGATGAAGCAAGTCTTGGTGTTTACCTCCTCTGTAAAAGAGGCGGACAAGGTTGCTAGTAAATTGAATAAAAATGGCATTCATGCCTTATCCATTCATGGAAAGAAAAGTCAATCTTCTCGACTAGAGGCATTGGGTCAGTTTAAAGCCGGTAAAGTACAAGTATTGGTGGCAACGGATTTAATATCTAGAGGAATCGATATTAATGAACTTCCCTACGTTATTAATTATGAATTGCCAAGATCACCTAAAGACTTTGTGCATCGAGTTGGTCGAACAGGTAGGGCTGAAACAGAAGGCTTAGCCATTACTTTTGTAACAGAAGAAGATAAGCATCACTTCAAAATTATACTTAAGAAAATGAAACGTATCATGGACATGGTCGATAGTGAAGCCTTGGACTTTTAGGATTGAGTAACAGACTATCTGAGAAACAAATCTAATGCTATAAAAATTAATTTTAGTCTAAGCTTATACCTGAACTTACTATATTTGTTGTCAAAGTTTTTCAAGTGAAATATTTCATACTTTTTCTTGCCTCGTTATTTGTAATCATTTCTTGCTCTCAAGAAAGCATCAAGGACGTAATTCCGCAGCTAAAACTTGAAGAAAGTAAAGCTGAATTTGTGCTTCAGCCATATTGCCCACCCGGCTTTGAATTGAATGAGGATAATGAATGCATAAATAGGAATATGTATCAAATGTACAACTCATCAAATGACAAGGGTGTTGGGGGTTTGCAAACTGGAATGCCTCAACACCGAGATGGATTTTCCCCACAACAAATTGACCTAGGACGATATTTATTCTTCGATCCTGTGTTGTCTATAGATGGCAATGTTTCTTGCGCTACTTGCCACAATCCGGATAAAGGATTTGCAGATGGTCTAGGCCTAAGCGAAGGAGTGAATGGGGGAGTAGTCCCAAGGTCAGCACCCAGTTTATGGAATGTAGCTTTTATGGATAAATTCTTTTGGGATGGAAGCTCGGAATCTTTAGAAGAACAAATGCAGGGGCCATTATATAGTGATATAGAAATGGGGAATAATCCCGATAATTTATTGAAGACACTTAATAGCATTGAAAAGTATCAAGCACTTTTTCAAGAAGCCTTCCCACAAAAAGAAGGAGAATACATTAATCTCAATGAAATCTATTTCGCACTCACTGCATTTGAATGTTCTTTAATCTCATTAAATAGTCGTTACGATCAATATGCACATGGTTATCACGATGCATTAAATGAACAAGAAATAGAAGGTATGAATGTCTTTCGATCATTCGTTGCGAGATGTGCAGAATGTCATACCCCTCCACTTTTCACGAATCAACAGTTAGCTGTAATTGGTACTCCAGAGCCAGAAGGAATGTCCTTCGATAAAGGAGCAGGGTTTACAACAAAAGATAGCACCCTAGATGGCGGCTTTAAAGTTCCAAGCCTTAGAAATGTTGCATTAACAGCACCTTACGAGCATTCGGGTGTTTTTGATAATTTGTTTGATGCTACTCAATTTTATACAAAAGGACGAGGGCATGCTGTGCCAGATAGTTTAGACTTAATTGTGCATTGGCACATCTGGGAGCCAGACCTTTCTGATACTGAAATTGAACGGATAGTTGACTTCTTACACACCTTGACTGATGAAAGTTTTAAACCCCAAACTCCTGAAACAGTTCCCTCCGGTTTAAATCTTTAAAAAATCATTATCTTTACAATGCAAGCATTGGATTATTGGTAATAGCTTGTGCATCTTGAATATCAAAAAACATTAAAAAACACCCTCATACTATGAATAAAATAATCAAATTTATTGGAGCAATCGTTTTAGTGCTTATTGGAATTGGTATCGGTAAATTTATGCTTGGCAATAAAACCAAACAAGTAATTAGTCCTACATTTTTTGATGGTAGTGCTGATGCGGTAGATGGTGGTGAAAGTGCGGTAGTAGCAGAAGGCTTAACGCTTGAGGTAAAAGATGGACAGTCTATTCAAGAGGCCGTTGCTAAAGCAAACTCAGGAGATGTGATTATGGTGTATCCAGGTACATACTCAGAAACGGTATATGTCGATAAAGACAATATTCGATTTTACGGGGTGATAGAAAATGGAGCTAGACCAACACTGGATGGTAAAAAAGAATTGAATGATGCATTCTTGTATTCTGGAAATGGTATTACTATCGAGAACTTCAAAATCATCGATTATAAGGGTAATGGTATAATGGGGCAAGCAGGTAACAACTTTATAATTAAAAATAATCTAATTATCAATACGGGTGTGTACGGTGTTTTCCCTCAGTATGGTAAGAATGGCTTAGTTGAGCTTAACGTGCTTTCTGGCATTGAAGATGCTGCTATTTATATCGGCATGTGCGACAATGTAGATGTAAGATCGAATGAAGTTTTTGAAAGCGTAGCGGGAATAGAAATAGAAAACTCTAGACACTGTTTAGTAGAGAACAATTATGTGCACGATAATGCTGGTGGACTTTTAGCTTTCATTACTCCTGGTCTACCTATTAAAACTTGCTATGATGTAATTTTTAGAGGGAACTATGTGATTAATAATAACCATGAAAATTTTGCTATTGAAGGATCTGTGGTTTCTACAATCCCTTCTGGTACTGGATTATTAATTTTAGCAGCCGATGATGTAGTTGTTGAGGATAACTTTTTTATTGGGAATAAATGCTTCGGTATTGCTGTTACTGATTTAGCTAATGGGGGAATTAATTTCTCTACAGATGAGGGTTTAGATCCGAATCCAGATAACTGCATAATATTGGATAATTTCATGGATAACAATGGTTATGAGCCATCAGGAGATATTGCAACTGCTATGAAAATAGCCATGATCGATCGACTAGATGTTGGTTTTATAGGTGGAGGTGAAGGAAACTGTATGTTGAATCCAGGTAGATACGTTACACTAGGTGTAGGAGGCTGGGCCCAATGCGAATCTGTAAATACGAAAGAAGTGCGTACATACATGCTTCCTAATCCTGTTCCGCCAAAAGATTTATCTGAAATGGATAAAGGTAAAATGGCTT
>JBLHMK010000037.1:0-18410 GCA_047621945.1 Flavobacteriaceae bacterium
TGCAAAGGACTTCAAACTAATAGCTGGGGATTTGTCGACTAAGACATTGAACGATTTTAAAGGAAAGAACCTAGTGCTTAATATTTTCCCTAGTATAGATACAGGAACATGTGCGGAATCAGTTCGTAACTTTAACAAATCAGCAGGTAATCTTGACAATACGAGTGTTCTTTGTATTTCTAGAGATTTACCATTTGCTCAAAGTCGATTTTGTGGAGCAGAAGGCATTGAAAATGTATTCATGCTATCCGATTTTAATACGGGTCAGTTTGGGAAAGACTATGGTTTAGAGATCTTAGATGGACCATTGGCAGGTTTGCATTCAAGATGCATAGTTGTTATTGACACAGAAGGTAAGCTTATCTATACCGAGCAAATACCGGAGATTGTAGAAGAACCAAACTATGATTTAGCTTTGGCAAGTTTATAAATTAAATTTTAAGATGGCGCAAGCCTTTAGCTTGTGCCATCTACTTCATTTGCGTATGTGATTCTAATTACGTTTGTTCTAGAATAATATGTTTATATTGTTTTAGTGCAGTATTTATGTAATTTGCTTAAACGGTAGAATATGTCAAGTGCAGTTCAGGATTTTTGGGATAAGAAAGCTAAGGGATATGACTATAGCGAGAGGCAGTTTGATGAAGTCTTTAAAGAAATATTATCGCTAACAAAAAGTCATCTTACAATTGCGAGTAAAGTCCTTGATTTTGCTTGTGCAACTGGAACGAAAACGATATAGCTAGTGGGTTTAGTCAAACAAATTCATAAAATGGAATACATTGGCTATTATGAACTAGACGCTGACGAAAACGGAACTTGTTTTGATGATTGGCTGATTCTAGAATAGCTATCTTCAGTTGATAATTGAAGGATTTCATTTCACACATCAAATTATACAAAGAACTTGAAGATTCACTAGCATATAGTACTAGTGAGCAAAGAAATAAATGGGCGACTCAGATAATTGAGAATGGACAAGATCTTAAAGACCTTTCTAATCTGCTATTTTGTGACAAGAAAATTGCTTCTCGTTTCTTATGCTTGTTGTCCGATATAGGAGCGCTGGATCCAAATACCCTATTTGTTGTTTTGCCATATTTGCTAAAGCTTAGCGAAGAAGTTAAACAGGTAAACTTAATCCAATCCTTCGCCTCATATTGGCTCATTACTGGCGTACCTGAAGAAAAGGAAGCTCAAGCTATTGACTTTGTTGTTTCAATGGTTGTTATCTAAGGAAACGAATGTAAGCAACAAAGATCGCTCACTTAAAGTCTTGTTTAAGCTCACACAGAAATATCCAGAATTAAAAATTGAATTGAAGTTGAGTTTTGATGGATCAAAAAGATAAACACACCAAAGACTTTAAAAAGAAATTGATGAAGGTGTTGTTGAAACTTGATGAATAAAACCGATTATAAGTAATGCTAACTCATATTGACTGTAGCCAAATAAAAGTTCAGTATATTTGATAATACTTAATTTTATTAGTAAAACATTTCCCAAGCATTCGAGTAATTAAAGAAAAATTAAATATTCAACTATGAGTAAATTCTACATCCTATTAGCTCTTAGCTTACTTTCATTACCCATGTATGCGCAATGGGGGAATATCAGTCCAGCCACTGGACAGGTCATGGATATGATGTTTTTAAATGAAGACACTGGTTTTGTTGCCATATCAAATTGGAACGCAAATACAGGAGATGTTTATCGAACCACTGATAAAGGCGATAATTGGACGAAGATATTTACCATGACTGGAAGTTTAAAATCGGTTTATTTTCTAAGTTATAATGAAGGTTACATTGCTACGGGCACCGATGATATCTGTCAACGTACAATGGATGGAGGGGCAAGTTGGGTACCTTTTAATTCCATCATGTTCAATTATGGTAAGCTTAGATTCAGAGATGCAACATATGGTTTTGGTTTAAACGGAGGAAGTGCTGATGTAAGTTATACACGAGATGGAGGAAGTACTTGGGCAAGTTATCCCATAGGAAGATTTGCAGAAGGTATTGATGACTATTCAAGTCCGAATTCTAATGCAGCATTTGTAATGACTTGGAACGGAATAGTATATAAATCAACTAACGATACCAGTTGGACTTACCAAAGTCAATTGCCGGGAGCGAAGGGAATCGACTTTATTGACGAGAACATTGGCTACCTGATTACACAAGGACAACTCTATGAAACTAGTGATGGCGGAGTGAACTGGAATTCAATCAGCACAAATGGAGGATATGATATTGCCTACGCTGGGAATACCTTGTATCTCGTTGACGGATCCGCTAGTATTCGAAAGTCTACAGATGGCGGACTTAGCTTTAGCCAAATGACAGGAACAAATAACAACATTGAGGACGTGCAGATAATTGGGAATGAAGCCTACGCTTTTGGACCAGTTTACCGTTTAGGAGCATCAACAGGACCTGTAGGAGTGAATGATCTTTCAAATGCAATTCCTGCAATAGCACTTTATCCAAATCCTGCCAAAGGCAATTTCTCAATAGATTTAGGAGAGCAATATGAAAATATAAATGTTCAAATCACAGACCTTACTGGAAGAGAAGTAGCCTCTTATAGCTTTTCACAAAGCGAACAAATTGATCTTGAAATCGATGAAGCTCCAGGAGTTTATTTAGTTATCGTTAATGCTGGAGATAAGCAATCAGTAGTTCGTTTTGTATATGAGTAGTGTGAAAGCCTTATTGATGGCATCTGCGAAAAGATTAAATCATCGTAATTTATACCAAGTAGATTTGTGCTACTATCAAAACAAAAGAATTAGATTCATTAGATTACAAAGATATTATGAAAAAAATTAAATGGAACACCACGAATATAGCTGATCAGAGCAACAGAGTGATGATTGTTACCGGCGCAACTAGTGGCCTAGGGAAAGAAGCTACAAAAATACTCGCAGCTAAGCATGCAAGGGTAATTATGGCGGTTAGAAACACTGAAAAAGGAGAAGCAGTAGCTGCTGAATTCAAAAAGGCTAATCCTGATGCCAAGATAGATGTCCGTCAATTGGACTTAGGAAGTTTGACTTCTGTTCAATCATTCGCAGATGGCATGAACGCTTCTTATGATCGTCTAGATGTACTAATTAATAATGCAGGAGTAATGGCTTGCCCTTTTTCAAAAACTGAAGACAAGTTTGAAATTCAAATGGGAACAAACCACTTTGGACATTTTGCCTTGACAGGTTTATTAATGCCTTTATTGAAGAAGACTAAGGGCTCTCGTATTGTAGCTACTTCTAGTATTGCTCATAAACAAGGCAATATTAATTTTGATGATATCAACTGGGAAAAAAGAAATTATGTAACAAATAGGGCATACAGCGACAGTAAACTTGCCAATTTGTATTTCACCTACGAGTTAGTAAGAAAACTCAAAGATGACCCCAATGCTCCTATAGTAACTGCAGCTCATCCTGGATGGACTAGTACGGACTTGCAAAGACATTCATTGTTGTTCAGAGTATTGAATCCTATCTTTTCACAAGGCGTTGCTGATGGAGTATTACCTACACTTAGAGCTGCGATTGATGACCAAGCTAAGCCAGGTGATTATTATGGTCCTTCAGGATTTATGGAAGCTACAGGTTCTCCTGTAATTGTGAAAGGAAATAAAATGGCGCATAATGAAACGAATGCAAAACGACTTTGGGACTTATCTGAAGAAATGACTGACGTCAAATTCTAAAGAACACTAAACGAATAGCAACATGCCTGATTTTTATCACATCGAAAGTATTGCAGATGTTCACCGTTTGTTTGAATTAGACAAACCTTTACATCCATTGATTACAGTTATTTAGGAATGGCCAACGATTGATTTTGATTTCAGTAAAGTCAAACTGACAAGTGATTTGTACTTACTTGGCATGAAAGGGAATGAAAGAGGGACATTTAAGTATGGGCGAAATTCTTATGATTACGAGGAAGGGACTTTAGTATTTATGTCGCCTCAGCAAGTAGCTAGTTTTAGTGTTGATGATTCATAAATGGATGGCAATGGATGGAGTATTTTGTTTCACCCAGATTTAATTCGGAAATCTACCTTAGGTAAAACCATTAAATATTATTCTTTTTTCGATTATGGATTGAATCAAGCCTTACATGTTTCCGATAAGGAAAAGCTCATTACTTAATAGCACCTCCTCTGTGAGTGAAATTGATTTTGAATTAGGATATGACTATTCGCAGCATTTCAGTAAGTTATTTAAAGCCAAAGCAAGGGTGAATCCTTCCGTTTACAGGAATATGAATTGAATATTATATCTAATATTACATTTAAGCGTATGATATACAGTGGTTTAGTTATTATGTGAACTTATTATAGAAACAATTAAGGATTATTCGCTATCTTTACACTTCATTTAAAATAATTATCATGAGTAACGGTACAGTAAAATTTTTCAATACAACAAAAGGATTCGGATTTATCACACCAGACGACGGAGGTAAAGACGTATTTGTTCACCAGAGTGCATTAAGTGATGAGCTTAACGAAGGTGACAAAGTAAGTTTCGACATCGAAGAAGGCGAAAAAGGATTGAACGCAGTAAATGTAAGTGTACAGTAACCTTTCGTTTTACTATTATATTGGAAAAGCCTGTCAATTTTGACAGGCTTTTTTATTTAGGACAGGAATGAGTCCGGTTTATCATTCCGTAAAAAAACAACACTAATGCCCAATCTCGAAGTTATCCAAGAAAACAATGATTATATAGTCATCAATAAATTGGCTGGATTAATCAGTGAAAAAAACCCTTACGAGAACACTACTGCAGAAGACCAAGTCTTCAATCATTTAGAAGCGAGCAAACCTTATCCGTACATTGGAGTAATCCATCGCTTAGATCGGGTAACGAGTGGCGTCTTAATCTTTGCCAAGAAGAAAAGCATTTTGGTGCAATTCAATGAACTTTTTAGTCAACGAAAAGTCCAAAAAACATATCTAGCTGTTGTAAAGAAGAAGCCAGCAGAAGATTCCGCAACACTGAGTAATTTACTTGTTAAGAACAAACAAGACAAAAGAGCTGACATTGTAGAAGAACCATCTAAAGAAGCCAAAACATGCGAGTTAAGCTATGAAGTCTTAGATGAAAACGAACATGGATATTTACTAGAAGTAAAACCTACCACAGGTAGATTTCATCAAATACGGGCGCAATTAGCCTATCATGGACTGTCAGTTATTGGTGATGAAAAATATGGTTCAGAACAAGAATACTTGCCGCTTGCTATATGCTTGCACGCATGGAAAATACGTATTCAAGCTCCAGGCTCTAAGTCAATGGAAACTTTTGAAGCTCCTTTACCTCAGAATGAGTTTTGGGCATTCAAATCAATTTTAACTAAATTAGATAAATAAAAATTACACCATGAAACAATTAGTAGTAATAATGACAGTAATGATAAGTTTAATCGCCTGCGAACCGGGTAATAGAGTTTTTTCAGAACATCAAGATTTATCGCCTAAACTGGAATGGTTAAAGCAAGATGTTAAGGAGTTTAAGGTTACCATTGAAGATAATAGTCTTAGCTATAATTTAAGCCTTTCGTTTAGATATATAGTTGGTTATTCTAGTCAATACGCCAAAGTGAAAGTAACAGAAACTAGTCCAAGTGGTATAGAAAACGTAATGGAATACGATTTAAAAGTTGTGGAAGATAATGGCGAATACATAGGCGAAATGGGATTTGAAATATGGGATAGTGAGCACCTTGTAGAGTCTAACAAACAATATGAAGAAACAGGAATCTATACTTATGTTATTGAACATAATATGCCTGAAGATCCAATGACATCAGCTATGGAAATTGGTATTTTGTTGGATAAGTCAGAGTAGTTCTATTCTTCAAAGTCTTTGGAATAAGCGTTTGGAAGCTTGTTACTATTGATTGTAGAGCTGAAATTGGGCTCTACGCTTGAGCTGTCTGATACTATTTTATTACCTTTTACTATTAGGGTGAATCGCAAGTATTCTTCTTCTCTTTTTTCACTAGACATCCATCTCATCAAGTATATTCCCGTATCAATTTTCAAATCATCTACTTCTTGTAAAGCAACTTGATACATGGAGATTTTGACCTCATCTTTTCAAATATATTCTTGTAGAAAGTCTCGAGCTCTTTGATACCTTTTCTAGTCTTGTTTGAAAAAGCAGGAACTAAAACAGCATCATCAGCATATAATTCCATGACGGCTTTTATGTCATGATGATTAATAGCCGTATGCAATTTGTTTAGAATTAGGGATTGAGGGAGATAGTTTGTTCGGAAAGAATGTTTAGTTAGATAATCAGTCTTTAGCTTTTTTCTATTGCTTCCATAATTTGATCCATAGTAATGTCGCCATTCTTTTGTGTCGGTTCAAAGTAGGATAACTCCACTCTTAAGGCACGAAGTCCTGTGATTCCTTGAAGATCTTCAAGCTCATAGTCTTCGATTGCTAGGTTTTTCAAATAACCCTTGGCTTGAAGAAAATTGATATACTCTCTATACTCCCTAGCATCCTGTTCGTTCGAATAGATAATGGCAATTTTACCAGGTTCAGTAATACGTTCGTTAGTTCCTTTGATATGAGCCTTATCTACTCTTTTCTTCACGATTTCATAGCGAGCATTATACGCACCTTCTACATCAAAGCGTTTTTCATCCATTCGGAAATGAATCGATAACGGTGCACTGTAGGCTAGGATTAAAGAAGCGACTTCCAAAGGAGTAGCAAGAGACTTTTGCAATGAGTTAAACTTGTTCTCCATTTCACACATTACTATCAACTGCCATAAACGAAGATTACGAGTAAACACTGGATCGTAGGTCTCGTTTTGAGAAATAGATTGACCAATGTAAATATTAAATTCAACACCATCAGTTTTGTAACGTTCAAAGTAGTGCGGGAACATTTCCTGAGCTTCTATTTGTTTTTCGTCAAGGAACGTTGCCAGCGTTTGATTGGTAAGACCCACACTTTCATCAAAGTTCTTTCTTAAATCATAAACTAGGTTCAAGACAGGATCTAATAATGAGTTGTAGTCCTCAACCAACTTAGCAAAAATTGGCCCTGACTTTTTTAAATGGGCAAAAAGAGGATTTATCTCAGCCTTGACAAAGCCCAATATCTTGTTTTCGCTTCCCGCTAATAGTCCCTTCTTGATTTCTTTTCTATGCAGATCGGTACGATGTATCAATTCTTCATAAATGGGCATGCGTTTCTGTTTGTACGCTTGAACTAATACTTTTTTCACAGCACTCATTTGGGTCATCAAGTCAGCTTGAACAGCCTCGTTTCTTTTATCTGAAGAGCCTTTTAAATCAAGCTGTCCATATAAAGGATAAACCTTCTTGAAGACGATATCGTCGAATCTAGGGTGTTCTCCCTTTTCTTGAGCTTCAAGATAGGTTTTAGCTTCTTTCACAAAACGCCATTTCACTGCAGGATGGATCGTGGTACATTCCTGCTGAATAACCGCTTCAATCGTGTTACTAAACTCTATTCTAAACCGGCTAGAAGCCATAGAAATTATGGGTAAAACTTCTTCTAGCTTTTTCAAGGAAGCAGGAGTTAAATCATATTTGTTTTTCGACCCTAATTCTAAAAATCCAAGAAACTCATCATTGTTAATCAAGGGCGCTATTAGATAACTCTGAATGCCTTGAGCTTGAAGTACCTTTGAAAATTGGCATTCAGATTGTTCCACGTACTTTTCTATATTGGAAATGGCCATAGGATGTTTTTTTTCAACAATCAACTTATAGCTCGCATCACACATTGATTCATGACATTTCAAAGTCTCATTGTTACCTAACATCAAACTAGGCATACCATCTTTTTCTGAGGTTTGGAAGGTGTCATTTTCGTACATGGTAAAACCTGCGATAAGGTCTTTGTTGTTAAAAATTACTTTCAAGCTATTTTGTACTTTTTCAAAAGTGTCATTCGATTTTACCAATAAATCTGAGGTAATCTGTGAAAGTGCTTGGTCAATAGTAACATCCATTAAATTGGCAATACCAATACCTCTCATAATCCAACTATTCGGTGGAAATTTCTTCTTCCATAGATCAATATCCGTAAAGTTGTCAATTAGCTCAATGTAATCCTCATGTGTGATCTCAATGGCCTTTTCAGTTGGAAACATTTCAATCATATCTGCATTGAAGGCAATTCGATAAGTGTGCGTAATACTGGAATCTTTATAAGGAATTTCAACAACCATAGGAACGCCACTCTCAACAGGGAAGTGGTAGTATGAACCTAAAATAGCCGAACAACCGAATACGTAAAGAAGGTCTTCTGTAAATCCTTTCGGAGCAAATGAGAAACCATCTATTGACTGATCATGAATACTTTTAAACCGTGTAGAGTTGTAAAAGCTTTCAAAATTAAATGGAGGGGTAAGTGCTTTAATTTCATTAGTCAATAAAGCCTCTGGGAATAATACCCTAGATAATTTAGCAATCGGTTCTTTATACTTTTCTAAAAGACTAAAATCACTAAAACCTTCTCTCAGCATTGGATACGGCTCGACTTCTTTGAGTAAGTTCTTGGCAAAAGCAGCAACGTTTGGATCACTATCCTTGCATTGTTGCTCAAGGGATTCATATATTTTGTAAAAACTTATTTTCGAAACCGATGGAAATAGCACTTCTCTTCCATTAAAAATCATAGCAAGTAGGTTTAATTATATGTATAAACCAAAGTTAGCCAAGAATAGTGCGATAAACGACCATCGGTTTTCATATAGCTCTGTTTAGAGGAAAAGCCACGATAAAATTTGATGTCTTCCTGGGGTCTATTTACCATTTTAAAAATTCATACATATTAATTACTTTTACTTTGTAAACACCTTAAACCCCAGCTATCATTATCTTGAGCGAAGCAGTGGCTAAGGACTTTCTAATAATTAGTAGCTTTCAGCTACAACTAATATAAACTCATTCATAAAGCAAAACTTCAATCAAGCCCTCAGCTGTCCTTAGCTTGAGCGAAGCAGTGGCTAAGGACTTTCTAATAATTAGTAGCTTTCAGCTACGACTAATGTAAACTCATTCATAAAGCAAAACTTCCCAGCTGTCCTTAGCTTGAGCAAAGCAATGGCTAGGGACTTTCTAATAATTAGTAGCTTTCAGCTACGACTAATGTAAACTCATTCATAAAGCAAAACTTCCCAGCTGTCCTTAGCTTGAGCGAAGCAGTGGCTAAGGACTTTCTAATAATTAGTAGCTTTCAGCTACGACTAATGTAAACTCATTCATAAAGCAAAACTTCCCAGCTGTCCTTAGCTTGAGCAAAGCAATGGCTAGGGACTTTCTAATAATTAGTAGCTTTCAGCTACGACTAATGTAAACTCATTCATAAAGCAAAACTTCAATCAAGCCGTGCTTTCCCGCATAGTTTCTTGCACTACTATATTTATATTCTTCAGCATAATCAACAAGACCTGCCACAACTGGGTTATTGTGAATGTAGTGTAACTTTTGAAGAGCAAAACTATTTAAGTCAGGAAGTAGTTCTTTTGGCTGATTGTCTTGTCTCCAAAACTGGAACTTCGTGTTTCTTGAATTATTCAATCCAGCGTTTTTAAAGAGCCATAACATCCAATCCTTTCTGCTTTCCTTTACGTTCGACTGAATAGCTTTTATTATTTCCTTACTGGTGAAAGATTTAAAATCTCTTAAGGTAGAACTTAAGTCGCCATGCTGGGAACTACAGATTAAGTGCAAGTGATTACTCATCAAACACCAAGCATAAAGATTAAGTCCCTTTTTAGTTTGACAATATTTCAAGCTGACTATAATGATTTGAGCATATTCTGGTTTCGTGAAAACATCAAGCCATTGAACAACAGCAAAACTTAAAAAATATATTCCTTTTGGATTTCTGATTTTATATCCGTCCTTGGCCATAAGACAAATGTATAGTTGCAGATTTATATGTTTGAAATGAATTAGTGCATTGAAGTCATCAATTAGCAATTTAAATGAATCTTGATTGATTAACTCAATAGTATGAGGTAGCTACAAGCTACCATTTATTGAATACTCCTTAGCATCCGCTGTGCTCATGCTAAGGAGAGCTTAGCATTGAAGTCATCAATTAGCAATTTAAATGAATCTTGATTGATTAACTCAATAGTATGAGGTAGCTACAAGCACCCATTTATTGAATACTCCTTAGCATCCGCTGTGCTCATGCTAAGGAGAGCTTAGCATTGAAGTCATCAATTAGCAATTTAAATGAATCTTGATTGATTAACTCAATAGTATGAGGTAGCTACAAGCACCCATTTATTGAATACTCCTTAGCATCCGCTGTGCTCATGCTAAGGAGAGCTTAGTGCATTGAAGTCATCAATTAGCAATTTAAATGAATCTTGATTGATTAACTCAATAGTTCGAGGTAGCTACAAGCTACCATTTATTAAATACTCCTTAGTATATGCTTCACTCATGCTAAGGAGAGCATCGTAATTTAAACGACATATTTACCTATCTTCGCAGCCTACATTAAAAACAATTATGACAGCCGATCAGTATAAGGAAATAAGAGAGAAAACTAACTCTCTGGGGAGGTATCTTTGACATTGCCGACCGAAATATCAAAATAGAAGAAACGACTAAAGTATCTGCTCAATCCGGTTTTTGGGATGACCCTCAACGTGCTGAAATCATGCTCAAAGAAATGAGCAAGGAGAAGTATTGGGTCAACTTATACAACGGGGTAACCGAAGCCATTGACGACCTTGAAGTCATGCAAGAGTTTTATGCCCTTGGTGAACTTACCGAAGAAGAACTCGAAGAGACTTATCAAAAATGCCTGGGCTTAGTTGAAGAACTAGAGTTCAAGTCGACCCTCAATAAAGAAGAAGATGCGCTGCATGCCATACTAGAAATAAATGCGGGTGCTGGTGGAACAGAAAGTTGCGACTGGACACAAATGCTCATGCGGATGTATATTATGTGGGCGGAACGTAATGGCTTTAAAGTTAGAGAACTTAATCGTCAAGATGGAGATGTGGTAGGACTGCGATCAATCTCTTTAGAAATCATAGGCGACTATGCCTATGGCCAACTGAAAGGGGAGAACGGGGTGCATCGTTTGGTGCGGGTAAGTCCATTCAACTCGCAAGGGAAACGAATGACTACTTTTTCATCGGTCTTTGTACATCCCATGATTGATGATACTATAGAAATAGAAATTAGCCCAGCCGATTTAGATTGGGATACCTACCGAGCAAGTGGAGCAGGTGGACAGCATATTAATAAAGTGGAAACGGCAGTTCGTGTGCGACACGCACCTTCAGGAATTGTGGTCGAATGCCAAGAGAGTCGCTCGCAACACGGAAATAGAGAAACAGCTTTGAAGATGTTGAAGTCGCAGTTGTACGAAAAAGAACTCGAAAGACGAATGGCTGAACGAGAGAACGTTGAAGCGGGTAAGATGAAGAATGAATGGGGCTCACAGATTCGTTCTTATGTACTTGACGATAGAAGAGTGAAAGATCACCGAACCAATCACGAATCTCGAAATACAGATGCCGTGCTAGATGGTCACATTGATGATTTCTTGAAAGTTTTCCTTTTACATAATCACAAGTAATGAAGACGAGGCTGCGAGATTCTTTTTTTCTACACTATCAAAAAGATGCGGATATATTGGTGCAAGCACCTTGCAGAATCAATATTATTGGAGAACATACTGACTATAATGGCGGATTGGTATTACCCGCCGCTATCAATTATCATATCTATTTTGCAGTAGCTCAAACTGTCGCTCCTGTGGTGTTTATTTACGATGAGAATAAAGACAAACGTTTCTCATACTCACTAGACGAAGAACTAGACCTCGATGGTTTATCTCAATGGCGGAAGTACTATTACGGCGCAATAAAAATCTTACAAGAAAAACATGAACTCCCCGGCTTCCAAGTTTTAAAAGTGGGGAAGGCACCTATAGGCGCGGGAATTAGTAGCTCTGCGGCCTTATGTTGCGGATTCATTTATAGTCTCAATGAATTGTTCCATTTAGGGCTCGATCGCTGGACAATAGCCAAACTAGCTCGCAGAGTCGAACAAGAATACGTGGGCTTGCAATGTGGTATCATGGATCAGTTTGCGGTACTCTTTGGTGAAAGCAATAAAGCTTTGTCATTGAACTGTTCAGATTTAAGCTACACCACACATGATATCAAGCTTAAGGATTATCGTTTCATGCTGATCAATAGTCAAGTGAAGCACAATTTGGCTGATTCGGCTTATAATGAGCGCGTAGAAGAAATGAATGAGGTAAGACGTCTGTTGGGTAAGCAAGATTTGAATGCAGCGTCAAAAGAAGAAGTATTGGGCCTGCCAGAAGTATTGTCTAGAAGAATGCAACATCACTTGTTTGAAAACCAACGGGTAAAGAGCATGATCGCAGCCTTGGAAGATGATGATTATTTTAAAGCTGGAAATATCTTACATGCTGGACATATTAGTTTGCAAGAGTATTATGAAGTGACTTGCGAAGAGACCGACTTTTTAGTGGAGACTTTGTTAGATGCAGGTGCGCCTGGCGCTCGTCAAATGGGTGGAGGATTCGGTGGTTGTGTATTGGCCTTAGTGAAAGAAAAAGATGCTGCGGCGATTGCTGAATACTGTTTTAAGGAATATTCGAATCGCTTCAATTTAGATTTAGTTTTTTATAACTTCGAAATCACTTCTGGTGTCAGTACCTTATAATTATGGATTTTTCTCATAGACGTAAAAACATACTAACTGGCGAATGGATTCAAGTCAGTCCGCATCGAACCAAACGACCTTGGCAAGGGAAGGAGGAAGAGGTGAAGGATGGTCAAGTTGTTGAGCATGACCCCCACTGTTATTTATGCGCAGGGAATACCCGAGCGAATGGATCAATCAATCCAAAATATCAAGGCGTCTATGTTTTTGAAAATGATTTTGCCGCTTTGCAAGCAGATGTTGAAGAAACGAGCGTTAACGAAAACGAATTACTAGTTGCTAAGTCTGAAAAGGGCATCTGTAAAGTAGTTTGCTTCTCAGAAAACCACCACCTGAGTCTGGCGAAGATGGACGTGTCTGCAATTGAACAAGTCGTAAAAGCTTGGACAAAAGAGTATCAAGAGTTGGGAAGCCTAGATTATATTAATGCGGTACAGATTTTTGAAAATAAGGGTGACATAATGGGATGCAGTAATCCTCATCCACATGGTCAGATTTGGGCGCAAGAAAGTTTGCCTCAGGAGATGGTGAAAGAGCAAGAGCAGCAAGAGGTATATTACCAGAAACATCAAGGTCCTTTACTTGCCGATTATGTTCAATTGGAACTCAAGCTAAAGGAACGCATCCTTTTTGAGAATGAATCCTTCGTGGTATTAGTACCTTATTGGGCTATCTGGCCATTTGAAACCATGATTGTTGCGAAGCAGGAGCGAAGTAGTTTGAATGATTTTAATCAAGAGGATACCAAAGCCTTTGCGGAAGCTATTCAATATTTAACAAGTACCTACGACAAGTTATTCGATTGTTCTTTTCCTTATTCAGCAGGAATCCATCAATCTCCAACAGATGGTAAAGCTCATCCTGAGTGGACTTTCCATATGCATTTTTATCCGCCATTGTTGCGTTCTGCAAGCGTTAAAAAGTTTATGGTTGGCTATGAAATGATGGGGAATCCACAGCGAGATTTCACTCCAGAGTATGCTGCAAAAATGCTCCAAAATTTGTAAGAGATTATTTTTACATAATTTCTTTATGTTTATTTAGATTAATTCCAAACAAATACTTAATTTTACGTTCCACGCAAGAATTATGCATTGAGAACTTACCTCATTTTGATTATTATCGGTCTATTTAGTACGCATATTTATGCCCAAGATATAGACCAACAAAAGTTCCGTTCCCTGGTCAATCTTTCTAATTACATTGCTAATGATTATCCTAATGCTGTTGCATTTGATACCATTATTAATGAGTTCGAATACGCTGAAATGCAGGAGTTTGTGAGTACTATGCAAGTGCTTCATGGCGAGTTAGAAGCGGGAGTCGGTAATGAAGATTTTAAGGCATTAAGCTTAAATCTTGAATATCTTAAAGAATCGATATGGACGAAAGCAGATGCGATTGTTATTCAAGATTTGTCGAATGAGATTAGCAGTGTGTTACTGGCTCAAGAGATATTGAATAATGTGCCTTCTACTCAAGCAAATATTACAACTGGAAGGCAATTATATCTACAAAATTGTGCATATTGTCATGGCGATTTAGGAAGAGGAGATGGTCTTTCTTCTATAGGATTAGTGCCAGCGCCGAGTAACTTTTTAGAAGCACAACATATTTTCCCGTTCCACATTTATAATACTATTCAATTAGGAATTGAAGGAACCTCTATGGCCGCTCAAACTCATCTGAGTGAGCAAGAGACTTGGGATTTATCTTTCTATGTAATGACCTTGACCTACGAAGACACTATAGTAGATGCCTCAAGAATTGGAGATGCATTGGGTAAAGTTGATCTAGCAAGCCTATCGAATCAGAATAATAGTAAACTAGAATCCTTGTTCGATTTGGATGGTCAAGCCATTATAAAAGCATTACGTTTTCAAAAAGGAGAAGTTGGGAAAGAGGAGAGTCTAGCCTTGACCTTGAGTATGTTGAGGGAGTCCATGGCGGCCTACCATGAAGGCAATGCAGAAGAAGCTAATCAATTAGCTTTAGATGCTTACTTTATTGGTTTTGAGCCTGTTGAAATTGAATTGGGCGCAACTAGTCCGGGGAAAGTTGTTACGATTGAGAAGGAAATGATGATTTTCCGTTCGCTGTTAAACAAACCCAATAATGATACTTTAGTAAAAGAGCAATATGATAAGATAGCTTATCATTTTGACATTATAGAAAACGAAAAAGAACAAAGCGGATTTTGGTTTGTGTTCATTGCTAGCTTTTCTATTCTAATGAGAGAAGGGATGGAAGCATTATTAATTATCGTAGCTATTCTTGCTGCACTGAATACATTCACAGATGGTGAAAAGGCAAAGAAATATGTTCACGGAGGATGGATTGTTGCCTTGCTTATTGGTTTTATTAGCTACTTTTTTGCGGGGAAATTAATTGCCATGGGTGCTCATAAAAGAGAATTAATAGAAGGCTTAGGGGCCTTGCTTGCGGTTGTTATTTTACTTTCTGTTGGTTTCTGGCTTCATGATAAATCGAATGCTATTGCTTGGAATAAATTTGTGAAGTCAAAGTTGTCTAAACACTTGAATGCAAATAGCTTATGGTCTGTTGCTTTATTGGCATTTGTAGTGGTATTTCGGGAAGCTTTTGAATCAGTTATCTTCTTATCTTCCCTAAGTATGGCAGGTGGAAGTGAGTCGGGTTTAGCTGTTTTCTTAGGTAGTTTGTTTGCGGCTGGTATTATCGCTGTAATTGGTGTTTTGATCATTAAGTTTTCTAAGAGATTACCCATACATCAAGTGTTCAAGATTTCATCTATAACTATGATTATCCTCGCGGTAATTTTAGCAGGAAGAGGAATAAAGGAATTGCAAGAAGCTGCATTTATAGGACTGGATTTATTCAACTTCAGATTCAGTATTGATGCTCTAGGATTTTATCCTACCTATCAAACGATGGCTGCGCAAATTATCACCTTACTAATTGCTCTTGGTTTGTGGTTCTTGAATAAGCGCAAAGCTAGCAAGCTCGAAGCGGCTTAGTTTATACGAATTGTTCCTTAAGGTGACTTAAAGGTTTTTGCACAATTTTTCCAATCTTGAAACCATGCTTTTGAGCAATTTGCTTTAATTGGTCTTCAAAATAGAAGGCAATGCTTCCAATGAAGTGCACGGGGGAATCCTTAATCTCAGCTAAACGCGATAAATGACTTTCACCAAACTCATCTAAACAATCTAAAACGATTTGCTCTATTTCTGGACGTTCAATATGCTTTTTGCAAAATGGAACAAAAGAAGCGAGATAGCGATTAGCTAAAGGTTCTTTGTATACTTTTTGTAAAAGATCGCTAGCATCAATAGGATATTCTCTGAAGAAATCATCCCGTAAATCTTGAGGTAGTTGCTTGTAAAAAACCTTTCGTAAAAGGGCCTTCGCAATATGTGTCCCGCTACCTTCATCTCCTATAATGTAGGCTAGAGATGAATATTTTTTTTGAATGTCTTTACCGTCGAATATACGGAAGGTAGAACCTGTTCCTAATATGCAAACAAGGCATGGCTTATTATCTGAAACAGCAAGTACAGCTCCTTCAATGTCTGTTTTTACTTCAACTTCCGCTTCCTTAAAAACTTGGCTTAAGTAACTTTCTAATTCCTTAAGTTTTAATTCATTTGAACAACCTGCACCAAAAAAATGTATGGCTTTAACAGCTGTTAGGTGAGGGGCAAGTTTAGAATTAAGGATGGCCTTTTGAACATCTGCTTGAGTAACGAAGAATGGGTTTAAGCCAATTGTTTCTGTCTGCACTACTTGCTCTCCTTTGTCTAAAAGAATCCATTCTGTTTTTGTTGATCCGCTATCCGCTATTAAAATCATGAACTCGAGTTATTTAATAATTTATATAGGTATTAAAAACGACTTGAAAGTACGCAGCATTTTTCAAATTACAAGAATTTAAATCATGATTTTCCATTAGTTCTTGATTATTCATGTCGTAATTAATGAAGCAGTCGCCTTGCTTATCTATCCAAGTATGTCCATGAATGGAAATGAATGAAGTATGCAAAGGGCTATATGGATTCATCATGTCTTTGCTAAATTGGTAATCTTCGCTTGGGAGATCCAATTGCTTTGCCAGACTATATGGAATGTCTGTTTGATTCATCAAGCGCATATTTACTTCACCTTTAAATTCATCTTTCAAAGCAGGTCCAAACATAATGAATGGAATCTGATATCTATTCCTATCGGTATACCAATAACGAGCAGGGAAGGTGTGGCTATGGTCAGATGAAATAATAAAAAGCGTATTCTCAAACCAAGGCATATCCTTACAGGCTTCATACCACTCTCCAATCAATCCATCCACATATTTAACCGTATTAATATACTTCCTGGCGTCATCTTCCTCATCTTCATTGAAAGGCATGTCAAAAGGTTCGTGAGTAGTCTGAGTTAGCATTAAAGAGAAGAAGGGCTCTTGTGGATTTTCCATGTCTTCTAGGAATTTATCAAACAAGAATTCATCTGGAGCACCAAGGTCTTGCGTCTGTTGTTCTTTTGGGAAGTCATCCAAGCTATACACTTTCTCAAAACCATTGTGTACCAAGTAGGCTTTAAAGCTTCCGAATTCTGGTTCACCCGCAAAGAAAAATTTATTGGTATATGATTTTTCTTTTAGGGCCAATGGTAGAGATGGAAGGTGTTGGAATTTTTCTGGCTGTGCGCCAATAGTATGCAAGGGTAAAGCAGGAAAACCACTTAGTACAGCCACAAGTCCCTGATCTGTTCTCATGCCACTCGCATACATACGTTTAAACATATATCCTTCCTCAATAATTTTGGAAACTTCAGGCATGAAGTTGTTCCCAGAGTTATACTCGTTAATGCAATTGGCATTCACCCCTTCTAAAGCAATATAAATGATGTTAGGTGTTTGAGTATTGAGCAATTGAATAGTGGTGTCTTTTGGTATGGAAGTTATCGATTCAAAGATCTCTTGTGCTTTTTGGTCTTCTAGTAGTCGATAGGGATTGTTCTTTAAGGTATTCTGATTTTGGAAGAGGACGTTCCCAATATTCCATATGGAATTTACTCCCGCTACATTAAGCACATGATTGTTAGAGTAGTATGCATCACTTTGATTGATAGGGATTTCTCTTAATCCACCTCTTAACCCTAAGATTAGAAGACCTAAAACGACGAAGAAGTATATTGGGGTCAACCAAGACCTTTTTTGGCTTAAATCAACTTTGTCGATGAAAAATTTGAAGAAATAGAAGAAGATGAGGAACCCTGTGATTACCAAAATAAAAAAAACAAGAGCCAATTCTTTTCCTGCAGTTGCTATAACCATATCGGGCGTGTTCAGATAGGAGAGTGCTTTAGCGCTAAGTTTTGCTTTCCAATGAACAAACATATTCATGTCAATCCAATTGATAGCGAGAACAAATACGACCATTAAGGCATAGTAAAAACGTAGAAATGGAAGTATGAATCTAGTTCGTTTCCAAATGACTTGAATCAAAATGGCAAGCAATGGAATGAATAATAAATAAGAAAGAGAAGCAAGGTCAAGCGAAAAACTATTAGGGAAACAAGTGAGTATTTCGCTGCTGGTTTCTTCTTGAATAAAGACTTGATTCTTCTTTAGAAAAAGGGCCTTCATGAATTGCATGAGGAGGAGGATAAGGAGGCCGGGTTTGA
>JBLHMK010000038.1:0-18376 GCA_047621945.1 Flavobacteriaceae bacterium
TACAGCAAACAATTCTTCCGCTACTTTTAACATTTTAGCTGGTGCCGCTAATGGATGCGATTCTTTAGTTACATTGAATCTAACTATTAACAATTCTAGTACCGGAACAGATACAAGAACGGAATGTGACTCATTAACTTGGATTGATGGAAACACCTATACGACTAATAACAATTCTGCAACTTTCAACATCGTAAGTGGAACAGCTAATGGATGTGACTCTCTAGTTACGCTAAATCTAACCATCAACAACAGCTCTGCTCCTACTATTATCAATGCAACATCTTGTAATGCAAGTGCTGTGGGTTCAGTAATCGATACCTTCATGAATACAGCAGGTTGTGATTCTATGGTAACTACAAATACCTCTTTACTAGCTGGTTCAACTGGATCTGAATCTATAACAGCTTGTGATTCGACTCAAATAGGAAGTACTTGGTATTTTAACTCCACTATTTTCAACGATACGCTGATTGCTGGTGCTAGTAATGGTTGCGATTCAATGGTGACCTACAATGTGTTCATCAATAATTCTGTAGCTACCAATGAAACCCTAATTGCTTGTGATTCAGCCCAAGTAAACGGAACATGGTTTTTCGGTTCTCAGAATGTGGTCGATAATTTCACAACTGGCGCTGCTTGTGACTCTATTCATACGGTACTTTTAACCATCAATAATTCTGTTTCAACGAATGCTAATTTAGCAGCCTGTGACTCTGCTCAGGTAAATGGAACTTGGTATTTCAGCACTCAAGCTGTTCCGAATACCTTCCCCGCTAATAACACTTGTGACTCTACGCATATAGTCAATCTAACCATCAACAACAGCTCTTCGCCTACTATTATCAATGCAACATCTTGTAATGCAAGTGCTGTGGGTTCAGTAATCGATACCTTCATGAATACAGCAGGTTGTGATTCTATGGTAACTACAAATACCTCTTTACTAGCTGGTTCAACTGGATCTGAATCTATAACAGCTTGTGATTCGACTCAAATAGGAAGTACTTGGTATTTTAACTCCACTATTTTCAACGATACGCTGATTGCTGGTGCTAATAATGGTTGCGATTCAATGGTGACCTACAATGTGTTCATCAATAATTCTGTAGCTACTAATGGAACTCTAATTGCTTGTGATTCAGCCCAAGTAAACGGAACATGGTATTTCGTTTCTCAAAGTGTCATTGACAACAATTCAACGACTACAAGTTGTGATTCTGTGCATACCGTATTCTTAACAATTAATCAAAATTCAACAGCAGTTGATGTTTACACAGTTTGTGATTCTTTAACATGGATAGATGGAATTACTTATACGAATTCAACTAATACACCAACTTATACAATTTCAGGTGGGAATCAAAATGGATGTGATATTATAATGACTCTAGATTTGACTATTGAAACTGTTCCAAATATTATCATCAGCTATTCAAATGGGGTGCTAATTGCAAGTGCTGGATTAAGCAATTACCAATGGTATAGAAATGGAATAGCTATTTCAGGAGCAACTAATCAGAGTTACACCCCTACTTCATGGGGAGCCTTTACTTGCTCAACGAATAATGGGCTCTGTGATGGTCTTTCCAATGTAATTGTTATTTCTATAACGGGAATCAACGATGCCAACTTTGAATATATTGGAATATACCCGAATCCAGTAACAGACTTTATGCAAATAGATGTCCATGAAGTAGAATTGGAATCAATTAAATTGATTGATGTGGCTGGGAAAGTGGTGGCTAACTTGGATGCTCAAAATCGTGAATTCTACATGGGCGACTATGCTAGAGGAATGTATTTCATTGAATTAAGCAATGCAAACAAACGATCTATAGTTAAGCTAATTTTAAAATAGATTCGTCCAGTTTTAGATAATACGCTACAGTATAAAATTGTTTTAGGGCATTATCAGTTCTTAGCTTAGGCTCTATTTGCTGAATAAACATTATATTAGGGTACGCAATACGGCACCCTTTTATGATTACATACCAATCATTAAAAATATTTATTATTTGCATTTGTACCTCATTTGTATATCAGGCTAATGCGCAAATCTATGTTGATTTAACAGCAACTACTGGTGCTAACGATGGAACATCTTGGATAAATGCTTACACGGATTTCCAAGATGCATTAGATAATGCTGTTGCAAACGACACCATTTGGTTGGCTGCAGGCACATACCTACCTACTGAAGAACCTGACGGAGCTCCTACAGGTGTGGGTAACGAAAGATATAGAGCTTTCCATTTGGCCAATAAGGATCTGAGTATTTATGGTGGGTTTTCAGGAACAGAAACCATGCTTAATCAAAGAAATTGGCAAGCCAACATTACTATCTTAAGTGGGGATTTCAACAATGACGATGTAGTTAGTGGTAGCGGATCAACTTTGAGTTTTACAAACAATTCGGAAAATGCCTACCACGCATTGATTATTATTGGACTAGGCACAACAGCTGAAATAAATGGGGTTCAAGTGTCAGGAGGAAATGCGGATGATAGCGGTGATTTCCTTTATGCGGGAGAGACCGTAACTCTTTTCGAGGGAGCAGGTTTGTATAACAAGCTTAATTCGTCTCCGCATCTATCCAATATGATTATTTCTACAAACTTTTCAATTGGGGCTGGAGGAGGAATGTATAACAATGCCTCTTCACCTACTTTCGTTAATGTTTCCTTTTCGTTTAATCAAGGGCAACTGGGTGCGGGTATGTATAATTATACCTCATCTGCAGTGCTAAGCGATGTCACTTTTATTGGGAATAATGCCACGTTTAATGGAGGTGGAATGAATAATGATTTTAACTCTACCCCGAGTCTTCTAAATGTTACTTTCTCAGACAATAATGCCCAAAATGGTGGAGGATTGGTATGTTATTCTAATTCTGCAGCTAGTCTAACAAATGTCTCATTTATAAATAATTCTGCAAGTCAAACAGGTGGTGGAATCTTTAATAATCAATCATCACCAACTCTAAGCAATGTCGTCTTTTCAGATAATGCATCAACTTTTGGTGGCGGAATGATAAATAACCATTCATCCCCAATTTTGATGAATGTAGTCTTTTCAGCTAATTCCGCTCAAAATGGAGGAGGAATGTATAATCTTCAAACGACGTCATTACCCAGTTTAACCAATGTAACTTTCTCAGCCAATAATGCATCTATTCAAGGTGGTGGAATGTTTAATAGTAATGGTACTCCTACTTTAAGCAATACCGTTTTTTACGGAAACATAGCACCCTCATCAAAAGACCTTCACAACATGTTTGGATCTATGGTAGTCGAATATTGTGCCTTTGAAGACTACATCTATGGTGCTGCTCTTGGTTGTTTTAGCTTGACAAGCTCACCGTTTACTAATGCGGCTGATCCAAATGGTATAGATAATTTATGGATGACAAACGATGATGGACTTACTCTTGCAATAGGCTCTCCATGTTTTGCTACTGGCACATCTACTGGGGCTCCTTTTAGAGATGTTTTAGGGGTGATAAGACCTACCCCACCAAGTATAGGAGCTTACGACGAACTTTGCATTCCAATTTTTGGTACAGATTTTCAAACAGCCTGTGATTCTTTGACTTGGCTGGATGGCAACACCTATACTAGCTCGACAAACTCTCCAACTTTTTCTATTTTACTTTTTGATGGCTGCGACTCTATTGTGACCTTAGATTTAACGGTAAACTATAGCTCAGCCCTATCCACTATTCTTGTAAATACTTGTGATCCGAGTTTAGTAAGCTCAGTAGCTGACACCTTAATGAATACAGTGGGTTGTGATTCAATAGTAACAACTAATACTATCTTGATTCCTACTGCAACGGAAAGTCAATCACTAACGGCTTGTGATTCAATACAAATTGGAAGCATTTGGGTTTTCAACTCAACTATTTTCAATGATACGATTGTTTCGGGAGCAACTAACGGATGTGATTCCATTGTATCTTGCAATGTGACAATCATTAATTCTATCAATACCAATGATGTTTTGACAGCTTGTGATTCTGCACAAGTTAATGCCACTTGGTATTCTAGTACTCAAGTTGTTTCCAATACTTTTCCTGCTGCAAATTCTTGTGACTCCACCCATACGGTTAATCTGACAATCAACAATAGCTCTGCTCTTACCATTGTAAATCTAACAACATGTAACCCTAGTCAAGTAAGTTCTAATATAGATACTTTAACCAATGCTTTTTCATGTGATTCCATAGTAATAATTCATACTATTTTACTTCCTACCTCAACAACAACTCAATCAGTTAATACTTGCGACTCTGCTATCATTGGAAGTACATGGTATTTCAACTCAATAATTTTTAACGATACTATTCTCTCCGGAGCAGCAAACGGCTGTGATTCAATTGTGACTTATAATTTGACTATCAACTATTCAGTTGCAACTAATGATTCTATTACGGCTTGTGACTCGGCTCTTGTTAATGGAAGCTGGTATTTTAGTTCTCAAAATGTTGTGGACAACAATACCACAACCACAAGCTGCGATTCAATTCATACGGTATTTTTGACTATCAAGCAAAGCACTATTAGTGTTGATATTCAAACTGCATGTGATTCTTTGACATGGATAGATGGAATTACTTATTTCTCTTCAACCAGCACCACTACTTTCACGACCACAAATGCAGTCAATTGTGATTCTGTAGTGACGCTTATCTTAACGGTAAACTATTCTTCTAGTGGAACACATGCCGATACTGCCTGTAGTTCATACACTTGGATTGATGGGAACACCTATAATGCATCAACAAACACGCCTACATTTACCTTAACAAATGAATATAACTGCGACTCTACAGTTACTTTAGATTTAACTGTAAACAACCCAAGTGCCTTTAATGATATGCGTACCGCTTGTGATAGCATGACTTGGATTAATGGAGTGACTTACTATAGTTCTACAAATATTCCAACAGTAACACTTACAAATGCAGTAGGCTGCGACTCAGTGATCACTTTAGATTTAGATATTTTTTATACAAACATTATTCCGGACGTGCGCACCGCTTGTGATAGTTTGACTTGGATTGATGGGAACACCTATACGACTTCAAACAATACAGCTGCGCTTACTTTGACAAATGCTTTGGGTTGCGATTCTATTGTGGCTTTAGATTTGACTATCAATAATTCTAACAACGGAATTGATGTTATTGCTGCTTGTGATAGTATTACTTGGATTAATGGTATTACCTATACTTCAGCTAATAATACAGCTACGACGACTTTGGCGAACAATGCGGGTTGTGATTCGATTGTCACCTTGAATTTTAGCATTATCCCTCCAAGTACTAGCGGAGATACTCATGTGACTTGTGGGCCATTTACTTGGATAAATGGGATTACCTATAACAATTCTAATAACACTGCAGCAGTAACGCTTTCAGGCACTAATACTTGTGATTCCATTGTTACTTTAGACTTAACTGTTAATAGTCCAAATGCAAGCACTGATATCCTTACTGCTTGTGATTCATATACTTGGATAGATGGCATTACCTATAGCAGTTCCAACAACACAGTTATCGCCACTTTAACAAATGCTGCAGGGTGTGACTCAATCGTCTCCCTAGATTTGACAATAAATTATAGTGTTTCTAGCATCGATACGCATACAGCTTGCGATCAATTCACTTGGATCAATGGAAACACCTACCTAAGTTCGAACAACACGGCTAGTGTAACCTTTGCTGGTGGAGCGGCTAATGGTTGTGACTCTACCGTAGTACTTGATTTAACTTTAGGTGCTTCTCAAGGTCATACCTACGTCTTAACCAAGTGCGACAGTTATACTTGGGTAAATGGCGTAAGTTATACTTCCTCAATTATTGGAGATAGTTATGTGGTGCCAGGTGCTGCTGCTAATGGTTGTGATTCACTTTACTTCTTAGACTTAACGATAGTTCCTTCGGGGTCTGGGATAGAGGTAGTTTCTGCATGTGAATCATATACTTGGATAGATGGGATTACCTATACGAGTTCGACCAATACGCCAACTTATACGCTTTCAGGCACTAACCCAAATGGTTGTGACCTGGCAATGAGTTTAGATTTAACCATTCAAACGGTTCCAAGCATTAGTATTACTTTATCTAATGGAGTGCTATCAGCTTCTGCAGGTTTAGGCAATTACCAATGGTATAGAAATGGACAACTTATACCAGGAGCTAATGGTGAAGACTACACGCCTATTACTTGGGGATTGTATACTTGTTCAACTAGTAACGGTCTCTGCTCGGGTTCATCCAATGGGATTTTAATTTCAATAACAAGCATCAAAGATCCTACTTTTGATTTCGTAGGCATATACCCTAATCCGGTTAATGATGCTATGCGCATTGATGTTGCTAATGAAAAGCTAACCTCTATTATGCTGGTTGATATAACTGGAAAAGTAATTGCCACGCTAGATGCTCAAAGTAGAGAATTTAGTATGGCAGAATATGCTCGTGGAATGTATTATATAGAACTAATGAATCAAGATAAGCGTTCCATCCTCAAAATCATCTTGAAGTAAATTTATGAGCGCGAACTTTATCCTAATCCTAATCATTGCCTTTGTTTTACTTGAATTTATATTCGGTAAAGTCTTAGATTTCTTAAATGCCAAAAGTTGGGATCAAAAACTCCCGGCATCTGTTGCCGATTTATATGACGATGAGAAATATGAAACAGCTAAGAATTATGCCAAGGAGAATGGGAATGTAGCGTTGATTTCAGGCTTGATTGGAACCGTCGTAATTCTTGCTATACTCGTTTTTAAGGGCTTTGGGCAACTTGATGAATGGCTTGCTACGATTAGCGAAAATAAAATCATTCAAAGCTTGTTGTTTTTTGGAATTCTTTCAGCAGTTAGCTCTATAATGGGGATGCCTTTTAGTTTATACAAGACTTTTGTAATTGAAGAGAAGTATGGATTCAATAAAACAACTTGGAAAACTTATGTACTTGACTTTTTCAAGAGTTTAATTCTTGGCGCTCTCATTGGCGGTGTAATTTTAAGTGTGTTGACGTGGGTCTACTATGCATTACCTGATAAATTTTGGTGGATTGCTTGGATTATCATGACCGCTTTCAGTTTATTCTTTGCTACTTTTTATACAACGCTCATCCTACCCTTATTTAATAAATTAGAGCCTTTAGAAGCAGGTAGTTTACGGGATTCGATTGAAGCTTACGCTCAAAAAGTAAGTTTTCCTTTAACGAACATCTTCGTGATAGATGGATCTAAACGATCTAGTAAAGCGAATGCTTTCTTTAGTGGTCTGGGAAAGAAAAAGGCTATTGTCTTATATGACACCTTATTGAAAGACAATACAGAAGAGGAATTGACTGCTATACTAGCCCATGAAGTTGGCCATTATCAGAAAAACCATATTAAGCAAAGTATGATTTTAGGTGTGGTTCAAACTGGTGTATTATTCTTTTTGTTTGGAATATTATCTAGTAGTTCTGCTTTAGCTGGTGCCCTAGGTGCTAGTGCAAATAACTTCCACATTGCACTAATTGGATTCTCCATGTTGTATTCTCCGGTATCTTTACTAATCGGAATTCTAATGAATATGTTCTCTAGAAAGAATGAGTTTGAAGCAGATGCATTTGCAAAAGAAACTTATGATGGAGCTCCTTTACAATCAGCCTTGAAGAAACTAAGCGTCAATCATTTAAGCAATTTGACTCCACATCCCTATTATGTATTTGCACACTACTCCCACCCTCCTCTAGCGCAAAGACTTGAGGCATTACAAGGGTAAACTCGTAAACAAATCTATGGCACTAACTCCTTCAAATATGATGCGACTAGAAACAACAGCTCCTGATTTCAATTTGCTAGACACCGTTACCGGTACAAATAAAAAGTTATCAGAACTAGCTGGTAAAAGAGCTACTGTAATCATATTCATTTGTAATCATTGTCCATTTGTGCACCATATCAATTCCAAGCTAGTTGATATTGCCAATGTTTATCAGGCAAAAGGAATTCAATTCATAGCTATTAGCAGTAACAACATAGAATCACACCCTCAAGATGGGCCTGAACAAATGAAAGTTGCCGCTCAAAAAGAAGGCTACCCTTTCCCTTATCTATATGATGAAACACAGGAAATAGCTAAAGCTTATGGAGCTGAATGTACACCAGACTTATTTATCTTTGACCACAACCTAGCCTGTGCGTATCACGGTCGGTTTGATGAAACAAGACCCAATATGGGTCAAGCCAATGGAAAGGATTTAATTGCTACCCTACTGGCACTGCTAGCCGGGAAGCAGGTAGATCAGTCTCAATTTCCAAGCATAGGCTGTAACATTAAATGGAAATAATTATTGATTATTATTTTTTTAATGAAACGAGAATAATGTCTAACTCGTAAAACGAGGTAATTCTAAAAACTTAAAAAGGCATTATGAAAAACACAAATTTATTATTTGCCCTAATTTTTATAAGCCTAATAGGCTTGTATTCTTTTTCCGAAAGTGCCTCAAATCAAGAGGAAGTTGAAATTGAGGAAGAAATTATAGAAGAAGTGGTCTCTGTAATTAACCTAGGCAATTGTGAAGGTTTAGTGGGCAGTTGGACGGTCGATGCAGCAAGTGCAGGTATTCAACTTGACTTAAGCTTTGGAGAAGATGGTTCGTTTACTCCGTTAATGGGAACCGAACAAGCAGAAGGCCAATGGGAAGTTGTAGATGATGAGCTCATCAGCATAGTCAGTACCTTAACGGAAGGGCAAAAAATGAATATTTCGGAATTGACTGAAGAATCGATGTCATTAACTTAGTATTCAGCAACTGGTGAGAGAACTGAAATTCCGATGTTAAGAGTGAAGTAATTTTAATACCAATCATAAGATAAAGTCCTGACCTGAAATACTCAAGATCGGGGCTTTTTAGTTTAAGATCGAGTTCGTTCAAACAACTTAGCTTGATTAATGTTATATTCCATGATGAGAATTCTTCTAACTGGAGCAACAGGCTATATTGGTAAACGACTTTTAACTTCTTTAATAGAGCAAGGTCATGAGGTGATTTGTTGTGTGCGAGACAAACAACGTTTCTCTCCTCCTCCATCTATTCAATCCAAGATTGAAATAATAGAAGTTGATTTATTAGACGAGATTTCGTTAAAAAAAATACCATCAAACATTGATGGAGCCTATTACCTAGTGCATAGTATGTCTTCTTCCGATGACTACATGTCCATAGAGCATAAGGCAGCTAAAAACTTTAGAGAAGCGCTTAAAAACACTCAAGTCCATCATGTCATCTACTTAAGCGGAATTGTAAATGAAGATAAGTTATCAGAGCACCTGTTATCAAGAAAAAATGTAGAAGACGAATTAGCAAAAGGCAGTTATAATTTCACAACGCTTCGGGCGGGCATAATCATTGGTTCAGGAAGTGCCTCCTTTGAAATTATTCGTGACTTAGTAGAAAAGCTGCCATTCATGATTACGCCTAAATGGTTAAGGACCAGGTGCCAACCTATTGGCATCGCGGATGTAATAGCCTTTTTATCTAAAACCCTTTTTACCCCTAGCACCTTCAATAAGAATTTTGATATAGGAGGACCAGACATTCTTACTTACAAAGAGATGTTACTCATTTTCGCTAAAGTTAGAAAGCTAAAAAGATACATTCTTACTGTGCCTGTAATGACACCTAAGCTATCCTCTTATTGGTTGTATTTCGTTACTTCCACCTCCTATAAATTGGCAAGCTCTTTGGTCGATAGTATGAAGATTGAAGTGGTTTGTCGCAATGAGGAATTGAATCATTTGCTGAGTATTAACCCCATAGGCTATGAGGAATCTTTACTACGAGCATTTCAAAAAATAGAGAATAATGATATCGTATCCAGCTGGAAAGATGCTTACGTAAGTAGCGGGTTTGATGCAGATATTTCAGATTTCATCCAAGTTCCTACTTTTGGTTGTTTTATAGATAAACGAGAACGTTCCTTTAAGAACAAAAGGAAGGTAATACAGCATATTTGGCGTATTGGCGGTGAAACAGGTTGGTATGCAGGTAACTGGTTATGGCAATTACGCGGATACCTAGATAAATTGATAGGTGGAGTAGGACTAAGACGAGGTAGAACGAATACTAATACGATTAACGTAGGAGATGCCTTAGACTTTTGGAGAGTGTTATACGCGAATAAGGAGGAAGGAAGACTACTGCTATATGCGGAGATGAAACTACCCGGTGAAGCTTGGTTAGAATTTAAAATAGAAAACAATCAACTAGTGCAAACTGCTACCTTCCGACCTTTAGGTATTCTTGGTCGCTTGTATTGGTATGCGGTTCTCCCCTTCCATGGCTTTATTTTTAAAGGAATGCTTAAAGGACTTACCAAGTAGTTCTTACAAATAAGATGCTTAGCACAATAGCTGTAAAACAAAAAAGTCCCGACTTTCGTCGGGACTTTTTTTATGGGAAACGTTTTAGAACGCTAAGAATTACTTCTTAGTTTTCTTTTCGTTAGATTCCATTTCTTTCTTCAACTTAGATAATACATCTAAATCTCCAAGTGTAGATGACTCAATGTTAGATTGAATTTTCTTCACAGCATCGCTAGAAGATGAACCGCTGGTTTTCTTACCGCTACGTTTCTTATCAATTTTCTCATCTTGGATATCCGAATTGTGAATAGCAGTGTGTGATAAGATAATACGCTTATCGTTTCTGTTAAACTCAATTACTTTGAATTCCAATTTATCATCAGCTTTAGGCTCAGAACCGTCTTCTTTCTTCAAGTGACGTGTTGGAGAAAACCCTTCTAAACCGTAAGGTAAAAGAACGATAGCACCTTTTTCTTCTTTGCTTAATACCGTTGCTTCATGAACAGAACCTTCTGGGAAAACAGATTCGAAAGTATCCCAAGGATCTTCTTCAATTTGCTTATGTCCAAGAGATAATTTTCTGTTTTCATCATCAATGTCTAAAACTACACATTCGATATCAGCACCTACTTTCGTAAACTCAGATGGGTGATTGAATCGTTTAGTCCAAGATAAATCTGAAATATGAACCATTCCACCAATACCTTGAAGAAGCTCAACAAACACACCGTAAGGAGTAATGTTTTTCACCTCCCCTGTATGCTTAGAACCAACTGGGAAGTTTATTCCAATCTCATTCCAAGGATCTGGAGTTAATTGTTTCAATGATAATGACATCTTACGATCTTCTCTATCAATAGTCATTACGATCGCTTCATGCTCATCGCCTAACTTGAAGAAATCTCTCGCGTTGATAGGCTCATTACTCCAAGCTACTTCACTAACGTGGATTAATCCTTCAACACCAGCATTGATTTCTAAGAATGCACCGTAATCTTCAACATTTACAATTTTACCTTTAACTTTTTGTCCAACTTCAATTTTGTCGCCAAACTCATCCCAAGGATGTTGTTGCAATTGTTTAAGTCCTAATGAAATACGTTTCTTGTTATCATCAAACTCAAGAACTACTACATTAATTTTCTGGTTCAATTCTAATACTTCATTCGGGTGGTTAATTCTACCCCATGAAATATCAGTAATATATAGTAAACCATCAACACCACCTAAATCGATAAATGCACCGAAGTCAGTAATATTCTTAATAGTACCTTCTAATACTTGACCTTTCTCTAATTGAGAAATGATCTCTTGTCTTTGCTCTTCGATATCAGACTCGATTAAAGCTTTGTGAGAAACTACCGCATTCTTAATAGATTCGTTAATTTTCACTACTTTAAATTCCATCGTCTTACCAACATATATATCGTAATCGATAATTGGCTTAACATCAATTTGTGACCCCGGTAAGAAAGTCTCTAATCCGAATACATCAGCAATTAAACCACCTTTGGTTTTAGTTGTGATTGTACCTTTAACGATTTCATCATTTTCGTAAGCAGACTTAATATTAGCCCAAGCACTCAATAATTTCGCTTTCTTTCTAGATAATTCTAATTGACCTTTAAGGTTTTCAGTAGATACCACATAAACATCTACTTCATCACCTACAGCTAAGTCAACTAAGTCTCTAAATTCAGATTTCGCAACTAAACCATCAGATTTGAATCCAACGTTTAATACTACATCAGCAGTTGTCATACTAACAACAGTACCTTTTACTAAAGTATTTTCTTCAAGAGTAGTTAAAGACTTTGTATAAGTTTCTTCCATTTCCGCTTTAACAGCATCCGTGTACTCACTTACATTTCTTTTGTTGATTGTCCAATCAAACTCATCGTGTGGAGTTGGATCAGTATCTTCATAAGATTCCCAAACAGGAGCATCAACACCTTCTTCAGTAGTCACTTCAACTTCTTCAGCAACTTCTTTCGTAGATTCTTTCTTCTTTCTTGGAGCAGCTTTCTTAGGCTCTTCCTCTTTTACTTCTTCCTTAGCTTCTTCAGCAGGTGCAGCTTCAGCCACAACTTCTTCTTTAGCTTCTTCAACTGGAGCAGCTTCAACTGGAGCTTCTTCAACTGGAGCAGCTTCCTTTTTAGTAGCCGCTTTCTTAGGAGCTTTTTCAGCAGGAACAGCAGCGGCTAAAGCTTTTGCCTCATCCATCCATCTGTGCCATTCTTCTAGACTTGTCATTGAATCAGCTTCTTCAAGCTTCTCAATATTTTCATCTGTTAATCCGATTAAATCCGCATAGGTGTTAATCCCTAAAGCATTCAATCTTTTTTCAAAAGCGGGGCCTACGCCATTAATCGCTTTTAAGTCGTCTTTTTTTGTTGACATGTTTTGTTTTTTTGTAGTCCTTTGGCTAACAACCTCTTATAAAATAAATTACAAGCTTTAATGCTAGTTTTTCAAAAAACCAAGTTATAAATAAATTAATTTTGGTCCGCAAAGGTAAGGATTAAGCCTTAGAATACTAAGACTTTATAAAGATATTTTGAAGAATTTTAGGCTAAGCTCGCGGTACGAATAGTTCCGTCTTTTAGGTTTCTATAATTCTTAATGGGAATGGTCAGAAATTTCTCATTAGACTTAATAATCAAATCATCTCCCCGCCATTCTGAAGTAGTATTATTTAGGCTCTTTCCCTTATAAATAATACAATATCCATCTTTGTCTGCCGACCAATAAATATCATCATTATTAAAAGCAGTAGTAACGGAGGCCTTACGATATTTATGGTACTCACTTTTCAAATACCCTTTAAACTCGAGTACTATGTCCTTTTCAGGATAAAACACAAGCATGCTCCCATTATTATTGGAAATTGAACCAAGGCCACTTATTCTCTTTCTCTGATAAAACAAGTAATACCCGGTCTTAAGTCTATACCAAGTGTAATTCATTACCCTTAACATCCCCATAACCAAATAACCTAGCCCTAGTAATCCAATCATCAATAGAATAATTCCAAAAGGGATTCCCCATAAATCCTTAAATAAAGAAACTGTTACTTTTTCAATGTACTGATGTTGCGGCTTTCGCGGATCAATGAGCATCCATAAACCCATTCCTATAAAACCTGAAAAGTAAATCATGTGAGCCCATCTCATTTGATAATAATCAACAATTTCTTTTTCTTCTACCGGTAAGTCTTTATACTTGGTCACTGCGAGTCTGAATTATTAGCTTTTTTTACTTTAATTTGCTCTCCTATATTAACATTTAATGTTAGATGATTGGCCGTGCCTGCATTGGTATACTTCCCCATTCCGTATTGGACTCCAATACGCTTGATTTTCAAGCCGAAACCAAAACTAAATCCAGCTAAGCCCCCTTTAGAGTCTAAAGCTAATTCAGCTCTACGATGATGATTATAGGCAAAACCTAAATTGAATGCTTTTCCAAATTGAAACTCTCCGCCAAAAATAATGTGTCGCATGAAATTATCAAAAAACACTAAAGCCCCTTGCGTTTGCTTCTCTTCCTCTTCAAATATAGTTACTGTTGTTTGAGTGGCATTGGGGTCATCATAGCGAACATCCAATCTAGTGAAATTATGCCCTGTAAGATTGATTCGAAATGGTAAGTGTTTGAATCGCTTAGATATTCCAAACTGCACATCAGTTGGCATCAGCTCCTGACTCCCTTTTCCTTTGGTGTACGATTTAAGTTGAAATCCTAAATTTCGAATAATTAAAGATGCCGAAAACAGTTTAGCCGTATCGACATACATTACTGACAAATCGAAAGCCATTCCTAGAGATGTATAAGTCTCAATTTGAGAAAAAGCCAATTTAGCATTTGCGCCAAACTTAAACTTCTCTTTATATGAACGCCCAGCACCTGCAATCAAAGCAATATCCGTAGCATTAAACAAACCCTGCTCGGTTCCTAATTCATCATACTGAATCAATTTGCCATAATTCATGAATTGAGTTCCAAATTGAAAAGTTGCTAATTTAAAGTCGTGTATATAGGAGAAGTTTGCTAAATGGCTTCCAGCAAAATAGGGTAAGTAAGAAATAGCCATATGCTTATGCATCGCACTATTTAACATGGCAGGATTACCCAAAGCTAAACCTGCATCGTTTTCATAAAGATGGTTGTATATCCCTCCTTGGGAAGTTGCTCGAGCAGAAACTGGCATATCCAGAAACTGAAAAGTACTTCTCCCTCCAATTTGCGCAAAGGCAAACTGCATGATTCCTAAAAATATGATAAAAATTCTCTTCAAAAGACTACACTAATTATTAGCTAAACGAAACGATATCAAAGATAGTATATTTTCTAAAAGCTTTAAAGTGAATGTCGCATCGGATTATGGATTGTTCGTATAGACTCGCTGCATGAAACAAACTACACAATCATATAAGTTCATTACACATTACACCTCTACCATTTGAATTATTCTGCAGTTCTTAGTGGTGGCCATACGTAGAGTCAAGCCCCCACAAAGCATTTTAATTTAGAGAGTTTCTGAACCAGAAAACTACCCTTCTTTATTTTTATCTGCTAGCAATTCACGCTGCGAAAGGTTGCTCAACAACTCCAAATTGGCATCTTCTATTCGCTTACTATTGGCAAATGCATTTAAGGAAATAAAAATACTATCCTGCTCTTTTACAAAATTGATTGCGTAGCCTTTAAAAAACAAGATGCTTAGCATTGATTTTATTTGATTTTCTAATGGTTTTTTAATCCATTCTAGTTCCTTTGGACCTCGCTCAGAATCTTCAATTACTTTTGCTCGATACTTATCTATGTATCTGTTGTATGGCTCTAACAACTTAGGATCAGTCTTTCAGGTATCTTTACCTAAAATAATAGGCGAACTATAGCGAAGGGCAATGGGGCTATCATTATACTTCTCCGCATAACTTGCTGGGCTAGTCTTTATCAATTTAACCATCCCCTCATCGCGGATTTCGTTGAAATGCGTATCAAAGTATTGATCAACAAACTGAGTAAATTCAGTTCCGCTTCAAACAGCCCACTCTCAACTAAAGGATTGATATTCGACACATTGATTTTCATGTCATGCAAGGATTGATGATCCGCCAACAACTTCAAGTGTTCGTTCTTCAGTTTTTCATATTCCTCAGAAACATTTGCTAATCGATCTTTAGATAATGCACCATCAACTGCATCATTTTTAATCGATTTCCAAAATCCAATAAGTAAGATAATTCCACCTAAAACACTCAGTGCAATAAGCAAGTTGCCAGTCAATTCGCTAAATGCAAATCCAACAATTAAAATTCCGGCAATAATCAGTAATAACTAAACTAAGTTTTTCTTCAAGAACGACTTCAACATAAAGCAAAATTGAGGGTTTTGTTAAAATATATAGCGAAAATTGAACCAAGTAATTTAGTCTGTTGAACTAAAATCAAATTTCATCAGTTTCTCCTTACCTTTACCGCTATATTATGAAGACAAAAACACTAAAGAAGAATAAAGTAAATGTAGTTACCCTAGGGTGTTCAAAGAACCTCGTGGACTCAGAAGTATTAATGGGCCAACTTAAAGGGAACAACATTGAAGTAGCACATGAAAGCCAAGAAGATGACTTTAACATCGTTATCGTCAACACTTGTGGCTTCATTGATAAAGCTAAAGAAGAATCTATTAATACCATTTTAGATTACGCAGAAGCAAAACGAGATGGAGTTATTGACAAGCTATATGTGACTGGTTGCTTATCTCAACGATACAAGGACAACCTCGAACAGGAGATTAAGGAAGTTGATTCCTTTTACGGAACTTTCGAGTTACCTGCTTTATTAAAAACCCTAAAAGCGGATTACAAGCATGAGTTAGTAGGTGAACGTTTATTAACTACACCCAACCATTATGCATATGTGAAAATATCTGAAGGATGTAACAGAACTTGTGCGTTTTGTGCCATTCCTATAATGCGTGGCAAACACGTTTCTAAGCCTATTGAAGAATTGATTAAAGAAGTAGGTAAATTAGCCGCTCAGGGCGTAAAGGAGATTATGCTGATTGCTCAAGAACTTACTTTTTATGGACTGGATATTTATAAAAAGCGAAGCTTATCTACTCTGTTAGATGCCTTGTGCGACATAGAAGGTATAGAATGGATTCGTTTGCATTACGCCTACCCTTCTCAATTTCCTATGGACATTATTGAGACCATGGCTCGTCAGCCTAAAATATGTAATTACTTAGATATTCCTTTGCAGCATGCTGCGAATAATGTATTGAAGGCAATGCGTAGAAAGGTAACTAATCAAGACACACGTAACACCATCAATGAGATTAGAAGTATTCTTCCTGAAATTGCCATTAGAACAACCATGTTGGTTGGTTTTCCTGGCGAAACCCGAGAAGATTTTGAAGAGCTAAAAGATTTTGTTGAAGAAATGCGCTTCGAACGTTTAGGTGTATTCACTTATTCTCACGAAGAAGGGACACATGGCTACAAATTGGAAGACGATGTGCCAGAAGAGGAAAAAGCACAACGTGCTAATGAACTCATGGAAATTCAACAAGAAATCTCCTATGAGTTGAACGAAGCTAAGATTGGAAAAACTTTCAAGGTCCTCTTCGACAAAAAAGAAGGGGAGAGTTTTGTTGGCAGATCAGAATACGATTCGCCTGATGTGGACAACGAAGTCTTAGTTGATGCAACTAAACAATATGTACCTATTGGCGAATTTGTACATGTGAAAATTACTGATGCTACAGATTTTGATTTATTCGGGGAACTCGCTTAAACCATGTTACTAAAAGAACAAATCAATCTTGATGAACTTGGGATTCTTAATCCTTTAGTCAGCGATTACTTATCTGGCTCTGCAGTTGTTGAAAGACTTTATAGTCACCATCCGACTATTAAAAGTATTCCTCAGGTAATCAAGGCTAAAGAGAATTTCAGCAATCGCAAAATTTTAGTAGAGGCTCTACAATCTCAATATGAAGGCTTAAAGCTGTCAAGCGCTGCTCAAGAAAACTTGGATGCACTAGCTAAGGAAAACACCTTCACGATATGCACTGCTCATCAACTTTGTTTATTTACCGGACCCAGTTATTTTATCTATAAGATATTGAGTGCAGTTAAATTAGCCAAGGATCTTCAATCGAAGTATCCAACTTATAAGTTCGTGCCTGTATACTGGATGGGAAGCGAGGATCACGACTTTGAAGAAATAAGTTCTGCTATGGTATACGGGAAACCAATTACGTGGCAAAACACGGATAAAGGTGCTATAGGAAGCCATTCCCTTAAGGGTATGGAAGCTAGCATCAATGAATTAGCTGAATTATTGGGACAGCAAGAATATGCTGAACAACTCATTAATGACTTGAGAAAATTCTTTTCAGGTCATCGAAGTTACGGTCAAAGTTTTCAGGCTTGGATTCTGGACTTGTTTAGCTCTTATGGTCTTATTGTATTAGATCAAGACGATGCTAAGCTGAAGGGAAGCTTTAAGGCCGTTATGAAGGATGAATTACTTCATAATTCTGTAGAACATGCATTGAAAAAAAATGAAGCCTTTTTAAACAACACTTATCATGTTCAAGCAACTTCAAGAGCAATAAACTTATTCTATTTAAAAGGAGATGTGAGAACTCGAATTGAGCGTCAAGGAGAGTCCTTTTCATTAGTAGATAGTGACATTACTTTTTCAAAAGAAGAAATGCTTGAAGAGCTTTCGAATCATCCAGAGCGAATAAGTCCTAATGTATTCCTTCGACCAGTTTATCAAGAGAGCGTCTTACCTAATGTGGCTTTTGTAGGAGGACCTGGAGAAGTAGCTTATTGGCTTCAGTTGAAAGATGTGTTTAATCATTTCGAAGTAGCACAGCCGATTATTTTATTGCGCGACATGGCAGTAGTTATGGCTAAAAGTCATTTGAGTAAACTAAGTGAATGGGGAATCCCCTTAGGTGAGTTATTCACCCATTACG
>JBLHMK010000039.1:0-18298 GCA_047621945.1 Flavobacteriaceae bacterium
CAGATACTACTTTAGTATCAACTTTAGAAGATGTAATGTTGACCTTATGCACAGACACAGAGACGAATTTTGCAGGTCCTATAGATAATATTCAAATTTGTAGTGCTCCAATAAATGGAGTTGCTTCACCATCTTTCTTACCATGCGTTGACTACACGCCAAATGCAGATTATGTAGGTCAAGATACCATGTGTGTAGTAAGTTGCTCAGCAGGAGTATGTGATACTACAATCTTTGTGATTGATGTAACTCCAGTAAACGACGCACCAGTAGCGCTTGATGATGCTGATGTGACTACAGAAGATACACCAGTGACAACAGATGTTATTGTAAACGATAGCGACGTTGAAGGTCCATTAGATTCGGTAAGTGTAGCCATTGTTTCTCAAGGAACTTATGGTATGGCTGTTTCAAATGGTGATGGCACAGTTACATATACTCCAAACACTGATTTTGTAGGAGTGGATATGTATACATATGTTGTTTGTGACACAAATACTGTTTTCTTGTGTGATACGGCAACAGTTACTCTTACAATAAACGGTACACCGGATACAACAATGGTAGCTACAGCTGAAGATGTAATGCTGACAGTATGTACAAATACAGAGACGAATTTTGCAGGTCCTATAGATAATATTCAAATTTGTAGTGCTCCAATAAATGGAGTTGCAACACCATCTTTCTTACCATGTGTTGACTACACTCCAAATGCTGACTATGTTGGTCTAGATACTATGTGTGTAATTAGCTGCTCAGCAGGAGTATGTGATACTACAATCTTTGTAATTGACGTAACACCGGTAAATGATGCACCAATTGCATTTGATGATGTAGATGTTACTACTGAAGATATACCGGTTACAACGGATGTTATTGTAAATGATAGTGACGTTGAAGGTCCATTAGATTCTGCAAGCATAGTAATCCTTACTCAAGGAACTAATGGTACGGCTGTTTCAAACGGTGACGGTACAGCTACTTATACTCCAAACACTGATTATGTAGGAGTGGATGTATTTACTTATGAAGTATGTGATACAAATGCAGTTGCTTTATGTAATACTGCAACAGTAACGATAACAATTAATAGTGCGCCTGATTCATCTGCTATAAGTGTAATTGAAGATTTAGGTCCAGTAGCAATTTGTACAGATTCATTAACTAATTTTGGAGCGGCTACAATAGACAATCAATTTATCTGCGGTAACCCTTCAAACGGAACCTTGAATACTACATTCTTACCTTGCATTGATTACAATCCGAATCCAGATTTCTACGGTCAAGATTCATTCTGTATAGTTACTTGTGCTGGTGCTTTCTGCGACACTACTTATGTTGCAGTTACTGTTGTACCAGTAATAGATGTTCCAGTTCTTGATGCTTTTGCAAATATTTGTGAGACTGATCCAATTCCAGCCTTAACAGGTACAAGTGAGCCAGGGTCAATAATTAACTGGTTTGATGAAAATGATGTACTTGTAGGAACAGGTAGCCCTTTCACTCCACCAGCAACGCTAGGCGTGAATTGTTATTCCGCTATTGCTGTGCATGCAGGATTAGGATTGTCTAGCCCTGATACAGCAGAAGTTTGTTTCACAATTGATAGCTTACCATTAAATGTAAGTGCTGGTCCAGATGATACAATTTGTGGATTCCAAGATTATGAATTACAAGGAACAGGTACGGGTAACTTAACGTTCTGGACTCAATTAGTTGGACAGGTTGTAGCTTTAGATGCTGCCGACTCTAATGCAATAGTTAGTTTAGAAGCGAACAACTTACCAGGTACTGATAATGTGTACACATTCGCGTGGACAAATGAAAATGGATTATGCGTTGTTTCGGATACAGTTACAATTGTAGTTACTGAACCACATTTAACTTCAGCTGGAAATGATACCACTATTTGCTTAACGGAAGCAGGTGGGTCAGTTCAGTTGAATGCAACCTTAACTCCAGGTGCTACAGGTTATTGGATTTATGTTGGAAGTGAGAGTTTGACTTGGTCAGATTCTACAGATAACCAAGCAATAGTTGATGGCTTAGTACCTTATAATAATCCAACAAGTACGTACTTATTCGAATGGTACGAAATTATTGCGGATTGTATCGCTAAAGATGAAGTAATCATTACAGTGAATGAAGCCGCTGGCCTAGATGTACTAGCTGCTGATACATTCTGTCTATTTACAGATTACACTCTTGATGCAACAATTACAGGGTTTAGTCAAGCTTCTTACTCTTGGAGAACAGATTCTATTACAGGTCCAATACTTTCATGGGATGAAGATGCGATTGTTTCTCCATTGGTTAATACTACTTATTATGTAGTGGCTAATGTAAGCTTCGGACAAAATTTCTGTTCGACTATAGATAGCTTAGAGTTATGGGTAGATGGTTTCCCAGTATCAAATGATGATGGATGTTACCCGTTGTTTGAAGATAGCTTGTTAGTAGGTTCTACTAATGATTGGTTATTCAATGATGACTTAACAGCGGTGATAACTGGAAATGTTGGTTTTGAAGTATTAGATGGTGGTTCTAGATTAGACCCAGCTTCTACAATCGTAATTGATAATGCAACTGATTCATATGTTTATACTCCATTCTCAAATATGAGTGGTGTTGATTCAGCAGTAATCATAGCGTTCAATGAAGCTTGTCCTCATTTGAGAGATACCTTTACAGTATGTTTCAATGTGATACCAGTAACGGATGATCCAATTGTAGCTATGCCAGATACAGTTGATGTAATTGCTGGAACAACAGTAAGCATCTCTGTACTAGACAATGACACCTTGGATAATGAAGCAGTTGATACAATCATTACTATTCTATTGGATCCATTATTCGGTTCAATTGACACACCAATTATTAATGGTCAAGTTGTTTACAACTCAGAAACAATGTATGCTGAAGTGGATAGCTTCCAATACATCGTTTGTCAATACTTAGTAGATGGAGAAGAGTTGTGTGATACAACTACCGTAATTCTATTAGTGGATGGTGAATTGTATATCCCTGAAGGTTTTACTCCAAATGGAGATGGTGTCAATGATAATTTTGAAATTCCAAACATCGAGTTAGTATACCCTAATGCAACCATGAACATCTTTAACAGATGGGGTGATGAAGTATGGAATAGTAAAACTCCATATAGAAACAACTGGACAGGATTGAATTTTGGTGACTCACAGTTACCGAATGGTACTTACTTCTATATTGTCAATTTGAATAATGGCAGTAAGAGAAAAATTGCATCATACGTGGTAATTTATAGATAATAAGAACAAGGTTAAACTCAAATTTAGAACAATGAGAAGAGTAATAATAATATTGATATGTGCTTTCATGGCCTTCGAAGGAATGGCTCAGCAAGATGCACAATATTCATTCTACATGTTTAATAATGTGTATTTTAATCCTGCGTATACAGGAAAGAAAGAAGCACTTCATGTTGAAGTTTTACATAGAGAGCAATGGCGTTTCTTTAATATAGGAGATAAGATAGAGGGCGCACCTCAATCAACTTCCTTGAGCATCCATTCGCCTTTTAAGCGTTCAAATAATGCATTGGGATTCAATTTTCATAATGATGTTATTGGACCTTACAAGACTTTTGACTTTGGAATTAACTATGCTTACAGAATCCCATTAGGTTCTAAGTTGAAACTTTCCATTGGTGTTAAGGGTACATATAAGTTGTATCAAGTTGACAATATTGATTTCTTAGATAAGACGGATTTTGTTGGACAACAAATTAATGACTTTCCTAATATTAATACTTTCAATTTTGGAACAGGTATTTACTTGTGGAATAAAAAAGATAGATTCTATGTTGGTTTTTCAGTGCCAAGATTGTTGAACAATAAGCTGTATCATGATTTGTCTGCTGGAACGAACAGTAATGCTAATCAAGAGCACCAACACTATTATGCAACTGCTGGTTTAGTAGTTGGCAAACAAAATGGAAACTTCAAATTCTATCCATCCACATTGATTAAGTTTGCTAAACAAACACCAATTGATTTTGATGTAAATACTAACTTCTTATTCTACGATAGATTATGGTTAGGTGCTGGATACCGATTTGGTGGAAACTATTATGTAGATAATCAAGAAGTGAAAATTGGTAAAGGTTCTGCAGTAATAGGTATGGTTAAATTTATGGTTGTGAAGAATCTAGAAATTGGATATGCTTATGATTATACCCTGTCTGATTTAAAGAGTTATCAAAGTGGGTCTCATGAATTGCTAATGAACTTTAAGTTTGATAGAAAAAGAGATGCCATTGATGGTATGAGAATTACAACACCTCGTTATATAAATTATTTCTAAAATTAGGAAATTGATAGTTATGAATAATTACCCAAAAATATTAATAACAACATTCATTTGTTTGTTTTTCGCACTTTCCCTTTCCGCTCAACGCGGGGTTAAATTAGGTGATAAATACCTGAATAATTTTGACTTTATAAGTGCAATAGAAGAGTACAAGAAAACTATAGATAAGGACCGTGAAAATATTAAAGCAGTTCAAGGTTTGGCTATTGCTTATCGATATACTGGAAACTTTGCCGAAAGCGAAGCATGGTATGGTAAATTATTGGAATTGGATAGTGGAAATCCTGAAAACCGTTTTTTCTATTCCCAAGCACTTAGAAGTACGAAAAAGTATGACAAGGCCTTGGAAAGTTGGGAAGCTTATAGGACAGAAGGCAATAACGACTATGTATCTGGCATTATTGATGGTTTTGATTATATTGATGATTTATCTAAACCTAATTCGAATGTTGAATTGAAAAATGCTTCAAGTTTAAATACAGCAAATTCAGATTTTGGAGTATCGTTTAAAAATTTGGCAGAAATTGTTTTTGTTTCTACTCGAGAAGATGCAATTGGAGAACAAGACAATTGGACACATGGTCAATACGCTGACTTATATAGCTCAGTAGTAGCTCCAGAAGAGCAATCCGCTCCGCAAAAATTTGCAGACAATCAATACAATGGAATGTACCATGATGGTCCAGCAGTTTTTAACGGTGATATCATGTATTTAACTCGTAGCCATTATAAAAAAGGAAAAACATATAAATCGAAAAGCGATAAAACTGTTAAGCTTGAATTAGTAGAAGTAAACTTAAATGAGAGATCATCTAAATTGAAGAAATTTGCAAAAGATTTCGATTTTAACAATAAGGAGTATTCTGTTGGACATGCTGCTGTATCTTATGATGGAAGTATAATAATTTTCTCGAGTGACTCAGAAGAATTTGGCAATAGTTATGGTGGAACTGACTTGTATATGATTACTAAGAAAGGAGATGAATGGTCAACTCCGATAAATTTAGGCATGACGATTAATACACCTGCAGATGAAGAATACCCGTTTTTTAGCGCACAAAACGAGATTTATTTTGCTTCTGACGGGCACTATGGTTTAGGTGGATTAGACATATACAGTTCACATTTTAATGGGGAAGAATGGTCAACTCCAGATAACATTGGAGCACCTTTTAATACTTCATTTGATGATTTTAACTATGTATATAACGAAGAAGCTGGATTCGGTTTCGTAAGTTCTAATAGACCAGGTGGAATGGGGTCTGATGACATCTATACCTTCAAGTATAAAGATGGTAAACGAAAAACAAACAACAGTGTAATGGTGAAAGTTCTTACTTATGATGAGGAAACTTTAGAACCATTGGAAGCAGTTACTTTCGATATCTTAAAATGTATGGAAGGAACATATCTATCTGACGAGAAAGGAAGAGGATCGTTGGTTATTGATCCGATGAGCGCTTGTAAGTTAAATGCAAGATTAGATGGTTTTTTCCCTAAAGAGATTCCTTTTAATGTTTTTGAAGATGATATTGAGATTGCTGTTCCATTAAGAAGAGTTGCAGACAATACCTGTGAATTGACTGTATGTGTTACCGACAGAAATATGGGTACTCCAGTAGATAAGGCAAGTATTAAAGTTATGAGTGAAGTAGAAGGAGTTTTCTTTACTGGTTTAACTGATGAAACGGGATGCTTTACATTCGAAGGAATTATTGGTAATAATGATTATGAATTAGTCGCATCAAGAGAAATTATTGAGCCAGAATCTAAATTCTTATCAACTACAAGTACATATTCTACAGCTGGGGTTGAATGCCCATCTGAAATGAAAACAGGAATGACACTGGACTTTGTTCAGTTAGGTTCAACTTATTTGATTGAGAATATTTACTATGATTTAGATAAATTCTTCATTCGTGAGGATGCAAAAGACGAACTGGATCATATTGTTAATCTTATGAAATCAAACCCAACTTTAGAAATTGAGTTAGGTTCTCATACGGATTGTAGAAATACAGCTGATTACAACCAAGAACTATCGAATAACAGAGCGAAAGCGGCGGTAGACTATATTGTAAGTACGGGAGTTGAGGAATATCGCTTAACTTACAAAGGATACGGTGAATCTCAATTAGTGAACAATTGTGCTTGTGAATGCGACAAAGCTTTAGGCTTAAGTAACTTTATAGATTGCGAAAACGAACAAGTAACAGACTGTTCTGATGAACAACATCAAGAAAATCGTAGAACTGAATTCAAGATCACGAAGTTCTAAAATTTGAATGGTACTAATAGAAAAGGCATCACTCTAGGGTGATGCCTTTTTCGTTTAATTATACCAACACAATTTTTTTAAAGTTGAGATATAGCTTAACTTCGCAAACTAATTAGAAACAAGATGATAGACAAGATTAAATTTGGGACAGACGGTTGGAGAGCAATAATTGCGGATACCTACACAGTTGCTAACGTAAAAAGAATTGCAAAAGCTACAGCTGATTGGGTAAAATCAAATAGCGATAAGCCATCTATCGTATTAGGATACGATTGCAGATTCGGGGGCTACTTGTTTGCTCAAACGGTTATTGATGTAATGGCTTCACAAGGAGTTAAAGTCTTTTTTGATAAGAACTTCGTGTCAACTCCTATGATCTCTCTAGCAGCTTATAAATTACAGAGTACAGCTGGTGTTATTTTAACAGCAAGTCATAATCCGCCAAGCTATAATGGCTATAAATTGAAGTCAAATTTTGGTGGACCGACAATCCCTTCTGAAATTCAAGAAGTGGAAGACTTAATTGGTGAAGAAGTGGAGTGTAAGAAATATTCTTGGGATGCTTTAGAAAAAGAAGGCTTACTAGAATTTGTTGATTTTGAGGAAATGTACTTCCAGCACGTTATAGGTAGTTTTGATATGGATACCATCCGAAACTCAAAATATACTTTAGCGTATGACGCGATGTACGGAGCAGGACAAAGAATATTGCCAAGATTGCTGCCTAATGCAGCAACCTTACATTGTGATTACAACCCTAGTTTTATGGGCCAAGCTCCTGAGCCAATTCATAAAAATTTGCAAGAGTTTTCAGATTTAATTAAGAAAGATGATAGTCTGTCTCTTGGCTTAGCTAATGACGGTGATGCAGATAGAATTGGATTGTACAACAGTAAAGGTGAGTTTATAGATGCACACCATATTCTACTGTTACTTATTCATATTTTGTATAAGCACAAGAATATGAGTGGGAAAGTGGTTATTGCATTCTCTGTTTCACCGAAAATCAAAAAGATGTGTAAAGCTTATGGTTTAGAGTGTCAAGTAACGCCTATTGGCTTTAAACACATTGCTCAGATCATGATTAAAGATGATGTTTTAGTAGGTGGTGAGGAAAGCGGTGGTATTGCTGTGAAAGGACATATTCCAGAACGTGATGGTATTTGGGATGGTTTAGTAATCTTAGAACACATGGCCAAAACCAATACTTCAATCGAAGAATTGATTGATGAAGTTTATGAGGTGGTTGGAGCCTTTTCATACAACAGAAACGATTTGCATTTAGAAGAGAGCAAGAAGCAAGAAATTATCGCCAACTGTATGGCAAATAAGTATACGGCATTCGGAGAATTCAACATTGAAGAAGTAGAAACTATTGATGGATTCAAATACCATTTAGGTAATGATCGTAATGTTATGATTAGACCTTCTGGTACGGAACCTGTTTTACGTGTTTATGCAGAAGCAGAGACTCCTGAAATGGTTGAAAATATTCTAAGGCAAACGAAGACTGTTTTATTAGCCTAGTTAATACTTTAACTTACTATCTAGTGATATGGTCACTGGACCATCATTGAGCAGGCTGACCTTCATGTCTGCCCCGAATTCACCCGTTTGAATAGCTCGATTCAATTTGTGCTGAAAACTACTAATAGTTTGTTCGTACAAGGGAATAGCCATGTCTGGTTTGGCGGCTTTAATGAAGCTAGGTCGATTACCTTTTTTTGTTGAGGCATGTAGCGTGAATTGACTGATAAGTAAAATATCTCCACTTACATCGAGAAGGGAAAGATTCATTTTACCGGCGGCGTCATTGAATATTCTCATTTGGATAATCTTTTGAACCATCCAATCAATATCTTCTTGCTGGTCTTCATTTTCAAATCCAAGCAAAACGAGTAATCCTTGTTGGATAGCACCAATGGTTTGCGCATTTACTTGAACACTGGCCTCAGAAACTCGTTGAATAATTGCTTTCATCTATTTAATGAATTTATGATATTTTACAACTGGGAACCCTAAGATACCCATGTTTATTTGGGTTTCAATAGCTTGGTATTCAATTAATGGGGGTGCCGCGTTTAATCGGTAAAGCTTGAGGCATAATTCTGGGCGACCTTCATGCAGGATATAGATGCTGCGATCATCCATAAACATATTGCCCTTTATGGGTGAAGTTTGTTTGAACATTTCACTCGAAATAAAGTAGTTTAGGCCCAATAAAATGGCCACTAGAAAGGGAGTTGCGGTAGTAGTAATGAACAAGTTTGCGTAACTCAAACTTTCTCTATGCTTGCGCTTAAAGAAAAAATGATGAATAGCAAAACTTAACAATAAGGCTACTAAGCATAAACCCCAAAAATGATTTAAGCTAATACAAGTCTTAAATAAGAAGTAGACATTAAAACCTAAAGAACCAAAAAACAGCGTTGGATACAAAGTATCATAGTTTGTGCCATCTGGATTCTTATAAATCTTCATTAAAACGCGCGATTAAATCCAAGTACCCATCGAAATTGAATATTGTCTTCACCAGCCGGAGCGCTTGTAAGCAGAAACGGAACATCAAATCGAATAGTCAAAGGCTTAATATTGTATAGTTTAAACCATCTTTTAATGGTAAAACTAGCACCCACACCTGCATCTGCTCTTAAGTTAGACCACTGGTTTTCATTGTTTGAGTTGACATAGTTTAAAGAACCCACATCGGCAAAAATGTAACTATCAAAATCAAATATTCGCTTTAATTTGGTCGCTCGTTTTAGCTTAATAATGTTATCAAACTCTAGTTCGGTATTAATAGAAAACCCACTGTTGCCACGATAAGCAGTAACAGGAGTTCCCGTTTTATCTTCCTCCACTGCATAATACCCAGCATAACCTCTTAAGTTAAGTCCACCTCCATATTGGAAATGGTTGGTAGTACTTCCATATTCTCCTATCCAGTCATTTGGGAAGAAGCCTGAAGCGCGCACGTATTTGTTCTCTACCATGGCCTCTCCATTGGCCCCGGCTAGATAAACAGAAGACTCCGTAGGCGTGTTTTTAGTTCCAAATCGACCATAGAAGCGAGTGGACCAATTTAATCGCCATAACTTCACATCTTCGATATAATCGAACTCTATAAATTGATAATTTACCTCTTGTGTAACTGAAGTTCTAGCTAATATATTTAACTCCCCTTTGTAGGTTTTTGAAGGGTTTCTAACGGTATAATTAAGTCCAAAATTTAAACTTGCATTGTGCTGGTCGATATCCCATTCATTTGGATAAATTAGGTAGTTTTTATCATTTATTTCTTTACGCTCCATGCTTTTAAAACTCATGGATACATTCAAGTTGTTTTTGAATCCTTTCTTCAATTCAATTTCTCTCAAACATAGACCATCTAACATTCTAGATTGAAATTTAAAATCAGTATTTGGCAACAATTTATCTAATGAGGTGCTATACCAAAAGTTATAGTTAAATCGGTCATTCGTATAATACTTGTTTTCTTCTTGATCAATGGCATTACTGTTTAAGTTACCTTGAAACAGTCTAGTATTATACCAAGCGGTAAGCGAGAAGTTGTGAAGCTTTCTCATATATGTGCCATCTAAATGCCAACCCAGTTTAAATCCGTCGTAGCCATTCCACCAGATATCCGGTCGATAGTTGATGTGATACTTTTTCCAATCAGGGTAATTCCATACGTGACTATCAAAATGCCAACTTACATTATCTCTTAAGCGATTGTCAAAAATATTAACATCTGCTAGACGTTCAGTGGGGTCAATAACTACGTCTTTAATTTTCACTTTTTTTCCTTTATAGGCTTCAGGAAGTGTGATTTTAGCCGTGTAAGTTGGATGTAATTTGTCCCAGCCAGTCCATTTTGGAAGGGTGGTTGCTTTAGTTTCTTTTTCGAAATATTGATTAGGGATGTAATAATCAAAGGTTCTGTTTTCTTTGTCTTTCACTTGAAAATCTAAAGGCATTTGCATTCTTCCTTTTCGGTTGAAAGTAATGTTGAAGGTGTTCTCTTCATCCTTCACTCTTTTTACTTTATGTATGCCGTAATCGATACTCTTATTGGTTTCCAACCATTGATCAAAGAACCAATTAAGATCAGCGTGTGTGTATTCAATAAAACTTTGTCTAAAATCTTCAGGATAAGGGTGACAGAAACTCCATTTTTCGAAATAGTATTGCATCGCTTCCAGAAACAATTCGTCCCCTAATACATATTGCAAATTGTAAAGCATAACAGCAGTTTTAGAATAGACATGTCCATATCCTCCTCCATGTCGAATAGCTCCGTTAAAACCATCACTATGCGTGTTAAGTTGTGGGTCATTACCTAAAACGGCATCTCGCATATAACCATAGTATGCTTCATCTTCCCTTATTTCACGGGGTTCTCTAAACTTCTTGATATATTTTGAACTAGGAGGACTGGTAACGAGATACTTCCCATCTATTTTTTCTTCTGCCCAACTGGTTAAAAACTGTGTGAACCCTTCATCCATAAAAGCACGATAGGTTTCATTACTATTCATCATTCCGTAGAACCAATTGTGTCCTATTTCATGAGCCAACAAACCCCTATAACTTGGGTCGCTTCCTCCATCTAGAGTAAGCATTGGGTATTCCATGCCATCTCTAGCATCAGCCACAATCATTTTATGATAGCCGTACATACCTATGTCTTCAGAATAAACTTGAATCACTTTGGCTGCATATTCAGCGGCATTTTGCCATTTAGATGCATGAGGTTCTTGCACAAAACCATAAGTTTTTATTCCATTCCATTCTGCTTCACCTATTCTATAGTGTGGATTGGCAGTAAAGGCAAAATCATGTACGTTCTCTGCGTAGAAATGCCATTCTTTTCTTACTCCTTCTTCATACGGAGTAATTATAGAAGGCTTCTGTCCATAAGGCTTGTCTGCAAAGTTTTTGATATCTAGTTTGGCTCTTAAATCTTCCGGTAGTACTTCCGATTCATTCTGTAGTTTTCCGGTTGCGGCTACTACATAATCATTGGCAAAATTCAAAGTGATATCGAAGGTTCCAAAATCGCCGTAGAACTCTCTACCTAAGTGTTGGTCCGTAGTCCAACCAAACTTCTTATCATATGCAGAAATTCTTGGGTACCAATGACATCCATTATATTGCTTTTTGCCATAACTATTGAAGTATTTCATTCGACGTCTAACTGTACCATTGTCGTAATAGGTTTTAAAGTTAATGTCGAAAGTATGCCTAGTGTTAGGAAGAATAGGTTCATTCAAATGCACAATTAGGATGGAGTTATCTAAGGTCGTTTCTACCACTTGACCATCTAAGCTAATGTAGTCAATAGTAGTCCCTAAACCTTGTTCTTCATACTTGCCATATTTAGGTTCTTGACCATTGTTGTGATATAGATTGTCGTAATAAGAACCTGGTTGAAAAGCGTTTTGATACAAATGAAAATAAACCACTTTTAAAGTGTCTGTTGAGTTATTCCAATAAACTAGCTCTTCTTTACCAGTTATGATATCCGTTTTTTCATTGATAGTTGCATAGATTTTATAGGCTACATCTTGCTGCCAGTAATCGGTGCTTGGTTTTTTATTTCCCCAATACAAAGGATTGTCAGGGTGCTGAAAAGTGTTTGGTGGAGCAATAGGATTATAGTCTTGTGCATGAACTGTTGAAGTAAGTAAGAACAAGAAGGTGATGAATTGTAATATGCGCATGTTAAAAGTTTTGCGCAATTTACGGAATTTTCGGGAGAGGGTAGACACCAATCCATCCACTCATTAATTTACGTCAACTGCTAAAAGTGTAAAACTATTAATTAGGATAATCGCAATCTTAGCGCTTCTTAGCTATGCATCCATACTTTCATTATATCGCCTTGTCTATGGTTCCTAGTATTGGTTCTATTCACACGAAAAACTTAATCGCTTATTGTGGAAGTGCGGAGGCAGTTTTTAGCCAAAAGAAAAATCAGCTCTTAAAAATTCCAGGAATTGGTTTATATACAGCGAATAACATTTTAAATGCAAAAGTTTGTAAACTCGCTGAGCAAGAAATTGCTTTTTGTGAGAAGCAGCAGATAAAGATTCTGCCCTTTATAGATAAGGATTTCCCTAAACGCTTGCTCCATTGTGCTGATAGCCCAATTGTACTTTATGTAAAAGGGGATATAGATTTAAATCCTTCAAAAGCTTTGGCAATTGTAGGGACAAGAAAGGCTACAAAGATTGGTAAAGATTTTGTCAAAGAGTTTATTGCTAATCTTAAAAGTACTGAGGTGCAAATTGTCAGTGGTTTAGCATTGGGTATTGATGCACAAGCACACCAATCGGCATTGACCGAAAGTTTGGAGACCGCTGGGGTGGTCGCTCACCCTTTAAATACCATCTACCCGGCTAATCATTATAAATTGGCTAGGCAAATGCTTGAAAATGGAGGTGGATTAATTAGCGAATACCCGTCATCTGCAGATATCTTACCTGCAAATTTCCCCATGCGAAATCGAATCATTGCGGGTCTATGTGATGCTACCCTCATAGTGGAAAGTGCTGAATCAGGAGGAGCATTAATAACAGCAATGGCCGCGAATGCTTATCATAGAGATGTGTTTGCTGTTCCAGGAAGATATAAAGATAAATATAGCCAAGGTTGTCATCGATTGATTAAAGAACACAAGGCGCAGCTCATTGAAAATGCTTCAGATGTTATTGAACATATGGCTTGGAATATAGAGAACAAGAAGCCTCGAAAAGTCCAGCGAGAATTAGCTTTGATCCTCAATGAAAATGAAGAAAAAATTGTCAATGCCTTGAAAGAATCAGATGGTTTAGAAACGGATTGGCTTGGTCAAACCACGGGGTTAAGTCCTGGAATTATGGCTAATACCTTGTTGGAATTGGAATTGAAAGGTATAATTTATTCCTTGCCTGGAAGTCGCTTTGCACTTAACTAGCATGATGCTTATTATAGAACTCGAAATAATGCATTACAACAGCATCAGGAGCTTCGATTTGAGGGTAATGTCCTATTTGATCGAGCAATACAACATCTGGATTTGGAATTACTTCTTCATAATGTTCTGCCAAATGCTTTCCTGAAATGGGGTCGGCGGCACCATCAATTAATCGCAATGGAATAGTTGTTTTTTGTAAAGCACTCAACCATCTTTCTTCATGGTCTATCCGATCTTGCATATAGTAGATCAATTTATGAAAGATCTTCATGCCATCTTTATGATTCATGAGTGCCCATAAATCATTTAACTCTTGTTCACTTGCTTTAGTATTGGGACCAAATATTTTATAAAAGGTTTGCTTAAACATACTGAAGGTATAAAACCTAGCAATGTATTTGCCGATTGGCGTCATCAATGCCCGTTGAACAGGTCTGGGTTTATGAATGCCAGGAAACAAGCCGCCATTAAGCATACAGCAACTCTTAATGGTAAACTTGTTTTTACCTTCTAATTGTCGCGCTAACAATTCATTGGCTACGGTGTCGCCTTTGTCATGGGCGAAAACATGTACTTCCTGAACTTGTAAATGAGCCAATAGTGCCGAGGCAATATCTGCCTGCTGGAAGATACTGTAGTCATTGTTTGTTGGCTTGTCAGAGAAGCCATAACCAATCATGTCATAGCAGATAACCCTATTATTTTCGCTGAGTTTATCAATGACTTTATACCAGTCCCATGAGGAAGTGGGGAAGCCATGAAGTAGGAAAATGATGGATCCTTTTCCTTGAGAATAATAAAAAATTTGGTGATTCTCGAAGTTGAAATAACTTCCTCTTTTTTCCCATTGACTAGTCTGCATAACTACAATTTATTAATTAAGTTTGATTTAATATTTATAAAAAAGTTTGTCTAAATTTAGCACTACTCTTCTAATACCCTAATATGAGATACTTTTACCTATTACTAATGATTGGTCTTTCTTTTCAGTTTAAAGACTTGCATGGGCAATGTGAGGTGGTGGCAACAGCACTGCCTAACGATATAACTTGCGGAACTTGTGTTACGCTAACCGCTTTCGGGGAGGGACAAGGGAACTCTGTTTTTACCGAGAATTTTAATTCAGGAGCACCCACAGCTTGGCAATCTACTGCACAGGCTACTTATTCAAACCCTTGCGACCCGGCTGGAGTTGATGGCACCCCCCATTTATGGATGGGTGATGCCACTGGAGTTCCTAGACAAATGACAACTAATTCATTTGATTTTAGCACGGCTGCAGCAGGAGCTACGATCTGCTTTGATATGTTGTTTGCCGAACAAGGAGACGCAAGCCCTTGTGAAGGACCGGATGAACCAGATGAAGGGGTGTACTTACAATATTCTATAGACAACGGGGTCACTTGGATAACGATTAATTATTTTGATCCAAATGGGGGAAATGATGCTTCCCTGGTGAATTGGAATAATTGGTGTTTCCCCATACCCGCGGCGGCCTTAACAGCCAATACACAGATTAGGTGGTTTCAGGATAATGATTCTGGGGCAGATTATGATCATTGGGGGCTGGATAATGTAAATATCTATTTCAATGACCCTACCTTCAATATTACCTGGCAACACGATAGTTATTCATATGGGATAGGAAATGGAGGCGGAGACAATCCAACTCCCGTTTGTCCTCAAACGACAACAACTTATTCTGTTACTATGACAAATGGCACATCAACTTGCACGGGTAGTGTAAGTATTACTGTAACGGATCCTGTGTTTCGTGTAAGCGCAACTCCAGATACTATATTATGCCCTGGAGACTGTGTTGATTTAATTGGAGAAGCGGTAGTTGTAGTAAGTCCAGCAAAAACACCTACCTATGAAAATAGTGAGCTAGCTGCATTAGCAGGATTACCTTCAGCACAAGATTTAGTTAATATTTTGATTCCATGCGTTGATTTTGCTGGATGTACTTGCCCAGATGGATCTACTGTTCCATTTTTAGGTGCGTGCCCAACGGTGTTTACTGGGACGCTGTCCATGAATATCAATATTACCGATTTGAATACCACATCCTTGCAGTCTGGAGAATTAACCAGTGTTTGCATTGGAGATGCATTAATGTTAGTAGGTGACTTAACTCCATTTGCAGTAAGCTTGACTTGTCCTTCTGGAAGTACGATAACCTTGGCAAATGCAGGTGATTTAACAGGGACAAGTTTAACAAATACTTGTTTTGATTTAACTAGCGTCACTCCTGTAATTGCTGGTTCAAGTCCTTATAGCGGAAGCTTTCAGCCTATAAATCCTTTGACAAATTTGAATGGCTGTGATGCCAATGGAGTATGGACACTTAGTTTTACTGGAACATTCGATTTATCTAGTGGTACTTTGCCTTTAGGGGTGTTGAATGGATGGAGCATTAGTTTTGATGACCCAGAAATTTCCTACACGGGTGACATTCTATGGTCGCCTTCCACAAACTTATCGGCAACTAATATCTTAAATCCAACAGCTTGTCCTCCAGTTACACAATCTTATACAATAGTCGTTGTCGACACGGCAGGTTGCTCTTCAGATTCAGCTTCTGTTTTGATTACAGTAGATCAAGCAGTGTGTTGTCCTTTTGACATGAATTATACTTCAGTAACTCCTGGATGTGGACTTGCGAATGGAAGTATAGATGTAACTGTTTCAAATGGATCTGGTAATTATAGTTATTCCTGGACAAATGGACTTCCAGCCATTGAAGATGCTTCGAATTTAGCCAGCGGAATGTATACGATTACAGTTACAGATAATGTATCAGGATGTTCTAAAGACACCACTATAGTTTTAACTGCCTTGAACGCACCGGTTATAGACAGCATCGTGGCTGTGCCTTCAAGCTGTGGGCTTAATAATGGTCAAGCAACGGTTTTTGCCAGCGGAGGAGTTGGTCTATATAGCTATAGTTTAGATGGTGGAACAAGTACTCAAAATTCTGCTTTGATTGATATGCTTATTGGAGGAAACTACGTGATGACGGTTACCGATGCTGGAGGCTGCACGAATACGCAAAGTTTTCAAATTGATACATCCTTTGCTGTACAGCTTCCACCATATACCATGGTTAATTCAATGTGTGGTTTTAATAACGGAGAGTGTATTATAGTTTACCCAACAACTGGAATACCTCCATATTTATTTAGTATCGACGGTGGGTTAACTTTTAGTGCAGATACTTTTTACAATAATTTAGATACTGGAATGTATTTGATTATGGTCATGGATTCACAGGGCTGCACGGATATGGAAAGCGCGAATATTTCCTTATTGGGTTTAGGGGTGGTCTTAGACAGCGTTCAGAGTAATCCTCCAAGTTGTGGAGCTAGTGACGGGAATATTGAGATGTTTGCATCAGGTGCAGATGTTCCATTCCAATACAGCATAGATAATGGTGCGAGTTTTCAAGCAAGTCCACAATTTATGAGCTTAGCTTCTTCAACTTATCAACTCCTTATAGAAGATGATTTTGGATGTCAAGATAGTACAAGTCTTTCTTTAACTCCTTTAAATTCACCCGTGCTGGATTCCATTTTAACAACTGATCCGTCTTGTTTAGGAGCAGATGGGTCAATTGAGGTGTTTGCTAGCGGAGGGCTTGCTCCATTAAGCTACAGTATTGATAATGGCTTGACTTTTCAGGCGTCAAATGTCTTTAATAGTCTTATCGCTAGCAGTTATAATGTTGTTGTTGAAGATGCAAGCGGATGTCCGGTTAGTCAAATTACTCAACTCACTGCACCGAGTCAAATGGCTTTTGTAGTAATAGTAATAATTCCAAGTACTTGTGGAAATGATAATGGCGAAATCGACATTCTGTTGACTGGTGGAACTGCTCCATTTAACTACAGTATTGACAATGGTTTGAGTTTTCAATCAAATAACGAATTTACCAATCTTCCTCCAGAAAACTACACCGTATTGGTTCAAGAACAAGGCAATCCTTTATGTCAAATTGATAGTGTGGTAAGTGTCGGAGCCAGCTCATCACCAACACTTGATAGTTTATTAATCACCAATGAAACTTGTGCCGGCTTAAATGATGGGAGTATTAGTTTAAGCATATCTGGAGGACAGGCATCTTATAGTGTTAGTTACAATGGAAATGTGGGAAGTTTGAATGAAACAGCTTTGAGCCCTGGAAGTTATACTATTGAAGTGGTTGATGCAAATGGATGCATCGTGAATGGATTTGCAAGCGTTTTAGCTGGGGGGCAATTGGGTATTCAGATAAGTAATGACACCTCTGTTTATACAGGAGAATCTGTCAATCTCATTAGCCAAGGAAGTAATTCGAACAATGGCGTTTATCTTTGGTCTCCGAGTGATGGATTAAGTTGTGTGAATTGTCAAAATCCAACGGCACTAGCTAATAGTGATATTACTTATCAGGTTTCTTTTACCGATACTTTGACGAATTGCACGGTTTCTGAAGAGGTTATTATCACTGTTTTATCGAAAGAAGCGTTTTGTCTATTCCCTGATGCATTTAGTCCAAATGGAGACAATGTAAATGACGCTTACGGTCCAATTTGCGAAGAGTTAGTTTTTCTTGAATTAAAGATTTACAATAGATGGGGAGAGCTAATTTTTAAAGAAGAAGATTCAAGTAGTAATATTAGATGGGATGGTACATTTAAGGGGGAACCCGCTTTATTAGATACATACATATT
>JBLHMK010000040.1:0-18253 GCA_047621945.1 Flavobacteriaceae bacterium
ATCTCTATGGATTGGTGCAATGTCTGTTCAAGTTTGAAGCACAAGAACTTACAGTTGAAGTAGACGGTAAACCTTTATTAAATGAAGATGTCTTCATGATGATAGCAGGGCTAGGTAAATTCGCTGGCGGAGGCATGATGCTTTCCAAAAATGCACTAATCGATGATGGATACTTTGATTTAACAATAGGCAAGGATTTAAGCAAAAAGGATATCATCTTTATGGTCCAAAAATTATTTAACGGCAACTACATTGAACATCCGAAAGTAGAGACTTTGAAATGCAAACACGTCCGCGTAGAAGCAAAAAATCAAAACATTGTAAAGGCTGAAGCAGATGGAGAATTGGTTGGAACTGGAAGTTTTGAAATTTCATTAAAAGAGAAGGCCCTGTGCGTAATTAGCAAGTAATGGACATTTCACCTAAAAAACAAGAGCAATTCATGCGAAAAGCTTTAGAATTGGCTCAACAAGCTCGTGAAGAGGGTGAAGTTCCTGTAGGTGCAATTGTGGTTTACAAGGATATGATAATTGGCAAAGGTTATAATCAAAGTGAACGCTTAGTTGATGCTACGGCCCATGCTGAGATGATAGCTATTACTGCAGCAGCTGATTATTTAAATAGCAAATACTTAAAAGATTGCACCCTTTTTGTTACTCTCGAACCCTGTATAATGTGTGGAGGTGCGGCTCAATGGAGTCAACTTAGTCAGATTGTATATGGAGCCTCCGATACATCAAAAGGATGTTTTAGCACAAACAAACATTTGTTGCCGAAAAAAACAAAAACCACTGCAGGTCTTTTAGCTGATGAATGTGCCGAGTTAATCAATAGCTTCTTTAAAGAAAAGCGAAATTATTAAGAGAAGCAAGTCATTAGAATACCATTGCTTCTCAACATTCTCAATATATAATTGCTTAACTTTGCAGCACTAAAAAAAAGCCCATGTCCAAAGGAAATGTATACTATAGCGAGTACCTTCAATTAGATAAAATTCTTGACGCACAATTGCCAGAAAGTAAAGTTGCCGGTAAAGAAGCCCATGATGAAATGTTGTTTATTATTATCCATCAAACTTATGAGTTATGGTTCAAACAAGTTTTGCATGAAATTCAATCAGTAGCCAAAGTCTTTAGTCAAGATACTATTGTAGACACTTCGCCTGATTTACAAATAGCTGTACACCGACTAAAGCGTGTTGTTAAAATTTTAGAAATAGCGGTAAAGCAAGTAGATGTTATTGAAACGATGACGCCTCTTGACTTTTTAGATTTTAGAGATTTGTTAAGACCAGCATCAGGATTTCAAAGCATCCAATTCAAGCAAGTGGAAGCTATGTTAGGTTTAAAAATGGATGAGCGTTTTGGTAAGCAATACTATACCTCTCAGCTTAAGCCAGATGACAAAAAGTTTATTGAAGACCTCGAAGAGCAAAAGAGCTTTATAGAACTCCTAAATGAATGGTTAGAAAGAATGCCATTTTGGGGTGGTGATGAATACTGGGATAGTTTTGTTCAAAAACATCCTGACAATGAGGGGGAAGTTCATGTATTCTGGAAAGAGTATATTAAAATTTACGGCGAAAGTTTGGGCGAAAAAGAGCAAGGCAATGTTGAACGTTTCAAAGCCGTTTGTTTTGGTGAAGGGGATTTAAAACGAAGATTAAGCCCGAAAGCTAATCGAGCAGCTTTATTTATCATCTTGTACCGAGACTACCCTTTACTCCAAATGCCTTATCAATTATTGAATACTTTATTGGATATCGATGAGCAAATGGCCACTTGGCGTTTTCGTCATATTAATATGGTACATCGCATGATTGGCCTGAGAGTGGGAACTGGCGGCAGCACAGGTAAAGACTACTTACAATCAGCTTTAAATAAGCATTACATTTTTAAAGAAATAGCTGAGTTGACCTCATTTTTAGTTGAACGCACCAAACTACCCGAACTCGATGATGATTTAGTGGCTGCACTAAGTTTTGGAAGAAAATACTAAATTTATACCATGAAAAAAATTCTCTTCTGCGTTTTAATTGGCTTAAGCGCACAATTATTCGCTCAAACGGAAGTTGTGCAGTTAAGTGTTCATCTTAAAAACGATGATATTCTCACAGGCACAAGTGAATTACGAACCTTAAATTTCAAAACTGATTTTGGAACCTTGAATTTCCCTATAGATGAAATTAATTCAATAGAAATTGGATTAAAAGATAGCCGTTTTGACAAAGGCAATCTATTGAACCTACTTGACAAAGTAGAGAATGGGGAGTCAAACGATAAAGAAAACGCTTTCGATCAGGTTATACAAATGGATGAAGGAGCAATTCCTTTTATAAAAGCTTATCTCAGTTCATCTAAAGGGTTTACAGAAAGTAATGACAATGAGAATGACATCTCTGTGCAAACACTATATGAAGTCATGTTGGCCAAATATAAGGTTACCCGCAATTACAGTTTAAACGACATCATAAGCTATAAGAATGAATTTCGGGTAGAAGGCATATACGATTTCACAGAAGTAGCTCTAAATACTGATTATGGTCGTATTAAAATAGCAAGAAATGATATTGCTCGTATCGATGTAAAAATTGTATCAGAAGGGATGAACAATAAGAATACCTTTAAATTGTTTGCCAACCAGAACATCTCCGGCAACAAAGAAGAAGGTTGGTTGAATACAGGTGTTTTAGTGAAGAAAGGAGAAAAACTAAGTATCAACTCGAGCGGTCAAATTATTTTAGCTAGTCTTTCAGGGAACACTTATGCTGCAGATGGTGGAGTGAATGGCTCTGTTGGAGTAGAAGGGAATAAACCTACCTATGGTCAAGTAGTTTTCAAAGTTAGTCAAAGTGGTTTTGAGAACAAGGCCGGAGATAACTATACCGCATACGCTGCACAAACGGGAATTGTTTATATCGCTATATATGAGTCCGTATTCAATTCTGCAAATTCTGGTTACTACACGGTAAATCTTAAAGTAAACTAATCAAACCAAACACTATATGAATAATCTATTAAAAGGAAAAAAAGGAATAATCTTTGGAGCTTTAGATGAAAACTCTATTGCTTGGAAAGTTGCTTTAAAAGCTAAAGAGCAAGGTGCTGAATTTATATTAAGTAATGCTCCCGTTGCCCTTAGATTGGGCAAAATAAATGAATTAGCGGAGCTTTGCAATGCAGAAGTGATTGCCGCGGATGCCACCAATGTAGAAGATTTAGAAAATCTCTTTGACCAAGCCACAGCTAAATATGGTAAACTTGATTTTGTACTTCACAGTATAGGTATGAGTCCAAATGTTAGAAAAAACAAGGCTTATACTGAGTTAAACTACGATTGGTTTCTTAAAACATTAGATATTTCCGCTTTATCTTTTCACAAAGTCCTTCAAGTGGCTTATCAAAAAGATGCTTTAAACGAATGGAGTTCTGTTGTTGCATTAACTTATATTGCAGCTCAGCGCACATTTCCAGGATATAATGACATGGCTGAAGCGAAGGCTACACTAGAGTCTATAGCTCGTTCATTTGGCTACCATTATGGAACAAAGAAAAACGTAAGAGTAAATACTATCTCTCAATCACCTACTATGACAACTGCAGGTTCTGGAGTTAAAGGTTTTGACGTGTTTTACGATTATGCAAACAAGCTTTCCCCTCTTGGAAACGCTTCTTCTGATAGCTGTGCAGACTTCACGATTGCTTTATTTAGCGATTTAACTAAGATGGTGACCATGCAGAATCTATTTCATGACGGAGGGTTTTCTTCTATTGGGATGACTGAAGCATTTATGGAACAGTAGAGTGTTGACAACTCAAGCCTACATTAAATAAAATACTATAACTTTGGAAAAAATTATGTTATGAAGAAAATTATTACTTTACTTACAATTATGGCATTGGTAGTTTTTGGTTTTAGCCAAGAAGAAATGCCAGCTAAGGAAGAATTTAAATCGACTGTGAGCACGACAGACAGAGGTGCATATACAAAAACAGGAGAGAACATTAAAAAGGGATTGCAAGTTGAAATAGGCTTGGATTATGAATGGACAGATTCTTACAATGCTATAAACAAAACGGATGTATTTAGTCCACTAGAAGCTCGTTTACGTTTAGGCTTAAGTAAATATGTTGAAATTGATTTTGCTATTAGTAACCGTCAATTAGTATTGAGACCTTGGGATGATGAAGGTTCTTTTAAAGAAGATAAATATGGTTATTGGTCACCTCTAGAAATAGGACTAAGAACTCAATTTATCGATTCTAAGAAAAAGTCTAGCACAGATGCATCTTTGTATATTGGACTTTCAGTTAACAACACCATGCGTTCTGCTTTTAACGATGATGGAACTGCTAGAGATTATGTCTTAGTTGATCGTCCAAGCTACGTAACTCCTGAGTTTGCTTTCTTTGTCAATCACAATTTAGGTAAACGTGTTGTATTAGGTTATAATGCAGGTGTTAGATGGACTGGAATTGTTTTAGACGGACCTGAATCAGCTAAAAATCCCGACTTTGTATACACGGTAAGATTATTAGCCCATGCTTGTGAGAAGTTAGATATTTATGCTGAGCACTTTAATTCAATTAGAGCAGCTCACTCTCCTACTACTGGCATGAACTTCGGTACTCGTTTTGCAGTTAGCAAGAAGTTTACTTTAGACATCAATGGTGGATTAGGATTTAACAAAACATCTCCTGACGGATTTGCGGGTGTTGGTTTAAGCTACAAATTAGGAAAGTAATTACAACTCATAAAATACAAAAAAGCCCTGACGCAAGTCGGGGCTTTTTTGTTTAATTAATTCGCATTCTCGCTCATGAACTTGATTCGGACGATTTGAACATCAATGAGGTCGATATCTTCCTCTTCAAATTCCTCTAGCGCCACTTCAAGAGAGTCAGTTTCTGAGTCTTTGAAATAATCATAAATTTCTTCAGCCAAATCCTCATCTACCGCATCTTCAATAGCGTATGAGATATCTAACTTCGTACCAGAATTTACGATTGTTTCTATTTGATCTAACAACTCCTGAGGAGTATTACCGATGTTCTTTGCAATGTCTGCTAAGGGTAAACGCTGATCAACTGCTTGAATAATTTTTACTTTATCACTTGACTTATTAACCGTTGTTTTCACAACAAAATCATCTGGTCTTTCAATATCGTTTTCTTCAACATACTTTTTAATAACCTCTGAAAACTGCTCCCCATAACGCAGGGCTTTCCCTTTACTAACCCCTTGTACATTGGCAAACTCATCTGAAGAAATCGGATAACTCGTTGCCATATCTTCCAAAGACGAATCTTGAAAAATTACATACGGAGGCAATTCATGTTGATTAGCAACTTTCTTCCTTAAATCTTTTAATACATTCAGTAGGGTATCATCTATAGCTGCTCCTTTTGTGATACTCACAACCTCCTCACTATCTGTTTTATAATCATGATTTTTTGTAAACATGAAGACTCCTGGTTTAGCAAGAAATTCTCGACCTAAATCAGTTAAAGCTATAACGCCATATTGTTCGATGTCTTTCCATAGATAATTAGCAATTAAGGCTTGTCTAATTAAACCTTGGGTAAACTGGGAATCTTTATCTTCAAAAGTTCCGTATTCTGGCAATACATTGTGACCATACTCAACAATCTCACTAGACTTAACCCCTGTAAAGAACTTCATTAAGTACTGTATGTCAAATTTTTCACTAGTCTTAGTAATCCCATTCAAAAGGATTACCAGCTCTTTACTGACATCAATCTTCTCCTTAGGGTTCTTACAATTATCACATTGATTACAATTCTCTACTTGATAGTTTTCACCGAAATAATGCAAGATAAATTTTCGTCGACAAACGGATGACTCAATAAAAGCCAAAGTCTCATCTATAAGCTGCATGCCACGCTGGCGTTCAGAAACCGGTTTATCTTTTAAAAGATGTTCTAGTTTAGTAACGTCCTTATAGTTGTAATAACAAATGCAGTCTCCTCCTAGACCATCCCGTCCAGCACGTCCCGTTTCCTGATAGTAATTCTCTAAACTCTTTGGCAAATCATAATGAATAACAAAGCGAATGTCTGGTTTATCTATACCCATTCCAAATGCAATAGTAGCAACAACCACATCCACATCTTCCCTTAAAAAATCGTCTTGGGTTCTTGATCTTAGTTTGCCATCTAAACCAGCGTGATAAGGCTTTGCATTAATCCCATTCACCTGTAAAAGATTAGCAATTTTTTCAGTAGTTTTTCGATTAATGGTATATATAATTCCACTTCTACTTTCTCTACTTCTAATGAAGCCCACCATATTTTTCAGTGTAACATCTTCATTTTTCTTTGGTCGAATCTCATAGTACAAATTCTCTCTATTAAATGAATCCATGAACATGGCTGGATCTTCCATTTTCATCGTCTTAATAATATCGGATTGCACTTTTGGTGTGGCAGTTGCAGTTAAAGCAATAAGAGGAATATCGTCTCCTATCTCCTCAATCATTTTTCTAATTCTTCTATATTCCGGTCGGAAATCATGTCCCCATTCTGAGATACAATGAGCTTCATCTACCGCAACAAAAGACACATTAGATTCTCTAAAGAACTCTAAGCTATCTGCCTTGGTAAGTGTTTCTGGAGCGATATAAAGCAGCTTTGTTTTTCCACTACTAACATCTTCTAGTACCTGTCTCTTTTCCGTTTTGTTTAAAGAAGAATTATAGAAGTGCGCTATGGTGTCATCACTTGCATAACCTCGAATCAAGTCAACCTGATTCTTCATTAAAGCAATAAGCGGTGAAATAACCAAAGCCGTCCCCTCACTTATTAGTGCTGGTAACTGGTAGCACATAGACTTACCTCCACCTGTTGGCATAATAACAACCGTATCTTTTCCCTTTAAAACACTCTGTATTATTTCTTCTTGTCTTCCCTTAAATGAATCGAAACCAAAATTTTGTTTCAAAGCATCCTTAAGGGTTTGCTGTTTCATAACTAGCATAACTTAACATATATTCTTTGTTCTTATCCCAAGATACTACTTAATTCCTCAATGCTTAGGTAAAGTTTGAAAAAAAAGCATTTTAAAATTCCTTAAATTTGCGGCAATTAGAAGACAACTTACATGGAGAAAAAAACAAATGTTTATGTGGCAATTATGGCAGGTGGAATCGGTAGTCGATTTTGGCCATATAGTAGAGTTCAGCGCCCTAAGCAGTTCCTAGATGTTTTGAATACCGGTAAAACATTAATTCAATTGACAGTGGAAAGGTATTTAAAAATATGCGCTGCCGACCACATCTATATTGTTACTAATGAAGACTATATAGACTTAGTAAAAGAACAAATTCCTGGAATTAAGGATGATCAAATTTTGGCAGAACCTGCCAGGCGAAATACCGCCCCATGCATTTCTTATGTAAGCCAAAAAATTCAGAAAAAAGATCCAGATGCAAAAATAATCGTTACCCCTTCTGACCATTTAATATTAAAAGAAGATCAATTCGTTGAAACCGTTTATAAAGCACTTAGTTTTATTAATAAAAATGATGTCTTGTTAACCATGGGGATTAAACCTACTAGACCTGATACTGGGTATGGCTACATTCAACATGAAGAAGAATCTAATGATGGGGTTTATAAAATAAAGGCATTTACTGAAAAACCTGAGAAAGAGCTAGCAAAGACTTTTATAAAGAGTGGTGATTTCTTGTGGAATTCAGGAACGTTCATTTGGAGTGCGAAAGCGATCAATAAGGCCATTGCCGAATTCATTCCAGAAGTACATGATGCCATTGCTTCTTGTGAAGATAAATTCTTTACAAAAGATGAAGCCAAAGCAATTGGTAGTGCCTATACTCAATGTACGAGTGTTTCCATAGATTATGGTGTAATGGAAAAAGCAAGTAACACCTATGTTCTCCCAGCAGATTTCGGTTGGAGCGACATTGGCACTTGGGCTTCACTATATGATGTGTATGAAAAAGATTATCTGAAGAATGCGGTCAAAGGCAATCAAGTTCAAATATTTGATGGTTCCGACAATATGATTGTTGCGCCCAAAGACAAGCTCGTAGTCATTAATGGATTAAAGGACTATTGCGTTATAGACACCGATGACGTACTGATGATTTTCAAAAAAGACCGAGAACAGGAAGTTAAAAAGATAACCGCTAGTTTGAAAGCTAAGAAGTTAGATACCTACCTTTAAGCTGAAATAAATTCATCAACTTTTTCATTGAGTTCGTTAAAGGCTAACTCCAAATCATCGTTAATCACGAAAGTGTCCATCTGGTTTTTAAATTCCAATTCATCTATAGATTTGGACAAGCGTTTATTCAAGGATTCTTCAGTTTCAGTACCCCTGCCGCTTAATCGATATTTTAATATTTCAACACTTGGTGGTGCAATAAATATAGCCAAGGCTTTATCACCCAACTCCTTTTTTAAATGTACAGCTCCCGTCACGTCGATATCAAAAATTACCGCCTTACCTGATTCCCAAATTCTATGGATTTCACTATTTAAGGTGCCGTAAAACATACCCTCATAAACCTCTTCCCATTCGATGAATTCGCCACTACGGATTTTACGTTTGAAATCTCTTTGATCTAAAAAGTGGTAGTCTTTACCATCTACTTCCCCCTCTCGCTTATCACGGGTACAAGCAGAAACGGAAAAAGCCAACTCTGGTCGTTTAGCTAATAGTTTTTTAACCAAGGTAGTCTTCCCAGCTCCAGAAGGAGCTGTAATAATAATTGCTTTTTGTCTCACAATACATTATTTACCTGTTCCTTAATCTTTTCGAGTTCATCCTTCATTTGAACCACATGTTTTTGAATATCTGCATCATTGGCTTTAGAACCCAGGGTGTTAATTTCGCGACCCATCTCTTGACCAATAAAATTGAGCTTCTTTCCGATAACCACTTCTTTGTCTGCCATTACTTCTTTGAAGTATTCGCAATGCGCTTTTAAGCGCACAAACTCCTCAGACACATCTAATTTTTCAATGTAGAAGATTAACTCTTGCTCTAAGCGCTCTTCGTTGACTTCTAAATCGCCTTTCAACGCAATTAGATTTTCTTTCATTCTTGCACGTAAACGGTCAATTCGCAATGGAGCAAGTTTGATTACTGCTTCTTTATGAGATAAAATATTCTTTACTCGGAGTTGTAAATCATCATGAAGAGACACCCCTTCATCTTTTCTAAAACTATTCAAATCTTCACAAGCCTCAAGCACCGCTTTATGGACGGTCTCCATATCTTCCTCTTCCAATTTGCTTTCTGCTTGAACCACCACATTCGGCAAGCGCAGCAATGCCCCTAAGAGGTCAGTAGAGGGCAAATCTAGCACAGCTACTTGGTCTTGGTATTTCTTTAATAAATCGGTGTTTATAGTGAAAGCATTAGACTCATCAGATTTAACAGAACTAATACTTAATTCTACTTTCCCTCTTTGCAATTTGTCAATAATCGACTTACGCAATCTTACTTCCATTTCCTTCATGATTTGAGGAATTCGAACGAATACATCCGCTTGCTTACTATTTAATGATTTGAGCTCAATGGTGTATTGAACATCTTTAAGAAAGAAATTTGCTTTTCCAAAGCCGGTCATTGAATATGTCATATCAAATAGTGTTTAATTCTTTAGGTTTATAGAAGCTAACCAAGTAAACTCCTAAGAAGATGCAACAAGCCGCAAGGACTTTTACCGCATCAAACTTGTCAGCGCCAAAATAAATAGCAAATACTGCGGCTAACAGGGGTTGAAGATAAATATAAATACCCACTACCGAAGGGTTAACCTTACTCAAGGCAAAGATATTAAAAAGGTAGGCAAAACAAGTAACTCCTAAAACAACATAGAGCAGCGACCACCAAGTATTTGGGGTGAAACTGTGCCAATCAATTTGTGTAAACTCGGGAAAGCCCACAATAGCCACTGGAATAAAGCCAAACAAAAACACCCACTTAATTATAGTCAAGGCATGATACTTACCCATTAATGGTTTTATTATAGTCAAATAAATACCATAAGAAGTGGCATTAATAAATACAAAAAAATCACCTAAGGCCGTAGACGAACTAAAATTAAAATCATTCCCCATTAAGATAAAGATAGCACCCAATGCACCAAGGAGTATCCCTGCGAGCTTTGCCCAAGTGAATTTATCTGCTTTTGCCAGAATAGCAATAACAATAACCAAAATCGGAGTAGTAACCATCATTAAGGAAGCATTGACTGGGGTCGTAATATCCAAGCCTTTGAAGAACATTAATTGATTAATAGCCACCCCAAACATCCCACAAAAAAACAAGCGAGGGTAATCCTCTTTTTGTATTTTTTCATGTTGTACAAACAGGTGAATCAACCAGAAGAACACGAGTGCCCCTAGGACCCGAATAAATATAAAACCGAAAGGCTTTATATAGGTAGGCATTACCCATTTGGCAATTGTGTAATTAGCCGCATACAATATATTAGCAGCAATAATTGCAAGGTGAGCAAAAAGCTTAGTTGGCATTGTCTTTTTGCATGGATGAACGAATCAGATTTAAATCCTCATCAGAAAAGCAGCGCTTTGGTAGTATGAAAAAGTTCTGTTTAGATATATATAATAACAGAGAATTTTCATCTTCAATAAGATCAATGAAGTTCGACCATACTTGTTCGCTCGCGCCTTTTTCCCCTGAGAATCTAATCTTATCTAAAGAAAACTCCATACTCCCCATATCGGCAATCGTGGGATTCTTCATGGCCAGGTTAACCATTATTCGCTTTCTATAAAAATAGAACCCTATATAGAAGACACCCATTAATAGTAGAATCCACTTCATATTCGGGTAGGCTATAAAAGGAACAATAAACTGAACTAATGAACCTATCAGCACTGCTGCTCCTAAGATTAGCATTAAGCGACTTCGCAATGGGAATTTTTTTGCAAAATGAAGTTCAAACGCCTTAAGTACATCTTCTCTAGTATAATTAAATGTAATTGTATTCATAGCGGTAAAGATAAAGAAAGGATTATTTGTGAGGGGGTCTTCTTAGGCTTATAATTTTGGACCAAAAGCTATTTTTATTCCAAAATTTCTCGCATTAGGTGCATCTCTTTGGGTAACCCGCCAATAGAAATCGACCCTAAGCAATTGTAAGATATTCTCAATACCAAAACCGGTTTCAATGAACCAGTTTTCCGGAACACGCATTCCATCAGGAAGTGCTATCAAATCAAGATTACTTTGTTTTGCATTTCCGATTATCCCCTTGATAGAAACTAAACTTCTAAGATTCAACTTATTAATTAAAGGAATTCGGTTAAATATTGCTCCATCAAAATGATGCTCCATAGAGAGTGCCGCATATTGATCTGCGGCAAATTCAAACTCATTCATCAATTGATAAGCTGCTCCATTAAAGTAAAGACCTTGATTACCTACTGGAAGAAACATTAATGGGTATGGAGATTCTCCAAAAATCTTACCTCCACTCAAGGTGTAATAAGTATAGCCCAATTTGCTCGGCAAACGCTGGTGTAAGCTAAATTCTAATTTATGGAAGGCATAATCACCCCCTGCAATATTCTTCAAGCCTAGCTTATATTTAAGATCAAGGATTGGTTTTTTAGAGAGGGCATCGAATCTATAAAAATCATTTTCAAAGAAAGTTTGCCCAAATGCGATATGCTGATTGAAGCCAATTTCTGTGGTGTTAAACTTTTCGTAAGAGTCTTCAAGCCCTTCGTCATTAATGTATTTAAAATCAAAAACATCTTCTACGGCATTGAATTTACTAGTTCCAGCAGTGAATGTAGTCGTATACCCATTTACCCATTGTCTCTCATAGGTCATTTTCATGGTTTCTAAAAGCATTATTTTCTCTAGAGGTGATGTTCTCAAAAGGGCTAAAAACATGTTGTCATGAGAAAATTGTTGATCTTCATAATCTTGACCTAAGAAGGTGTAGTCTTTTTTATAGTTTAATTCTAAGATGTGCCAATTGTTGTTCTTCCTAGGCAGTTTAATTCTGACGTTAGCGAAGTATTTAAACTCTTTATCCTTTGTGCCATAAGCCATATATCCCCACAATTGCATATTCTCATTCCAATCTTTATTGGTACGGATTCCAAATTTAGGCCGAATCCCCTCAATACTATTCCAACTGATTAACTGATAGAATCGACCCACTTCAACTGGACCAAACTTTAAGAACGCTGTAGTAGATAGATTTGCAAACCAAAGTAAGTTTCGAAATGCTTTTGTTTTCTCTATACTATCGGATAATAAGACCACTCCAGCTTCCGTGTCCGTTAAAGGTGCTACTCGGTTATCCACCCACCATTCTTTTTCTTTTCCTCCTTTAAGGGAGTCTGAGGTGATTTCTTTTTCACCCACGAATAGTTCTGGAGCGATCTCTTGATTAACTTCCAAATCTCCACGAACCATCTCTTTCTTCAGTAGCAAGGAACGACTGTTTGGTTTAGCCGTAATATTCATAGCTACTTGAATATTTTCCCCTGAAAGCATCCATTTGTTTGAATCTACTTGTTCAAAATCTTGGCGAACTTTAAACTCGCCTATAAAATTCAAATTGGCCTGTTTAGGAAGCGAAAACTCGATCGACTTAATTGCATAACTTTCACTATCAATCCATGCACTACCGTTAAAGCCTAAACTCTCTTTTGCTTTAGGAGAAAAATCTAATTTATGGTAAAGCTTTCCATCTTCTCGCATACTATCATTGAGATAGTATCTATAAGTCATTAAGCCAGAATTTGAAAATGGACTAGTGAAGGATTTACCTCCAGCAGCTATGACATTATCATACAAATCAAAGTTTTCAAAAATAGCGTCTAAGAGTGCAGTTGCACTTAAGTTTTGAATACCCGTCATATAATGACCCAGGACAATATTCTTTTCTCTAGGAGGGTCACTTTGATAATAATGCTGACTTAACTTTTCCTGCAATAACAAGGGTAGATATTCCGCACCCTGGTCGGTGGTGTCAATAAATTCATGCGAATAACTAAATGGACGAAGCATTATTCTATTCCTGAATTTTTCTCCTAGCTTGTAGAAGTCGAATTCAATCTTAGTATGCTCTTTATAAGAATAAGAATCGAAAGATTTAGGTCTATTATTCTCTTTATTATCTACAACTAATTGCTGCAATGAAATAGCTAATGTGTCTTTAGGAATTTTCTTCTTTCGCCTTTTTGCGATTACTACCGTTTCTTCAATTTGGATTCCTGCCGGATCCATCTCTACCATCACGCCCTTCTGACTTTTACCAGAAACCGAATACGAATAGGTCTCATATCCTAAATATGTGAATTGTAATTGATTGACCTTTTTCCAGGAAGTGAGTGTAAATAAACCCTCTAGATTTGTAGAGGATCCTTCACCACTAGGTAGTGCTTGAATGTTTACAAAAGGAAGAGGTTCTTTAGTTACTTTGTCTATAACTACACCTGTAACAGTAACTTGTGCGCTCAGTTGAAGAAATGGTGTAAACCACAGTATTAATACACAGATATTCTTCACACTCATAAGCCGCAAAAATACAAAAGGGATACTAACAATAGTATCCCTTTTATAGATTTAATAAAATTTATTTTATCACTACTTTAAACACCTTTTGAGTTTCCCCTTTTACCACTTGAACGAAGAAGTAATTTCCACTTTCTTTTATCTCAATTTTAGTAATTGAACTAGTCAATTCACCTTGGTAAACTTCCTGTCCTAATAGGTTGAAAATACGAGCTGCATATTCATCAGCATTAACTACACCTGTTAAGTCAATTACAATAATATTAGACTGCGCATACACATTAGCTGCTTCCAATGCTGGAGCATCATTAATGCCTGTTGCTTTAGCATAAACTTCAATAGTCTTAATCATGTCTTCTACACAATCTTCATTTGAAGCGGATAGAACGATTTCATTCTGACCTACTAAAGTAAATACATGACTCAAGTCCGTATTATTGTATTCCAAACCTTCTAAACTCCACGTGTAGTCAACTGCACCAGTTGATAAGTTAGCCAAGTTTACTAAAGTACCTTCTTCCACTGCAATTGGATCTTCAAAATCAGCAGTTACTACTTCCGCCCCATCAATTTCAACAAGAATCTCAATAGTATAAGCACCATTTTGAAGTACTAAGTTATAAGCTCCTGTCTCTAAGTTTGCAAGATTAGTTACGCCATTTTGAGCGATAGCCTCTTCTACAATAGCGGTATTACTTTCTAGGCTGAAGTCCCAGTTGATTGCATTGTTATTGATAACATTTTGACCGAAGTCAATAGCCAATTCTGCATCTGCACCTGCGCAAGTAGCACTTGTAGTTGTTACTTCAATTGGGGCAGTAAAGTGAATCACAAAACGATCCGCATCATCTGAAACGTTTGTTGTAAAGCTATAAGTACTTACTTCACGAACATTAACGAAGTCACCCGTAAACTTATCTTCTAAGAAGATTAAGCTAGTTGTTGGGAAAGAAGCTAAACCATCGAAACTCAATTCAAACGTTCCATTTGATCCTGATAACAAACCAAGGTCAATTGATCTTGTCATATTGTTTGATGACATTCCATTTAAACTCATTCTATCACCATTCATATTTGTAAACAAAGTTGGGTGACCTGCGTCACTTTCCCTTTTTCTACAATCACCATAAGGATCAAATGAATCTGTAGCATCAAATTGGAAATAAACGTGTGTTTTATCTGCATGTGAGTTACCTGCAACATCAACAATTAACATGTGACCAAAGTCTGGACGTTGCCAGATAGCGTTGCCTGAAGTTCTCAATGCTTGAGTAGCTGTATAAGTTTCTCCCCCTGTATTGAACGATTCAGCCACAAAGCCTTGCATTACTGGTAAAACATCTGTACTTAATAAAGTAGAGAAGAATGTACCACTATAAGGTCCACCACTTCCGTCATACGTTTGAACGCTTGAAAATCCTGAATTGATTACCGCATCAACATCTAATGGGGATGGGAATGGATTTGATAAAACATGCCATCCTGTAGCTCCAGCAACATAACCAGGACCAGGAGCAAATGAAGCACCTGAAGTTGCAAAAGGAACATCACCCGTATTAGGTGCGCCGGTAACACTTATAATAGAACCATCGTTTACCCATCCACTATATCCTCTACCAGGAGTTAGAGGTCCTGCATCTGAAATTGCTTCCCATCCTTCCTGAACACAAGGGATACCAAAAGTAGCATCTTCATTCCATTGAAGTATATTACTATATGCAGAGCCTGCAGCTAGTATTGTTGGGTCACATGTCGGAAGTGGAGTAATTGGCCCTAAAGGATAAACACCCGCATAAGTACCATCTAATCCTACCACTGAACCTGCTACAACAGGACTTCCGAAGTATCGTTGTCCTAGGACTGAACCTGTAGTAATAAAAGTTTGAACAGTAATGTCTCCAGTGTATGTTCCACCTACAGTAAAGTCATCTAACCAAGCTGTTCCAGAAGCATTGGATTCTAATACTATACTTCCATTATTTGTCACCGTACCCGTCCATAGAGTCAGACCAAATGTTGGTGCAATATTTAGTGAAGCTCCTGGTCGAACCATCAAGTCATTAATATCAACATCAGTACTTGCTATTGGAAAAAGGTTTCCAAAAGGTGAAGCAGGAATCCAGGCATTGTCTACTGGTCCTGGAACAACTCCTTTAGTCCAGTTAGATCCTGTATGATAGTCAGTACTTGTTATGCCAGTCCATACAAAAGGTGAACAATCACTATTATGTTGGCCTAAGTTTGAGAAATCATTTTGTGGCAATGATGTCCATTCAGTAGAAGGATCAAAAGCTCCACCACCAATATTATCTCCTGCTAGAACGGTAGCCATTCTAACTAAAGTTTGGTTATTAGTTGCTACTCCGCCATTCGACCATCCAGCTCCAGGATCAACACCAATTTCTCCTATCACGTCAATATTAACACCGGCTTTTTGAAGTGCAACTGCATCATCTCCATTATAGAATGTCATAGCATTAAAAGCTCCGCCTACTGAATCCGCTAATGCTTGAAATCCAGGGTCAGAGGAAGAATTACAGATTACATAAGTACCGTAAGCAGGAACAACGCCTCCTAAAGCAATTGCAGCACCGCCATTAGGTATTGTATTTCCGTTACCATATATCGCAACTGCATAAGTTCCTGCAGCCATGTCAATATCTGTAGCTGTTGGGTTGTATATTTCTAAACATTTATTTGAGCCACTTCCTTCAATATATTCTGAGAAAAACAATTCAGAACAAGCTGCAAGTAGAGCGGGGTTAACCGTTCCTTCCAAGAAAACCTCAACATCGGCAGCGCCTGTAGAAGATAGAACAATAGTATCAAAGTAATTTCCCACACCTAAGCCTGCAATCAGTCTTACTAAAACTGGTGTTGCTGAAACTGAGGTACCAGGAAAAGGAGGAATAAGAATATTTAGAATAGTTGCTGGATTCCAAGATACACCTGCATCAATAGAAAATTCAAAAGAATTTACCGTGTTATCTGAAGTTACACTTCCCGTTAGATTAGCCCATTCCAAAGTATTTCCCTGAGACGCTGATGCTCCCGCACCTGCAACAACAGCGAAACCACTCATAGAAGTTGAACCTATAGTGATTGTTGGCGGATTAGCTGCATATTCTGTAATTTCAACATTCATGCTATTAAACCCAGCACCGCCACCATTAATTTCAAAAATAAATCCTACTATAATTTCATTAACACCTGTTACATCCAAATTCGTAACATTTGCATCAAGGGAACCGTCTGACATAGTTTGAAAGAATGTATCAATCGTGACCCCACCATCTAAGGAGTACCACCATGCGAAGCCTTCATTTCCTGTGTTAAATGTCCCAGTTCCATTGGTAATACCATCCGCGTTAATATTTACGGCAGTTACTCCGCTTACATCCACTGGATAGGTTTGAAAGCTAGCTTCTCCGCCGAAATCAGCACTTGACAATCCATTCAGACCCAAATTACTTTGATTTCCAAATTCATTATCACTACCATCTGAAGAAGGTGCAGAAGTATAAGATAATAAGAAGTTTGTTCCACATTCTTCTGCAGGTGCTGCAGGTGGAAGAGGTGGTGTTCCTGAAGTTGAGTGATCAAAGCCAGCTGAACCAGCTATACCAGCATAAGGTAATGTTTGTAATGTTGGTATACAAACCACAGGCGCTGCTGTTACTTCACCAGAAAAGGTAATAGAAGCAATCACCGCAACAGGAGTAGAAAAGGTAATTGCTTCACTATAAGTATTAACACCCAATACAGCCTTTAAACGTACGTAAACTTTCAAAGCAGTATCTGCTACAATTAAAACTCCAGCTGGGGGAACACCATAAGCAGTATTGTCCAAAGAAATTTCAAAATCTGTACCAGCAGTCATTGTAACTGGTCCAGTTAAACTAGTCGCCGTAACTACAAAACTATCAATAGCTGAAGGACCTAATAATTCAACATAATCCAATCCACTAATAGTTGAAGGAGAAATAGAAAGAGAAGGGCCTGTTGGAACAGAGCAATCTGTTAAAGTTATTGTTGCAGTGAAATCTTGTACATCAGCAGTAGCGTTTCCACCAGACCAATTACTATTATCATAAATAGCTGCTTGCATCACGGCAATAGTTCCTGAAAGGGTTGGACCAGTGTACATTGCATTATCAATTTCATTTAAAGCAACAGCAGTCACTCCATCTACTAATCCCGAAGGTAAAGCAGAGGTATTAGTATTGGTTGCATTAGCTTGCCAAACCCCTGCCCCCTCACTATTTAGTGCTGTTATAATTGTTGGGCTGCCTAATGTACCTTGATAAGCGATCAATTGATCACCACCTCCTGATAAAGCTGGTCCAGATAAATCTACGGTTACGATATCACCACAAGCAACTCCAGGAGAATTCCAAGTGTGAACTCCTTCACCAGTGCGAAAGACTCCAGTATTTAACCATCCATTATCCGTGAAAAAGATAACTTCTCCAGATGGAATAGGTGCAAATGCGATAAATTTAATGATCTCTGGTCCATCCGCATTGTATTGCACAAATGCAATATCTCCAACTGCCAACTGAGCATTTAAGCCAATTCCTAAGAAAATAACGACTAATAAGGTGTATAATTTTTTCATAGTATGATTTTAAATTTTCACAAAACTACAAAAAACAAGTGCGAAGCTATGTTAGCAAATTGTCAATTTATCCACTTTTTACTA
>JBLHMK010000041.1:0-18211 GCA_047621945.1 Flavobacteriaceae bacterium
TTAACCCAATTACACTTCAACAAGAAGATGTAATTCAGGTTAATGAATTTGATCCTCAAAAAGTGATTAAGTTTAAAATTAAAGAAGATTGGTTTTTCGATGAAGAAACTTCAACTTTTCAAGTACGAATTATTGGTATCGCTCCTGTTATTGAGTCATACAGTTCTGATGGAAACTATTTAGGTGATGAAACCATGTACTGGGTTTATTATCCTGATTTAAGACCAATCTTAGCGAAGTATGAAGCGTATAACACAGGTAACGATGCAATGCGTTTGAGTTGGGAAGATATCATGGAAGCAAGATTGTTCTCTAGTTATATCACTAAAGAGTCAAATGTATATGATCGTGTAATTCAAGAGTACGCTACTGGTTTAGATGCTTTGTTTGAATCTGATAGAGTCAAACAACAATTATTTGAATTCGAGCATGACTTGTGGTCTTACTAAGTTTTAAAATACGCTAAAATTTTGTCAGCTTTTGCCTGACCTACAAACAAAGCGAGTTCTTCAAAAGAGGCTCGCTTTATTTTTTGTACTGATCCAAACTCCTTTAACAGAAGCTCTTTAGTTTTTTTACCAATACCCGAAATACTATCGAGTTCTGAAGTAATGAAATTCTTGCTTCGTTGATTCCTATGAAAGGTTATTGCAAAGCGGTGTGCTTCATTACGCAAATGTTGTATAACTTTTAATGATTCACTCTTCTTGTTAATGTATAAAGGGTAAGAGTCTCCAGGGTAATAGATCTCCTCTAGGCGTTTAGCAATTCCTATAATTGTGAGTTTACCAATAAGATCTAGTTTTTCTAAACTCTTGAGGGCAGAACTTAATTGTCCTTTTCCCCCATCTACAATTACTAGATTAGGTAAGTCTTTATTTTCCTTCAGTAAGCGAGCATATCTGCGGTAGACAACCTCCTCCATACTTGCAAAGTCATCCGGTCCAACAACCGTTTTAATGTTGTAATGCCTATATTCTTTCTTTGATGGCTTGGTATTTTTAAATACGACCATTGATGCCACGGGGTCTGATCCTTGAATATTCGAATTATCAAAACATTCAATGTGCCTTGGCAACTCAGTTAGCCTTAAATCGGCTTGTATTTGTTTCAAGATTCGCTCAGCACTTCCTTCTTTCTTTGCTTGTTTCTCCTTAATATCAAAGTAGTGCTGCTTTTGGGAAATTAGATTTCTAAAGGCTAAATCTAGTATTTTCTTTTTGTCGCCAGTCTTTGGAATAGTTTGTTTAACATCTTCCATTTCAATCCTTTTGGGAAGTACTAGCTCCGGGGCATTCTCATTTTCCTCTCGTTCATTTCTATGCTTCTCTATAACATACTGTAACACGACCTCATCGCTTTCGTCTAGTTTGGTTTTGAGTTCAAAGTTGTAGGTGCTAACAATTGCTCCATTTCTAATTTTTATATAAGTAACAAAGGCCTTTTCCGATATGGATAATATATTATAGGCATCGATGTGTTTGACGCGAACATCTACAACGGTGTTTTTCTCCCCATAATTGATCAAAGTCTCAATTCTTCGCTCATAGTCATAGGCTTTTTCAAATTCTAGTTTTTCAACAAAGGCCTCTTGCTTTTCTTTAAGATAATTAATGGCTACATCGGATTTCCCTAAAAGGATATTGCGTATCTGCTCAATATTGTGCATATACTCCTCCTCACTTTGATACCCTTCACATGGTCCTAAGCAATTATCAATATGATATTCCAAACAAACTTTAAATTTTCCTTTAGCTATATGCTCGCGGTTTAAGGCTAGACTACATGTTCTAAGTGGAAATAGCTTAATAATGGTCTCATAAGCCTTCTTAGCGTAAAACATGGACGTATAGGGCCCAAAATACTCCGACCCATCGGCTATTTTTTTTCGTGTAAAGATGACTCTAGGAAATTTTTCGTTTTTTATCGCTATCGAGGGGTAGCTTTTGTCATCGCGAAACTGGATGTTGTACTTGGGGTTTTCATTGCGAATAAGGTTTCTTTCTAATAAAAGTGCTTCTCGTTCATCTTTCACTACCGTAAACTGAATATCGGTAATTTGCTTAACCATTAAACGAAGTCTATAACTATCGTGCGTCTTGGTGAAGTACGAGGAAACTCTTTTCTTTAAGTTTTTCGCTTTACCTACATAAAGCAATCGGCCCTTAGTATCATAATGCCTATAGACTCCTGGCTTTTCAGGTAAGGAACGTATGATTTCTTTAATTCCTTCGCGCATGGTGGTTTATTCAAATTGGTTACCGTCTAATCCTTCATTGACGGTTTGTTTGAATTTAGAACAATCTAGCTCAACTGAAAGTTCTTCTAGAGGCTTTTTAAAGCTAGAGTTGATGTCGTAGTTTAAAGTGGTGTCGGCATATACTTTCTTTACAAAGTTTGCCCAAATAGGCAAAGCGGTACTTGCTCCCTGACCTAAGCTGGTACTTCGAAAACGAATAAATTTATCATCGCAACCTACCCAAACACCAGCTAATAATTCTGGTGTAAAGCCCATAAACCATCCATCCGAGTTATTCTGAGTGGTTCCTGTTTTACCAGCTATGTGTAATGACTTAGGAATATTGTATTTAAAACGAACTCTTGCACCTGTAGCGTAAGAAGGGCTTCCGTCTACCACGTTTCTCATCATTTGTGTAATAACATAAGCAGTTTCTTCATCTAAAGCTGAAGTGCTTTTAGCAAAAAACTCTTCAATAATATTCCCATGACTATCTTCTATTCTTGATACGAATATAGGCTCATTGCTAGTCCCTTGATTAGCAAAGGTGGTATAGGCTCGAATCATTTCATAAACTGATATATCTGCTGTACCCAAACAAATAGAAGGGTATGGAGGGATTTCTGCTTCAATACCCATTTTGTGAGCAAATTCAACTACGGCTTGAGCACTTAACTCATGCATCAAATAAGCGGTTACTTGATTCTTCGAAGCGGCTAAACCATCTTTAATGGCCATCATACCTTCTGAACTCCCATCAGAATTTTCAGGGCAGTATTGTTCTAAAATAGGCCATCTAGCATCGTCTGCTTCAAAGCATATTGGTAAATCTGGCACTTTGAAACAAGGGGAATACCCTTTTTCTTTAATTGCAAGTGTATAGATAATTGGTTTGAAAGTTGAACCCACCTGACGTTTCGTATTCTTGTTCACGTGGTCATATTGATTATACTCAAAGTTTGCTCCACCTACCCACGCTTTTACGTATCCCGTGTGAGGGTCGATAGCTAATAGACCGGTTTGAAGTATCATTTTATAATACTTTACAGAATCTAATGGACTCATAGTCGTGTCAATATCTCCTTCGTGACTCCAAAGGGTAATGTCTCGAGGAGTATTGATTAATTTAAAAGCGGTACTATCTGTTAGTGTAGAATCTGCAGATTTGAAAATTTTAATGACATTGTTAACCAGAACTTCACTTTGCTTGGCGTAAGAAGCTTCTCTGTCATATTTGTCGTAGTACTCCCAAGGATCTCTATTTTTCCAATGCTTGAAAAATTGTGCTTGCCATTCCGTCAAATGATCATGAACAGCGTCTTCGGCGTGCTTTTGTATTCTACTATCTAGAGTTGTGAATACTTTTAAACCATCTTTATATATATTAAACGGCTCGCCAGTACTAGGGTTAATATTATTACTAGCCCATACTTTCAACCACATTCTAAGTTGCTCTCTAAAATGCGGAGCTAAACCATTGATATGGTTGGTCGCCTTATAATCTGTTAGTATAGGTAAGCCTTGTAAAGAATCTTTTAGCTCTTTGGAAATATAATCATAATTGTGCATCTGGTAAAGAACTACATTTCGTCGCTCCACACTATTTTCCATTTTAGAAATAGGATTGTATTTTGATGGACCTTTTAACATCCCAACTAGTACAGCACTTTCTTCTAAAATTAAGTCTTGAACTTCTTTGTTGAAATAGGTTTTGGCTGCTGATTTTACTCCAAAGGAATTATGAACAAAGTCCACCGTATTGAGATACATGGTTAATATTTCTTCTTTGGTATAAGTCCGCTCTAGCATTACAGACATTACCAGTTCTTTAATTTTTTGAATGATTCTTTTAATTTTACTCGATCGGTCAACTTCGGTAAAAAGATTTTTTGCTAATTGTTGGGTAATGGTACTTCCACCGCCACGACTTCCTAAAAATAGAAGCGATGAAAAGCTTCGCTTCATATCAATTCCAGAATGTTGATGAAAACGAATGTCTTCAGTTGCAATCAAGGCATCAATCAAGTTTTGTGGAAGCTCCTCATATACCGAGTTAGACCTATTCTTACTATAATACTTACCAATAGGCACATTACTATCTGCAGCATAGATTTCGGTAGCTAATTCACTGTTGGGGTTCTCAATTTCTTCAAAGGATGGCATTTTCCCTAAAAGCCCCTTTGAAACTCCATAGAAAAAGAGCATCAGAAAGACTAGTCCTGCAAAAAAGGCAAGCCAGAGAATTCTAACATACTTGGTATAATTGTGCTTGGGAGTTTTGCTTGACATGTGTAGGTGTTCGTTTTGGATTTATTCTTCTTCTAACTCGACTTTTGTTGCACCTTTTTTTCCGCCAATTTGAACTTGCTTATTACCTAAGTTCAACTTAACGCCACCTACTTCTTTGGCTGCTTGGTCGTCCTTTTGAATAAGTGATTGATTGGATCTTGGATTTTTAGGGTCAATCTTGTTGTCTATTGCATTTTCTTTGGCAGGATTTTCTTCAGCTTCTTTTTCTGCAGTTCCATTCAAGTAAGCGAGAAGTTCTTCAGCTCGCGCTTGTTCTTCGGTGTCTTTATGTTTGTTAACAACATATTCCAATGAGGCTACGAAAGGATCAAACAATTTCTTCCCACCAATAGCCATCGCTTTTAGCAAGTCGAACTTTGCAATTAATGGTATGCGGGAGAATCGCTCATTGGCTTCTTCACATTTTAGAAGTACTGCATCGTAATTTTCGTTCAGGTACAAATCATAAGCTCCTTCATAGAAATCTTCAGCTTGAGCCTTAAAATCTTTATCTTTTGTAGAATTAGGATTCAAGAGATAATCACTAAATTTATTATTTGGATATTTACTTAAGAGTTCTTTTTTGGCTGCTTCTGCTTTTTTGGGTTCATCTAAATCAGTATACAATACATAAAGCTGATAAAGTGCTTCTGGCTCATATCGGTTTTCAGCGAAACGGGAATTCAAGGACACAAACATTTCCGTACTTTTTGGCAGGTTGTCTAGGCCAATTTTATAGATTACAGCACTGCTATAGTAAGCCGCAATAATATCTTTTTTCAAGTCCTTTTTTTCCTGATCAGTACTAGGAATAGAAGCTATCATTTCCTCATATTTGCTATCTATCCGAGCAAAATATTGATCCTGCCCCGAGCCATCTTCTTCAGTGTCGTCTGCGTTGAATTCACTGTTCTTATCGCTTCTTCGCCAATTGTCTTCCAAAGTGATATCTCCCCAAGTCTGCTTAAACTTTTTATATCCGCTATTTCTGCTAGCATCACTGTAAAAGTACCAACCGTTTTTACTTCCCTTAGTACTCGTAGCGCTTGACGCAAAAAGTTCACTTTGCTTATTCTTGTTTTCTTGTTTAATTTCTGCATCTATAATATCTACCGCTTGCTCATACAACATAGCTTCTAATTCTTTAGCTGGAATTTCCGCTAGAATTAGTAAACTGTCATTGACACGGATGGTCGATAAATAATCTATCAAATCAGTTAAGACTGTGCTTCGAGTAGATATAGTTTCATATCGCACATAGTTGTTGTCAATAAAATTGAGCGAACTATCGTAATACGCTTGGGCCAATGTATAGTTTTCCTCGTCGTAATTAATATCACCTAATTTGCCAAAAGAAATTCCTTTTTGCTTTTGATTAGATAGGGAAACAGCAGTAGATTTTAATAAATATTTTTTCGCATCTTCTCTTTCGTTATTGTTCAAAGCGATTAAAGCCTTCTCGTAATACAACTGATCAAAGTATTCTCTGTTCTTGTTGTCTTTAGTCATTTTTGCAATCAGCTTCAGGGCTTCTTTATCTTGACCTGGAGTTTGACTATTCATTTGAATGAGTTTCAACTTAGCATAAAAAATCATTTCAAAATTAGCATTACCCTTCATGGATTGTTTGTAATAGCTAGCGGCTAGTTCTTTTTGTCCAAGGTGTTCGTTGATTTGAGCAGCTATAAATTGTAATCGTGCCCGATGTTTTTGTTTTTTTGTTTGAGCGATTGTGCGCTCAAGAAATGGAAGTCCCGTTTGATAACTTTCTTGAGCAAGGTATAAATACGCATTACTAAGCTCCACATCTTTATCGTAATTTTTAAGGAAGGTCTTATCGCCTCGGATATAAGTTAAAATTGCATCTGCTTCAATAAATTGCTTATTGCTTACATATGCATTGGCTAGCCATACTAAAGCTTCACTTTTGACTGATTCGTGTAATCCAATTTTCTTGTGCGGGCGAATGTCTTTTCCATCCAGCTCTTTTTCAATAAGTTTTTCTTTTTTCTTTTTGTCTTTAGCTTTCTTTTTTTTGGAGCTCTTTTGTTTTTTAATTTTGTCTTTACTTCTGCCATCAACAGCTTCATCAAAATTGGCCGTAATGTATCTGAAGCAGTTAATTGAGGAATCAAGTTTTCCTTGGAAGAAATAACCCTTTCCTATTAACAGGAAGGCATCATCGCTCCAATTACTAATGCTGTTATCGTCGTTTGCTCGGTAATTTTTACCGTCTTGCTTTTCTTGGTGTGTTTGGATGCTCAATCTTGCTTTACCAATGGATGCACTTAGTCCTTCATTTTTACTTATGACCTCTTCGTAGCTGCCATAATTATACAAAGGAAGAATTTCTTCATAGTTATCTTTATTCCCATCCTCTAAAGATTTTATTTGATTGTTGAAGGCCTCATTTGCATTGAAATAGCCATTATAATGACTAGTCAAATCATGGTAAGTTTGCTTAACAATCCCGGCATTTTGTTTGGCACATGCACTGAGGAAAATAAGGGCAAAAAAGAGTGGTATTAGCTTTGAAATAGAATTCAATGTTTTTCTTTTAACTTTAGTAACTTTGTTTTAACTCAATTTAAGCTAATTTATTATTCCAAAGAGCGGAATAATGGTATTATTACAGCATCAAATTTATGGCTAAAGATAGGAATATAAAGAATAAAAAGACGCTTTTACAAAAATTAAGATACAAGTATCGGCTTATCATTTTAAACGAAGATACATTCGAGCAAAAAACTTCATTGCGCTTGTCTAGGATGAATTTGTACGTCTTAGGAAGTGTCTTTTTTCTTTTTGTAGTTATTATAGTTACTGCGGTTATTGCCTTCACTCCGTTGAAGTATTATATGCCTGGAGTTGGATCAGTAGATGTTCGAACGCAATTAGTCGAGCTTGAAATGCTTACAGATTCGATACAGCGCCAATTAGATAAAAGAAATTTGTGGTTGGTTAACTTTCAGAAAGCCTTAAGTGGGGATTTAGATAGTACTTTTTATGTCAGTGATTCACTTTCAACAGCCGATTACAATAATGTGAATATTGACGAAATTGGTGAAGATGAAGAAGCATTTCGAGAGGAGATGAAGGATGAAGTTTTTCTTGCTAGTGAACAGATTTTGACAACGCCTTCTGCCGATAAAAGTGCAGTGTATTATCCTTTAAATTTTATGACACCTACAGAAGGTACGGTAGTGGGAGACTATAGTTATTCGGACGGTCATTTTGGGATTGATATTGCTGGAGAGGAAAAAGAGAATATTAGAGCTGTTGAATCTGGAGTGGTTTTAAGTGCGGATTGGAACCCGAATACAGGACATGTAATAGGCGTTCAACATAAGAATAACACCATATCTTTTTATAAGCACAATGCTATTTTATTGAAAAAAGTTGGTAGCTTTGTCAAGAGGGGGGAGGTTATAGCCCTAATGGGAAATTCTGGACATTTAACAGATGGACCTCATCTTCACTTTGAATTGTGGCAAGATGGAAAGGCAATAAACCCTCTTGATTATATGCAAATCAAGAAAATTAATTAGGATGTTTGGTGATAAGAATGATAAGAAAAGTGTAGCAAGTCAGGATAATTTTTCTGCAAATACAATACAAGCTGGCACATCAATCAATGGGGAAGTAAATTCTGAAGGAAGTATTCGAATAGACGGTAAACTTGATGGATCACTCAACACGCAAGGCAAGTTAGTTGTTGGAAATAGTGGGGTGATTACTGGTGATGTATTGTGCCAAAATGCTAATATTGAAGGCAGAATTGATGGCAAACTAGCGGTCAAGGAAATGCTTATTTTGAAGCAATCTGCGGTCATTCACGGCGATATTAGTACGCTCAAGTTAGTAGTAGAAGAAGGTGCAATTTTTAATGGTAAGATTGTAATGGGTGCCACCATGAAAAAATCCTTGATAAAAGAAAATGATGAAGCCACCATCCAAAAACAAGCCGTCTAAGCAATCTAAATACATTAAGTATTCTGGAATGGCATTTCAGATGTTAGCCACCATTCTTTTGGGATTGGGTATTGGCTATGGATTAGATACTTACTTTGGAACGGAGAAGGTATTTACCGCAATTTTTACTTTACTTTTTGTGATAGCTAGTATGTATTTAACACTCAAAGATTTTATTCAAAAGTGATTAAATCTAATAATCTAATTTACGCTGTCTCTGCTGGCTTGTTTTTCTTTTTAAGCCTCCCATTATTCATTCTAGGTCATACTGAGCAATCACTAATTGTTTTTTCATTAGTCAGTCTATACCTTTTTATTACCTTTCAATTGGATGTGTTAATCCGAATAGCTAAGTCTTTAAAATGGACAAAAACTGCCGTCATATTGGTAGGTTTTTTTGGAATAAAGAATGTCTTCTTCGCATTTTATTTTGTCTTCTTATTTCTAGCAAAGATGATAACCTCAGAGTGGAGTATTTTACTTTTACCGGGGATATACTTTATCTATAGTTTCTTAATTGGAAAGAAACTGCTGACATTAAATGAAAAAGATTTTGAAAGTGTTACTTCCGAATAGTGCTGTAATCGAATCGGTCCATTAATCCGGTATCGTAACTACCCGCTCGGAATTCATCATTCTTTAGTAATGCAAGGTGCAAGGGGATTGTAGTTTCAATTCCTTCTACTACAAACTCCTCTAGAGCTCTTTCCATTCTAGCAATTACTTCTTCTCTACTCTTTCCTTTGCAAATCACTTTGGCAATCATGGAGTCATAATAAGGGGGCACCATATAACCGGCGTAAGCGTGAGTATCTACTCTAACTCCAAAGCCTTTTGGTGTATGAAAAGCTGTAATTCTACCAGGATTGGGAGCAAAATTCTTTAGAACATTTTCTGCATTTATTCTGCATTCCATTGCAAAAATTCCAGCTGGCAAATAACTGTTACCAATAATCTTTTCTCCAGCTGCAATTTTAATCTGCTCTGCAATTAAATCATATTGCATAACTTCTTCGGTAACTGGATGCTCTACTTGGATACGTGTGTTCATTTCCATGAAGTAGAAATTCCTGAATTTATCTACTAGAAATTCGATGGTTCCCATGCCTTCATACTTAATAGCTTTGGCCGCTTTTACGGCAGCTTCACCCATTTTTTTACGTAGTTTATCATCTACAAATGGAGAAGGACACTCCTCCAGAAGTTTTTGATGTCGACGTTGAACGGAGCAATCTCGTTCTGATAGATGACAAGCGTTTCCTCTTCTATCCCCGGCTACTTGTATTTCAATATGTCTAGGTTCAACTAGAAATTTCTCCATGTACATGCCATCGTTTCCGAAAGCAGCAGCAGATTCTTGTCTTGCAGAGTCCCATGCGGCCTCCATTTCTTCTTCCTTAGTAACGATTCTCATCCCTTTACCACCACCGCCGGCAGTTGCTTTTATGATTACAGGATAGCCTATTTTTTCCGCAATTTTTTTGGCATTATTCACGCTACTTAACAAACCATCTGAGCCAGGAATACAAGGTACTCCAGCAGCGATCATGGTTTCTTTAGCGGTGACTTTATCACCCATTTTATTAATCATTTCAGCGGTTGGACCTATAAATTTAATGCCTGTTTCTTCACAAATTTTTGCGAATGTGGCATTCTCAGCTAAGAATCCATACCCTGGGTGAATAGCATCTGCATTTGTAATTTCTGCAGCTGCCATTATATTAGCAACCTTCAAATAAGAATCTATGCTTTTGGGTCCACCAATACAAACTGCTTCGTCTGCAAAACGAACATGTAAACTGTCCTTATCTGCGGTTGAATAAACAGCAACAGTTTTGATACCCATTTCTCTACAGGTTCTGATTACTCTAAGGGCTATTTCCCCTCTATTGGCTATGAGAATTTTCTTGAACATTTCTTTTGATTTTGTGGTTAGAATCGACTTGCATAAGGTGTCATGAGCTAGTTGCTCGGAACACTTTTAACAAGAAATGCTTTTTGCTTAAGCTGGATCTATCAAGAATAATGGTTGATCGTATTCAACAGGTGTTTGATCGTCTACCAAAATCTTAACTACTGTTCCAGAAACTTCAGATTCAATTTCGTTGAATAATTTCATGGCTTCAATAATGGCAACTACATCACCTTTATTGATTTTGTCTCCAACCTTAATGAAAAACTCTTTGTCTGGTGAAGGCTTTCTATAGAAGGTACCTACCATTGGAGATTTAAATACGGTGTATTGACTATCTGCTTCAGACTTTGATTCCGCAGCTTGTGAATCATCACCTGTCGGTGAAGATGCAGTGCTTGCTGCTGGAGAGGAAGCTACAGGTGCTGCTTGCACGCCAGAAGCGTTTGGCATAACTGAAACTACTTGTTGTGTTTTTCCTTTGAAGAAATCTTTAGAACGTATGGTGACAGAAAAATCACCTGAGCTCATTTTAAATTCAGCTAAGTCTGTTTTATCTACTAGCTTGATTAATTCGTGTATTTCTTTATTATTCATAGTAGTTTATTTGGATTAATTTATTTAGCTCGCTCCATATAGGCTCTAGAACTAGTGTCGATTTTAACCTTATCTCCTTCATTTATGAAGAGAGGAACATTGATTTCAGCACCTGTTTCTAAGGTTGCTGGTTTCATCGTGTTAGTGGCCGTGTCACCTTTAACACCAGGCTCACTATAGGTTACCGTTAATATAACCCATTTAGGTAGTTCACAAGTTAAAATTTCTTCGGTACTGGCATTAAACAAAGCTTCAACTTTCATTCCGTCAAGAAGGAAATCGTTATGCTCAATCAACTCTTCAGGAATACTAACTTGTTCAAAATTTTCGCTATTCATAAAATGAAAACCCATATCATCCTTATAAAGGTATTGGAATTTTCTTCTTTCAATTCGTACTTCTTCAATTTTATGACCAGAAGGCCAGGTGTTGTCAATAACCCTTCCAGAGGTTAAACTCTTTAATTTAGTCCTAACAAATGCTGGACCCTTACCAGGTTTAACATGCTGAAAATCTACTACTTGGTATATGTCATGATTAAAATTAATACATAATCCATTTCGAATATCTGAAGTTGATGCCATAAAATATAAATAGTTTAGGCTTGTAAAAGTAAGGTATTTTTTGGAAAAGGCTTTTGATTCAGCTGTAAAATAAGTCTAAAGATTTTAAGCTAAATAGAGGCTTATTCTGCTTAGTAGGCCCAGACTAAGTATGCGGCACCCCACGTAAAACCACCACCGAATGTAGTTAAGATGAGTTTATCCCCTTTCTTTAGCTTGTCTTCCCATTCTGCTAAACAAATTGGAAGTGTTCCGGCTGTGGTATTTCCGTATTTTTGAATGTTTAGCATTACTTTTTCTGGAGCTAAATCAATGCGCTTGCGCGTCGCTTCTATAATACGTAGGTTAGCTTGATGGGGTACGAGCCAATCGACATCATCTGCTGATAAATTATTTTTGGCTAATATTTTTTCACATACACCGGACATTTCAGAAACTGCAAATTTGAAAACATGCTTGCCTTCTTGGTAAACATAGTGCATGCCTTTCTCAATGGTTGCTTTACTCGTTGGGTTTAAGGATCCACCTGCTTTTTGATGTAAGTATTTTGAGCCTGAACCATCTGTTTTAAGGATGCTATCTTGGATGCCAATATCCATTTGCGTCGTAGGTTCGAGTAGAACAGCTCCAGCTCCATCGCCGAATATGATACAAGTATTCCTGTCGGAATAATCGATAATTGAACTCATAGTATCCGCGCCAACTATAATAACTTTTTTATAATCGCCACTTTCTATAAATCGTCTTCCCGTTTCAAGGGCAAAAAGAAAACCAGAACAAGCTGCTCCTAAATCATAGCTAAATGCATTAGTTAATCCACTCTTGTCACATATTAAGTTGGCGGTGGCAGGAAATGGCATATCGGGAGTAACCGTAGCGCAAATCAATAATTCGATTTCACTGCCATCAATCCCTCGTTTTGAAAGCAACTGCTTAACAGCTTCCGCTCCCATATCAGAGGTGGCAAGATCTTTTTCTTTGAGAATTCTTCGCTCGTTAATACCTGTGCGACTAACTATCCATTCATCGGAAGTGTCGACCATGGTTTCAAGCATGGCATTGGTGAGTTTATGTGGAGGCACATAAGCGGCAACGCTGGTAATGCTAGCTCTAAAGGCTGACATTTAGTGGATTAAGCTTCTGTTAATTGCTTACCTCTGTAGTGTAATACACCATCTACGAAGTAAGCTCTGTGACGCACGTGTGCTTCACCAGACGCGCTACAAATAGAAATTGTAGGTGCAGTAGCTTTGTAATGCGTTCTTCTTTTATCTCTTCTTTGCTTAGATATCTTACGCTTAGGATGTGCCATTTTGCTTTATTTTTTAATTTTTAATTTTTCAAGAGCTGCCCATCTTGGATCAGCACTTGGTTTGTCTTCTTTTTGTAGCTTTTTAATGATTTCTTTATTGCAAGCCGAATTCCCTTCGTCATTTTCAGGGTGCGCGCAACGTAAAGGAATACTTAAAATAATAAATTCATAAATTAAGTTCGATACGTCAATAAAATCATCACTTTTAGAGATATAAACAACATCTTCGTCTATCTGCTCTACATTGTCCGTTTCACCAAATTTAACTGCTACCTCATAATCACCAAAAACATCTTGGTTGAAAGGTTCAGTGCATCTGTCACACGGAATTTCTACTGTCCCATCTATATAAAATGTCAACAAAAAGAAATTTTCCCTTTTGTCAAAATCAACTTTCACTTCAATCGAACACTTATCAAGGTCGCTTTCAGGGAAATTTTGAAAGAATCCGTCGCCAATCAGGTATTCAAACTGATAGAGCTGCTTCTTCATTCCTACAAAAGGAATTTTGAACTCTTGTAAAAATTTATTTTCCATTTTTTAAAATAGGAGTGCAAAGATAAGTATAAATATTGAAAACAATGCCACCTATTCCTAATTTTATAGGATTTGATTATAGCTGTTGTATTGCGTAAGTTTACACTTCAGCTAAGTTTTTATTTGGTTAATTTACTTTAAAATTACACAACTAAAGTCAAAGCTATGTACTAGGTATTAAACTAAGATTTACTTTTGATAAAATTTTAATAATGAAAAACTATAATTGGATTTTTGGACTTGCAGTATTAATGCTACTGGGTTCATGTGTTTCAAAGAAAAAATTTGCAGAATTGCAAACTATGAATGATGATTGTGAAGAGCAATTAATGTTAAAGGATAGAGCTTATGGTGAGCTGGCTGTAAAAGCTGATGGTTTAAAAGACAATATTGCTTTAGCTCAAAAGCAGAACGATGCTTTACAGAAATCTTTAGAAGCTTGTTTAGCGAATTCTTCTCAAGGGTCAACTAATATTACGAAGTTGTTGGATGAAATAGATAAATCAAATACTTACATTAAGCAATTAGTTGCTAGCAAGTTTAAGAATGATTCATTAAATCTTCATATCTCCAATTCATTGAAGAAATCATTGGATAACATTAATGATAGTGATGTGGATGTAAAAGTATTGAAGGGCGTTGTTTTTATCTCTTTAGCCGATGGAATGCTTTATAAGTCGGGAAGCTATGAAGTTCTGCCTACAGCGGAAACGGTTTTAGCTAAGGTCGCTAAGATTATTAATAATTATGATGACTATGACGTTCTCGTTGAAGGTCATACGGATAATGTGCCTTATAATGGTTCAGGTGTTGTAAAAGATAATTGGGATTTGAGTGCCATGCGAGCAACTGCTGTAGTGCGAATTCTCCAAGATAAATTTAATGTAGCTCCGGGGCGTATGACAGCAGGTGGACGATCAGAATTTAATCCTAAGGTAAGTAATGATAATGCGGAAGGTCAATCAACGAACAGAAGAACTGTTATAGTTGTAATGCCTAAACTGGATCAATTCTTAAATTTAATGAATCAAGCTCCTATTGGGAATAAGTAATTATCCTCAATAGGGAATAAAAAAAGGCGGCTCCATTTGGGGCCGCCTTTTTTTATCTATCAATTAAAAGCTTAGACTAATTCTTTCACACTTCGTTGAATGAAATCGGTTAACTTTCTGCCTTTTAACATGCCTTGGCCTAGAAGGGCAAGGTCATAAAGCTGCTGAATCTCTTCTTTTTGGTTTTTTCCTTTCTTGAGAATTTTTCCAGCTAAAGGATGATTGGTATTTACCACAAGATTTAATCCTCCAGGCATGTCACCCATGAAAGGCATACCACCTCCTCCAAGTTGTTGCATCTCTTTCATTCTTCTTAACCATTCACTTTGTGTAATGATAACTGGCATATCTTCAGGTGAAAGTGGTTTTAATTCAACTGATACATTAGTGTCACTTATTGTTTCCTCGAATGCTTTTTTAAGTTTCTCCTGCTCTTTTTCATTAAGCACGGATTCCATTTTTTCATCTTTTTCAATCAATTTATCTAAGGTATCTGCATCAACACGCTTAAATACTGAATCTGAATTTTTAGATTCTAATTGTTGGATAAAGTGATTGTCAATTAAGGCATCCATTTTTAAAACATCAAAAGATTTGGATTCAGCCGCGCTCACATAAGCATCTTGGGCTTCAACGTCATTTGTATATAAATGAACAATCTTTCCATCCTTATCAGTTTGAAGTGCTTTTATTTGCTCTCCATACTCTTCAATGGTTTTAAAACTTCCTTTGGTATTCTCTAGTAAACAAGCTTCTTTAGTTCTGTCAAAGAATTTTTCATCACTGAGCATACCATACTTTACAAATACACCTAGGCTCTCCCATTTGTCTTCAAAAGATTTTCTATCTTTTTTAAACAACTCAACAAGTTTGTCTGAAACTTTCTTGCTTATATGACCTGTGATCTTCTTTACATTCGTATCACTCTGTAAGTAACTTCTAGATACGTTAAGTGGAATGTCTGGAGAATCAATTACGCCATGAAGCATGGTCAAGAATTCGGGTACAATGTTTTCTACACTATCTGTTACGAATACTTGATTACTGTACAAACCAATCTTATTCTTCTGAACTTCATAAGTTTTCTTCAATTTCGGGAAATATAGAATTCCAGTTAACTTAAATGGGAAATCTACGTTAAGATGAATCCAGAACATTGGATCTTCACTCATTGGATAAAGCTGACGGTAGAAATTTAGATATTCTTCATCGCTTAATTCCTTAGGAGATTTTATCCAAGCAGGAGAGGTGTAGTTTATGATGGCATCCTTGGTTTTGGATTCCATAAGATCTTTACCTTCTGCATCTTTTTCTCCAGTTGCTACTTCATAACTTTCTTCTCCAAACTTAATTGGAATAGGTAAGAACTTACAATACTTATTTAGTAATGTTCGAATCTTAGCTTCTTCTAAAAATTCCATAGAATCTTCATTAATATGAAGAATGATGTCAGTTCCTCTTTCTTTTTTCTTCGCTTTTTCAATCGTGTAATTCGGGCTTCCGTCACACTTCCACTTCGATGCGGGCGATTTCTTATAAGACTTGGTAATGATTTCTACATTATCCGCAACCATAAACGCACTATAAAAACCTAAGCCAAAATGACCTATTATTTGTGCTTTGTCATCCATCCCTTTGAACTTCTCTACAAATTCTTCCGCACTTGAGAAGGCAATCTGATTGATGTACTTTTCTATCTCTTCTGCAGTCATCCCAATTCCCTTGTCACTAATAGTAAGGGTTTTTGCTTTAGCGTCTAAGGCGACTTCTATTTGAGTGCTACCTGTGTCTCCTTTGAATTCACCTTTTTTTGAAAGTAAGATGAGTTTCTGAGTCGCATCTACAGCATTTGAAACTAATTCTCGTAAGAATATATCCTGATCGGAATACAGGAATTTTTTAATAATGGGGAATATGTTTTCCGTTTGAACATTAATACTTCCTTTTTGCATAGTTAAACTTGTTTTGATTTGAGAAGTTTAAATCAAAGTCTGTGCCTTTCGGAAATAAGTGACAACTTGGCAGCATTTACCTGCCTAATTAATCATGTATGACTAATGTGTAGTGTTTGATTTTTGAATGTTTACTAAATCAACTTCAGGAAAATCGTAGATAGTTTCATTATCATTACTAACTACAACACGGTATTGAGCTTAAATTTTTTATGAAGGGGGGTATTTATCTTGAATGATAATTTGCCCTGAACGAATAAGTAGCTTAAGTTTTTCTATAGTCAACTGCTTAATACTTCTAAAAGTTGCTAGATAATCGCTTGTTTTTCTTTCGATGTATACTAATTGACCAACTTCAAGTATTCCATTATTTTTCACTACAAGACTTACTTTACCTTTTGCTCTTTCAGCAATTAATAGTTCGCCTTTGTCTGCTTCTTACTGACGTTCATCAACGAATAGACTCGTATCTTTCTCCTGGTCTCCGTAAACCCCTTCATTATTGGCAACTTGACCTTCAAGTAATACTCCAGAAGTAATCTTCTTAGCTCCGTCTGTGTATTCATAGATTATACGGTAATAGCTATCAAGTTTACGAGACTCTGGATATTTATCTTCAAAAATAATTTTGCTGTCTTCACGTAAAATTTCTATTTCTTCTGCTGTGAATTCTTTAAATGAATTATATTCGGAAATGTCGTTAGAATTTTTCCTTTGCACTATGATAGATGCAGGCAATTCACCTCTTTCCAATGTTAAGTTTAAGGTGGTTTTTGTTTCCTCTCTAAGCACATAAAGAACAATCAAAGCTGGGTTACTTTTATTTGTGCTGTTTTCTGGTTTTAATGAGGTCTTCATCACCCGATTTCATACTGAATAGGGCATGAGTGTTTATGAATGCTAGGGGAAAGCAGATTAGTAATAGTTTTTCATTGTCTTAAAGGTGATTAGGTCGAATAGTTATTATACAGGGTTTTGAATGGCCCGTCTTTGATTAGTAATTCACTCTTACTACCAAAATCAACAATTGTGCCACTCTCTAACATTAACACGAAATCTGCACTATGTATGGTTGCCAATCGGTGTGCAATTATTATTGAAGTTCTATTTTGAATGAGCTTATTTATCGCCTTTTGTACAATGAATTCCGTCTCAGTATCCACGGATGACGTGGCTTCATCAAGAATTAATATTTTTGGATTAAACACTAACGCACGCACAAAAGAAATTAACTGACGCTGACCTAAACTCAAGGTTGCGCCTCTTTCCATAACTTGATAATTATATTGTTGGGGTAATTGTTCGATAAATTCATTTGCCCCGATCAATTCTGCTGCTTTTTTGATTTCTTCATCGGTGATGCTCGTATCCAATAAACGAACATTGTCATAAATGCTGCCTGAAAAAAGGAAAACATCTTGCAAAACAGTACTAATTTGTTGTCTGTAAAAGATTAATTCATAGTCTTTTACAGAGATGTCATCTAAGAGGATGTCCCCGTCTTGCCAATTATATAGCCTGCTAATCAAATTAATAATACTACTTTTCCCAGATCCAGTATGACCTACTATCGCCAAACTTTTTCCAGCGGGTAACTGAAAAGAAATATCTTTTAATACATAATCATCTGTTGTATATGCAAATTGAAGTTTCTTGAATTCTATTTTTCCAGAAATTTCTACATCCTTAATGGTGCCTTCATTCGAAATTCGGTCTTTGCGATCGAGCAATGAGAACACTCTCCGTGCTGCAACTAGTCCCATTTGCATGGTGTTAAATCGCTCTG